>NZ_JBMHYI010000030.1:0-202261 GCF_058498515.1 Bryocella sp.
TGTTTGTGGTGATGCCCATAGCTCTCCCCATCGGTGGCTACATGCGAAAGCTGCGCCGGATTATCGTTGGCCGCCGCGGGATGGAACCCCCCCAGCAGCCGCTCGGCGAACTTCTCCCCCGAATCCAGCAGCCCCTCAAACGCAATCGCACGCGAGCCCGGCCCGTCGTAAAAGAACACCGCCAGCGAGCGCCCCTCGTCCAGTTTTACGAGATAGGGCTGGGTCGGATCCACGTTTGCGTTCGCGGTCTCGGACCACGTCCGCGTCGCCGCGTTCGGGTCACTCCCCTCATCGCTCAAACGGCGCACCCGCGCACACTGAACCGGCGCAAGAATCGTAAACTTGATCCCCTCCTGCGCCAGCAGGTCGAGCACATGACGATTGGCCGCCGTCTCCGCCAACCACATCCCCTCCGGCTTCCGTCCGAACCTCGCTTCGAAGTCCGCGATCCCCCACCGGATCTGCGTCAACGCATCCCGCGTGCTGGCCAGCGGCATGATGATGTGGTTGTAGACCTGCGCCACCGCCGAGCCGTGTCCCGAGTACCGCTGCGCGCTGGCCACATCCGCATCCAGGATCATGCGGTAGGTGCGCGGCGCAAACTCCTCCAGCCAGCTCAGCAGCGTGGGCCCGAAGTTGAAGCTCATCCGCGAGTAGTTGTTGACGATGCGGATGATCTCGTTCTTCTTGTTCTGGATGCGCGAGGCGCCGTTGGGCGCGTAGCACTCTGCCGTGATGCGGTCGTTCCAGTCGTGATACGGCGCGGCGGAGTCCTGGATCTCGACCGTCTCCAGCCACGGGTTCTCGCGCGGCGGCTGGTAGAAGTGCCCATGGACGCAGATGTAGCGCGGCGGCGCTCCGTTGTCGGCGGGGGCGGTCTCAGGACGTTTGTTGCGTGTGCGTGCTCGTACCATCACTCGAACCAGAATATCGTCCCAAACCGCGGTGTTGTGCTGTTGCGGCAATCGCTTTCCATGCGGCAAAGCTCTTGTGGGACGACCATTCCGTTTGGAACCAGCCGCACCGAAGGAAGAAATCTGTGTCCGCGTGTAAGCTCGTCCGCAAACCTGGGTGTCTATAGGGGTGTGCAGGGCGAGATGATCTTCGAGCGGACCGGTGAAAAGAGCTTCGCGGAACTGGATTGGCCTCCCGCCGAGACGCTCGCATGCGGCGTCGGCATCTTGGCTTCGGCCGAGGCGCTCGCGCATAGCCAGCGCGCCCGCATCTTTCGCTTCCTCTTCTACTCGCTGCGCGAGCGCGAGGTCGCCGAGGAGCTAACGCAGGATGTGTTGCTGGCCGTGTGGCGCGCACGGGAGAGCTTCCGCGGCGAGTCGTCCCCGGAGACCTGGGTGATGCGCATTGCGGTCAACACGCTGCGCAATCACACCCGCACCGGGCGCTTCAAGTTCTGGCGGCGCGTGGAGAAGGTGGAGGTCGGCGAACTGCTGACGCCACCGCCAGACCCCGCCCGGTCGGCCGAGGCGACGTTGCTCGCGGAAGAACGGTTGCGTGCGGTGTGGCGCGCCGCGGAGAGATTGTCGGAGAGGCAGCGGAGCGTCTTCCTGTTGCACTTCGTGGAAGAGATGGAGGCGCGCGAGATCGCCAACGCCACCGGCATGGCATTGGGCACCGTGAAGACGCACCTGTATCGCGCCATCGATGCCGTCAAGGCAGCGGTACAAGCCGTTGAAGAGGAGAGAGTGCGATGAAGCATCCCGAGCAGGACGACAAATTCGACTCGTTGGGAGAACTGATGCACGAGTTCCGCGAGGCCTGTGTGCACACAGCGCATCGCGAGCAGGTCACGGCGCAGACGTTGCGCCATGAGCGGGCCGCAGCCGATCTGCGCGCTGACGTACGGCTGCGCTGGGGAGTGCCCGCACTGGCGGCGCTCGTACTGATGCTGTTCGGAGGAGGCTGGGGTGCGTGGTGGTATGCGCATCCTGAGCACGCCGGCCATGGCGCACCGCACACGGACGCCCACGTGACGAATTCATCCAATAGCCCCACGGACGCCGCCGCAGTTTCTGATGAGGCGCTGCTGAGCGCGGTGCAGAGCGATCTTTCCGATCGAGTCCCGCAGGCCCTCGAGCCCCTCGCGGTCTCGTACACCAGCAACAGCCGTGCCCATAACGGGCAGGAGGAGATGCAGTAATGACGACGAAGCGAAATGTAGTTCTGGCGGTAGCGCTGGGATTCGCGGGAGCTCTCGGAGCCGCGGGGCTGGGAGCTTCGGCCCAGGGCCCAGGCATGGGTCCCATCGGCCCAATGGGCCCAGGTCAGGGGGTCTACAAGATGGAACCCAAGGGTCCCGGCATACGTGGTGGTCCCGATCGCCTGCTGCCTCCAGGCACATGGTGGCGCGACCAACAGGTCATCACCGCCATCGGTCTCTCCGCCGATCAGCAGAAGAAGATCGACGCCATCTTCCTCGAGGCGCGCGTCCAGCTCATCCATCTGCATGCAACGCTCGAAGAGACCCAGGTGCGCCTCGACGATACGTTGAGCGCTCCCACGCTTGACTCGGCGAAGGCGCAGAAGCAGATCGACGATGCGGCGGACACCCGCGCCGGACTCGAGAAGGCCGAGGCGCACATGCTGCTCACCATCCGCGGCGTGCTCACCTCCGACCAGTGGGGCAAGCTGCAGACGCTGCATCCGCGCGGCATGGAGCGCAAGATGGATCGCGGATCGGATCGCGGCCCCGGGGGGCCAAAGAGCTTTCGTCGCGATGGGCCGCAGGACAACAGCATGCCGCACCCTCCCGCAGCAGGCCAGCGTCCCGACGGCCCGCCTTCGTCGCAACCTGAAGACCAGGAGTAGAAGTACCTGGTACTCCCCGAAGGCCGCCTCTTGAATCATGAGAGGCGGCCTATTTTCGGATGAAAGCCCTTACTCCGGCTGCACGATCTTGCCCGCCGCCAGGTCGCAGGCGCGCCACATGTACCAGCTGGCCACCGAGCTCCAGGGCTGCCACTTCTTCGCGCGCCGCACGATCTGGTCCTTCTTCGCCAGCAGGTCCGGCGTCACCTTCTGCGTGGGCTTGAGGCCCAGGAACGTCAGCGCAAAGCCCTTGCGGATGCCATAGTCATCCACCGGAAGCACGTTGGGCCGGCCCAGGCGGAACATCAGGAACATCTCCACCGTCCACTTGCCGATGCCGCGCACCTGCGACAGGTGCTCGATGATGGCTTCATCGGACATCTTCCGCACGCGCTCCAGGGTGGGCACGGTGCCATCCAGCGTCTTGGCCGCGAGGTCGCGCAGCGCCAGGGCCTTGTTGTGCGAGAGGCCCGCGTGGCGCAGCTGCTCGTTGGGGCCGTCCAGCAGCATCTGCGGCGAGAAGTGCACGGGCTCCTCGTACTCGTTCAGCCCAGTGAGAGGCTTGAAAGACTCGAGTAGGCGGCGATAGATCGCCGCCGCCGCCTTGCCATGCAGCTGCTGGTAGATGATCGATTCGGTCAGTGCCTCAAAGGGAGAAGTCGTCGCCGTGAGCCGCAGGGTGAATGGTCCGGCGCGCTCGATGAGCTTCGCCAGCTTGGGGTCAGCGGCGGAAAGCTCAGCAACGGCGAGCTCTGTGTCGTAGGGTGGCTTGCGGGTGCGGCCTTTGCGGGTGCGCGGCATGGAAAACCATCATAGGCGAAGAAGAACAAGACTGTTATAACTAAGTTGCAACACGTTATAACTTAGGTTATAACGGTGCCATGGCTATTGAGCTGAAGGTCCGCAAAGTCGGCAATGGATATGGCGTTCTGCTGCCTAAGCAGTTCCTCGAGGAGGCGGGCCTCGAGGAAGGGGCGATGCTGAGCCTGGAGCGGGTCGGCGGGGTGTATCAGCTTAAGCCGGTGGATGAAGAGTTCACGCGCCAGGTTGAAGCCTTCCTTCGCACCGAGCCCAGCCACCGCAACACGTACCGCGAACTCGCCAAATGAGCATCGTCTTCGTACGCGGGGACGTTCTCCGCAATGTGCATGATCGTCTCATCGAGAGATACGGTGGTCTCGCCGGAGTGCGCGACGAAAACGCGCTGGAGTCTGCTGTCGGCCGGCCCAGAAACATTCAGAGCTACGGCGGCGTGACGTCCATCGCTCATCTTGCGGCCGCACTGCCATGGGCTATCCTTCGCAATCACCCGTTCAGCGATGGGAACAAGCGCGCTGCGTTCGCTGCGCTGACGATCTTCCTCGACCGCAATGGATATGAGCTCACTTGCAGTGAGGTGGAAGAGACGGCCATGATCCTGCGCGCCGCCGCCAGCGAGATCACCGAAGAGGAGTGGACCGGGTGGGTAGCCCGTGTGATCGCTTCCGTGTCACACCGATAAGGTCCATCCCAATCCTCTCTCGACACCTCTCCCGTCGATATCCGGTCAGCAGGAATCTCTTCATGTTCCAAGTTGAACTCGGACTGTTAAGGGCTGCGTTCGCCTGCAAACTTTGTCGCCACCCATCATGGGTGATGTCCATCACAGTCAGTAGTGACGCGGCTTTCGCTTCCATGTGCACTTTGATACAGACATCTGCGCATGGCCGTTGCCCGAACATCTGCCTCCGATAATCGGAGTGCCCGCAAATCCCTCAAAAGAGTGCGCAACGCTGGCTTGATAAAGCTCCACTTTCCGCTGCTATACTCAGATTCCTGACCGGCAAGCTCTCATCATGACCACCCCGCAGAGGCTTTTCTGTTGACTGTGGGACCGGTCATGGCCCTTGAAGTTCAGGACATCGGTTGCCCCATGCGCGCCTTGGAGCGGCAGGGTAGCACAAAGCAATTTTGATCTAGACCCGAAGAGGAAGCGGGACGTACTCATGGCGCAAGTTTTTGACCGCAGTTCGAATGCACTGGCGCGCGCAAGCCTGGTGCTGACGGGCTTGATCGTCATCGCGCTCGGCGTGGCGCTGAACTACCTGCAGCGCTCGCCCTGGGTGACGAAGCAGGGTCAGCGGCCTGACCAGCCGGTGCCTTTCAGCCACAAGCACCACGTCGAAGGCCTCGGACTGCAGTGCCAGTACTGTCATACGTCCGTGGAGAAGAGCGCCTATGCCGGCATTCCCCCGACGAAGACGTGCATGAACTGCCACTCGCAGATCTGGACGAACGCGCAGCTCCTGGAGCCGGTTCGTAGCAGCTGGGCGACAGGCAAGTCGATCCAGTGGATCCGTGTCCATGACCTTCCGGACTACGTGTACTTCAATCACGAAATTCACGTGAACAAGGGCATCGGCTGTTCCAGCTGCCACGGCCGCGTCGACCAGATGCCGCTGATGTATGCCGAGAACTCGCTGCAGATGGAGTGGTGCCTCAACTGCCATCGCGACCCCGCGAAGAACCTCCGCCCCACCTCCGAGATCTACAACATGGCGTGGGAAGGCCCCAGCGGCGACAAGCCTGTGTGGTGCGGCACTACCGGCGCCGGTTCGGCGACAGCGCAGCAGGTCAACTGCACGCTCTCGGATCCTGCGAAGGCCTCCGAAGCTTCGATCGCTCCTCTCGCCAGCCGCATTCAGCTCGCGCAGGTGGAGATGACCGACAAGCCTGGCGCTCCCGCCACGGCAGCCCCGGTCTCTGACGTTCCTGCCATGCCCATGCTTCCGATCAAGTACCAGAAGTTCGAGAGCCAGCGCGCCCTCGGCTACTACCTGATGGACAAGTACCACATCCGCACTGCGAACGAGCTTTCGAGCTGCGAGGTGTGCCACCGATGAACATGAGAGACGAAGCCATGGATCAGAAAATGGCCCAGCCGGTGGCAGCGGCCCCGCAGATCGTAACGGCCATCAAGTCCGCGAAGAAGTTGACGCTGGCTGAGGTGCAGGAGAAGCTCTCCGGCAAGAGCGGCAAGCGTTACTGGAAGCACCTGGACGAGCTGGCGGACACGCCCGAGTTCCAGGAGATGGTGCGCGAAGAGTTCCCGCGCCAGGCTGGCGCCGGCGAGTGGATTGACTCGGTCTCCCGTCGCGGCTTCATGAAGGTCATGGGCGCGAGCTTTGCGCTCGCTGGCCTCGCAGGCTGCACCAAGCAGCCGGATGAGCCCATCTTCCCGTACGTGAAGCAGCCGGAGGATCTGGTCCTCGGAAACCCGATGTACTTCGCCACGGCCCATCCGTTCCCCACCGGAGCGGTGCCGGTGCTGGTCAAGAGCGAAGCGTTCCGCCCCATCAAGATCGAAGGCAATCCCGAGCACCCTGTCTCGAAGGGCAAGACCGACGCCTTCACCCAGGCGACACTGCTCGACCTCTACGATCCGGACCGTTCGCAGTTCCCGCTGTGGCGCGGCAACAAAGCCGACTGGGGCACCTTCCAGCAGGACTTCGCAGCGGCAGTCGATGCGACGCATGACGGTACCGGCGTGTACTTCCTGTCGGAGACCGTCACCTCACCCACGCTGGCGGCCCAGTGGAAGCAGGTTCAGGCCAAGTACCCCAAGGCCACGCTGGTGCAGTACGACGCCGTGAACGGCGACGTTGCGCGCGCTGCCTCCAAGGCTGCCTTTGGCGACTACCTCGATACCCAGTACAAGCTCGAGGATGCGGACGTCATCCTGTCCCTCGATGCCGACTTCCTCTCCGGCAACGCCTTCCCTGGCTTCCTTCCCATGGCCGCGGCGTATGCCGAGCGTCATCGCTACGAAGCCGGCAAGACGATGAACCGTCTCTACGTCGTCGAGACGATGCCGACCGTGACCGGCTACAAGGCCGAGCATCGCCTGGGCCTCAAGCCCAGCGAGATCGAGCACTTCCTCGGCCTGCTGGCAGATTTTGCCGGTATGGGCCGATCGAATAGCGAAGCAGAGTTCGACGGTAATCGTCTTGGCGAGGTTCGTAAGTTCGCCGAAGAGGTCTACAAGGACCTCAAGGCCGCCGGCGAAAAGGGTGTGGTGGTCGTCGGCCCGCAGAGTTCGCCCGCGGCGCACGCTCTCGCGCACCAGCTCAACGCTTCGATCGGCGCAGCCGGCAAGACCGTGGTCTACACCGAAACCCTGGCGGCCATTCCGTCCGATCAGGGCACGGACCTCAAGTCGCTGGTCGCTGCCATCAACGCCGGCCAGGTCAAGTGGCTGGTCACGCTCGGCGTGAACCCCATCTACAACGCTCCTGCGGACCTTGAGTTCAAGACCGCGTACCTGAAGGTGCCGGCCACGGTGCACCTCGGCAACTTCGTCGACGAGACCGGTGAGCTTTCGGCCTGGCACATCAACCAGGCGCACTTCCTGGAGAGCTGGTCGGATGCCCGTGCCTGCGATGGGACGATCACGATCATCCAGCCGATGATCGCTCCGCTCTATGACTCGAAGAGCGCGCACGATATCCTGCAGGCCCTGCTCGATCCCTCGATCAGCGCTCACGATGCTGTGGTTGCGACCGCCAAGACGTACATTACGGGCGGCGACTTCGCCAAGGCCTGGCGCAAGGCGCTGCACGATGGTTGGGTTGACGGCACGGCGTTCTCACCGAAGGCCACCAACGCGGCGAAGATGACCTCGCTCCCGGCCGCGGCGGTACTCGGCGGTCAGGATCTCGAAGTCAGCTTCCGCCCCGATCCTTCGCTGTACGACGGCCGCTACGCCAACAACGGCTGGCTGCAGGAACTGCCCAAGCAGGTGACCAACCTCGCCTGGGACAACGCCGCGCTGATGAGCCTCAACACGATGACCAAGTACGGCATCGAGGAGAACGACGCTCTCGAGCTCGAGCTCAACGGCCGCAAGGTGATCACGCCGGTGCTCATGGCTCCCGGTCATCCCGATGGCGCCGTCACCCTGCACCTAGGCTTCGGCCGCACCCGCGTGGGCCGTGTCGGCGAAGGCGTGGGCTTCAACGCCTACCTGCTCCGCACCTCGGACCAGCCCCTTTCGGCATCGGGCCTCAAAGTCAAGAAGTCAGGCGGCGTCTACGATCTCTGCGTCACCAAGGTGCACAACATCGAGCACCGCGGCAAGTACGCGCAGCACGACCTCGAGTTCAAGCACTACGACAACGAGGGCACCTACTCACTGGCCGGGCACGAAGCGTCGGAGCGCTCCATCATCCGCTACGCCACGCTGGCCGAAGTGCAGCGCGATGCCGACTACACGCATCACGGCACCTTCGATGCCCAGGGCAAGCCAACCGAGCATACCGTCGTCAATAAGGTCGGCTACAACCCCCAGGGTGAGGCTGTACCGCACGAAGAGAGCTTCTGGCCCGACGCCTGGCGCTACGATCACGTCGAAGTCGTGGGCAAGGAAGAGCGTGTCCTGCAGAACAAGTGGGGCATGTCGATCGACCTCAACAGCTGCATCGGCTGCAACGCCTGCGTGGTCAGCTGCTATGCGGAGAACAACATCCCCGTCGTCGGGCGCGAGCAGGTCAAGATCGGCCGCGACATGCAGTGGATCCGCATCGATACCTACTTCGAAGGCGATCTCCACGCCCCGCGCGCGCACTTCCAGCCCATGCTCTGCCAGCATTGCGAGAGCGCCGGTTGCGAGCAGGTCTGCCCGGTGGGCGCCACGGTGCACACGCCGGAAGGCATCAACACGATGGTCTACAACCGTTGCGTTGGCACCCGTTATTGCTCCAACAACTGCATGTACAAGGTGCGCCGCTTCAACTTCCTTCTGTACTCGTACAACGGCGAGGACTACGACCAGGAGAGCCTGAAGTTCATGCGCAATCCTGACGTCTCGGTCCGCAGCCGCGGTGTGATGGAGAAGTGCAGCTACTGCATCCAGCGCATCGAGCGCGTCAAGATCGAAGCGGACAAGGAAAACCGTTCCATCCGCGACGGTGAAGTCGTGACGGCCTGCGAGCAGGCCTGCCCGACCGGCGCCATCGTCTTCGGCAATCTGAACGACCCCAACGCCCGCGTGACCAAGCGCAAGGCCGAGGAGCGCGACTACCAGGTGCTGGCCGACTTGAACTACCGTCCCCGCACCAGCTACACGGCCGGCGTGATCAACCCGAACCCGGAGCTTGCATAACATGGCAACGCAAGGACCCATTCACGATCCCAACGAAGTCGTCGACCGGATGATCGACCCGCGAACCGGTGAGTTCGCGGTCATCGCCCCGGGCCACAACTTCCGGACGGTCACGCAGAAGATTGCGGATATCGTGCTCACGGACAACACGCCACTGGCGTGGTGGGGCGGGCTCTTCTTCGCAGCCACCGTCGCCCTGCTGATGGTCACGGCGATCACGTGGCTGGTCCTTAAGGGCGTCGGCATCTGGGGCGTCACGATTCCCGGCGCCTGGGGATTCGCCATCATCAACTTCGTATGGTGGATCGGTATCGGCCACGCCGGCACGCTGATCTCCGCCATCCTTCTGCTCTTCAAGCAGACCTGGCGCAACTCGATCAACCGCTTCGCCGAGGCCATGACGATCTTCGCCGTGTGCTGCGCGGGGCTGTTCCCGCTGCTGCACGTCGGCCGCCCGTGGCTCGGATACTGGCTGCTGCCGTATCCGAACTCGATGAACGTCTGGCCGCAGTTCCGCTCGCCGCTGGCCTGGGACGTCTTCGCGGTCTCGACCTACGCGACGATCTCGGTGGTCTTCTGGTACATCGGCATGGTGCCGGACTTTGGCACGATGCGCGACCGCGCCAGGAACCCCATCGCCAAGACCTTCTACGGCGTGCTTTCGCTGGGTTGGCGCGGTTCCACTCGCCACTGGATCCGCTATGAGTCCGCTTCGCTGCTGCTCGCCGGCCTCTCCACCCCGCTGGTTCTGTCAGTCCACACCACCATCTCCTTCGACTTCGCGGTCGCGGCGATGGCTGGCTGGCACACCACGATCTTCCCGCCCTACTTCGTCGCCGGCGCCGTGTACTCGGGCTTCGCGATGGTGCTGACGCTGGCGATCCCGATCCGCAAGTGGTATCACCTCGAAGACCTGGTCACGGAGCGCCACCTCGACAACATGTCGAAGGTCATGCTCGCGACCGGCTCCATCGTGGCCTACGGCTACGCCATGGAAGTCTTCATGAGCTGGTACTCGGCCAGCCACTGGGAGTTCTTCATGATGTGGAACCGCATGTTCGGCCCCATGGGCTGGGCATACTGGGTCCTCATCCTTACGAACATCCTCATCCCGCAGTGCACGCTGTGGTCCCGCAAGCTGCGCGTGAATGTGACCTGGCTGTTCATCCTCAGCTTCATCATTAACATCGGTATGTGGTTCGAGCGCTTCGTCATCGTTGTGACTTCGCTCTACCGCGACTACCTGCCATCCAGCTGGGGCACCTACCGCGCGACCAAGTGGGACTACATGCTTTTCATCGGAACGTGGGGCTTCTTCACCTCGCTGTTCCTGTTGTTTGCCCGCATCGCTCCGATGATCCCGATGTCCGAGATCCGCATGATGCTGCCCCAGACCAAGATTCGCCCGGGCGGCGCGGATGCTGAAGTTGTCACGCAGGAGGCGCTCTAATGCCTATCCAAGAGGGAGTCTACGGCCTGCTGGCTGAGTTCAATTCTCCCAGCGAGCTGGTGCACGCCACCGAGATGGCGCACCGCGCTGGCTACCGCCGCATGGAGTGCTACACGCCCTATCCGGTGGAAGAAGCCGCCGAGGCGCTGCGCTTCCACAAGACCCGCGTGCCGTTGATGTGCCTGGTCGGCGCGGTGATGGGACTCATCACCGGCTACGGTCTGGAGATGTGGGTGAATATCTGGGGATATCCGCTCAACATCAGGGGCATGCCTCTGTTCTCGTGGCCGGCGTTCGTCATTCCCGGCTATGAGTGGACGATCCTGTTCGCGGGCCTGAGCGCGGCCTTCGGCATGCTCGCGCAGAACGGCCTGCCGCAGCTCTATCACCCTCTGTTCAACGCTCCGAACTTTGCCAATGGAGCCACGACCGACAAGTTCTTCCTCTGCCTCGAGGCGTACGACCCGAAGTTCGACCGCGATGCAACGCGGTCGTTCCTCGAGCAGTTCAGCCCCGTGAGCGTGGTGGAGGTTGACCTGTAATGCCCGTCGAGATGCGAGATGCGAGATTCGAGATGCGCCGCGCGGAGCCCAACGCTCCCGCGCCTGCGATCCAGAGAGCAAGCATGATGCGTACGAAGTACATCCTGGCGTTGGGAGCTATGGCCTCGCTGCTCGTGCTGGCCGGCTGCCGCCAGGACATGCATGACCAGCCGAAGTTCTTCCCGCAGCGTGGGACCACGTTCTACGCCGACGGACGCAGCGTGCGTCCGCAGGTGGCCGATACGGTGGCCCGCGAGCAGCTGCACGAGGACTCGTACCTCTATACCGGCATGATCGCCGGCAAGGAGGGCGACGGCCTTCCGCTGCCGCTCACGCCGGAGCTGATGGCCCGCGGCCAGGAGCGCTTCAACGTCTACTGCACGGCCTGCCACTCGCGCGTCGGCAATGGCGACGGCATGATCGTGCAGCGCGGTTACAAGCCGGCTGGCAACTTCCACACCGACCGCCTGCGCAACGTTCCACTGGGTCACCTTTTCGCTGTGATGACCCATGGTTATGGCGCAATGCCGGACTACGCCGCGCAGCTCACCCCGGCCGATCGCTGGGCGGTGGCAGCCTACATCCGGGCCCTGCAGCTCAGCCAGGATGCCAAGCCCTCGGACGCGGGTTCGGTTCAGGCAGAAAGTCTGGAGACGATCGCGGCCAAGCAAGGCATGCCCGCAGCGTGGACCGAGCCGATGAAGTTTCCAGCGACCGCCGTATGGGGTCGCCCGCATACGCAGGAAGGTATGACGGCTCCGGTCTCGCCGACGGGCAAGCCGGTGCTGCCGGCGGCAACAACCGGTACGACGCCGGACACGGACAAGAAGGAAGCGGCTCCCGCAGCGGAGCCCAAGGCCAGCAGCACCACTCCCTAACCGGGGGTGGCTGAAGGCAAAACGAATTCCCCAGGCAGAGCAGCCTGGCAAGGTTGAAGGCGACTGACGCGATGGCAATAGAACACGGACAAGGCGGAGGAGCGATGGCCCACGGAGATCATGGCGATCACGGGCATCTCGATGCGCACGCTCATCATGGACCGCGCGCGATGCCCACGGTGCTGACCGCGCCCGAGGCGGTGACGGTATGGCGCAAGCGCGCGATGATCGTCGCGGTGGTGTTCACCGTCCTCTCTCTGGTGTTTGCGTTCACGGCGGAGGGCCGCGAGCACCTGCTCCGCAGCTACCTCATGGGCGTGATGACCTGCTTCAACTTCGTCGGCGGCGCACTGGCTTTCCTTCTGGTCCAGTACCTCTCCGGCGGTAAGTGGGGCGCCATCCTGCGCCGCCCGCTCGAGGCCATGACCCGCACCTTCTGGGTGGTTGTGGTCATGATGATTCCGATCTTCATCGGCATGAAGGCGCTCTACCAATGGGCGCGCTATGACACTCCTGAGAAGACGTGGAACGCCTGGAAAGCCGGCCAGATGACCCAGGAGCAGATGCTGACGGCCAACGCCAAGCACGCCATGCTCAGCCCCATCTCTGCGCTGGTGCAGACGGCCATCGTCTTCGCCTTCATGGGCATCGTTATTCACCTGGCGAACAAGTGGTCGCTCGAGCGCGACGCCGATCCCGCCGCGGGCACCGCCGGCAGCTACAACAAGTGGCGCGTGCGTTTCGAAAACCTCGCTGGCCCGTCGACCCTGATCTACGTGACCCTCATGACTGACTTCGTCATCATCTGGATCAAGTCGCTGGACGTCACCTGGTACTCCTCGGTCTACGGCGCGCAGCTGCTCGTCGCGCAGGGCTACGCGGTCCTCGCGCTGGGCATCCTCACGCTGATCCTGCTCTCCAAGTACGAGCCCATCAAGACAATGTTCCGCTATACCGAGCAGCACGATCTCGGCAAGCTGGCCTTCGCTTTCACGATGCTGAACATCTACCTCACGTTCTGCGAGTTCCTCATCATCTACTCGGGCAACGTGCCGGACGAAATTCCCTGGTACCTGAACCGCATCCGCGGCGGCTGGTGGGTCATCCTGTCGTTCAATGTGATCTGCCACTGGGTTGTGCCGTTCTGCATCCTGCTCAGCCGCGACTTCAAGCGCTCGCGCTCGAAGATGATCTGGCTCTGCGCCTGGATGATTGGAGCACGCTTCATCGATATGTTCTGGCTCATCGAGCCGAACTTCAAGGACGCGGCCGGCAACCTCCACCTGAGCGGCAACTTCGGCATCCTCTCCTACGTGACGGTGCCGGTAGCCGTCGTCGCCTGCTGGATGGTCTTCTACCTGGACCAGCTTGGCAAGCGCCCGCTGATCGCCGTCAACGACCCGGATACCGAAGAGCTTCTGGAGCCTGAACATGCCCACTAACGGACACGAAGGACACGATATGGGACAGCCCGAGGGAGTGGTGGCGCACGATGCGCCCAAGCTCGACTCCGAGCACCCGGGTTACGAAATTCAGGACGTCAACGTCGGTGGCATCATCACCTTCGTCGCGGGCCTGTGCGGCTTCCTCGCCATCTTCTTTGTCTTCTGCTTTCTGATGGGCAAGGCCATCAACACGGTCAACATCAATTCGTACACGGCCGACTATGGCAAGCCGAACCGCTGGGCGGGTGACCTCAGCGAACTCGGTCAGAGCCCACGCGGCGGTAGCCGTGAGAACCTCAAGTCCAATGGGCAGATCGAGCAGGAACAGCTCAAGAGCATGGCCGACGCCTTCCCGTCGCCCCGCGTCCAGACCGACGATGGCGCGCAGGATACGGCCGAGCTGCATGCCCGCGAGGACCTGCTGCTGAACTACTACTCGACCGCGAAGGATCTGCCTGCGGGCACGATCCGCATCCCGATCGAGAAGGCGATGGAGCTCGTCGTCGAGCGCGGCCTGCCCAAGGCGCCCGCGACCGAGACGGCCGCTGCCAAGCCGATGTTCGGCGACTCGATTCCCAAGACTGTCGCGCCCCTGACCGATGGGTTCTCACGCACCGGGTATGAGCTGCAGACCATCGCAGCCCGCAAGGAAAAGGTCGAGTACGAAGCGGAACGCAAGTAGACCGGTTCGGGCCCTCGTGGTCCGGACGTGACATGAGCTGATCGAAGACGATTGAGAGAAGGAATCACGGTGAAGCAGACGAACACAATGCGGAGCGGAGGGATGAAGGTAGCGCGGAGATTCGCGCTGGCCGCGTCGTTCGCCCTGGCGTGTTCGGCCGCGCTGGCCCAGGTCTCCGCCACCGGCGAGAAGAACATGGGCGAGAACACCGGCGACCAGCTGCCCAGCGTCCTCGAGCGCGTTCAGGTCACGCAGCATCTCAACGCCCAACTTCCGCTCGACGCCGCCTTCACGGATGACCACGGCAACCCGGTCACGCTCGCAAGCTACTTCGACGGCAGACACCCGGTCATCATCTCGACCGTGTACTACAACTGCCCGATGCTCTGTTCGGAGGAGATGGATGGCCTCGTCAGCGCGCTGATGATGGTGAACCTCAAGCCCGGCAAGGACTTTCAGATCGTGATGGTCTCCATCGATCCGACCGAAGGCCCGCAGCTTGCCGCACAGACCAAGGCGCGCTTCGTCAAGCGCTACGGTCATCCGGAGACCGCGGACGGCTTCCACTTCCTCGTCGGCCAGAAGGCTCCAATCGATGCGGTGACCAACGCGGTAGGCTTCGGCTACGTGAAGGTACCAGGGCCGGACGGCAGGCTCACCCAGTTTGCGCACGCGAGCTCCATCGAGATCGCAACGCCGACCGGAAAGCTGGCGCAGTACTACCTCGGCGTGGAGTACTCCCCGAAGGACATTCTGCTGGGGCTCGTCGATGCCTCCGGCAACAAGATTGGTTCGCCGGTGGCGAACATTTTGACCTACTGCTACCACTATGATCCGCAGACGAACAAGCACTCGCTGATCGTTGCGCGTGTGGTGCAACTGGCGGGCATCGCAACGGTGCTGTCGCTGGGCAGCTTCATGATCGTGATGTTCCGCCGGGACTTGAAGAACGGTGCGGAACCGGCAGTACACAACGACCGGCGAAACGGATAAAGGCGAACGATGGGTATCAGTCCAGTACTTTGGCAGTTTTTGGTGAAGTGGCTGCACAACGCAGCCCTCTTCCCGAGTGAGGCCTCCACCATCTCTCCGTGGATGGATGCCTTCTACCTGTTCCTGATCGTCATGACGATCGTGGGCCTCGCGCTGGTGGGCGTACTGGTCTTCGGCTTCGCCATCCGCTACCGCAAGGAGCGGAACCCGGTCGCGACCCAGGTGGAAGGCTCGACCCTGCTCGAGGCGACCTGGACGATCATCCCGCTCGCCATCTTCCTGATGGCGTTCGTGTGGGGCGCGCTGCTCTACTACCGCATCTACACGCCGCCCGCCAACGCGATGAACATCTACGTCGTGGGCAAGCAGTGGATGTGGAAGGCGGAGCACCCCGGCGGCCAGCATGAGATCAACGCGCTGCACGTTCCCACGGGCGTTCCGGTGCAGCTCACCCTCATCTCGCAGGACGTCTTTCACTCGTTCTCGGTGCCCGACTTCCGCGTCAAGCGTGAGGCCATCCCCGGCCGCTACACCACGGTGTGGTTCCAGGCCACGCAGCCCGGCGTGTACCACATGTTCTGCACGCAGTACTGCGGCACGCAGCACTCCGGCATGATCGGCGAAGTCACGGTGCTCAGCCCCGAGGACTACCAGAAGTGGTTGCAGCAGTCGGACTCGGGCATGAGCCTGGCGCAGAACGGCGAGCGCCTCTTCGCCTCGATGGGCTGCAACGCCTGCCACAGCGGCAATGCCGCCGCGCGCGGACCGAACCTCGCCGGCGTCTACGGCTCCAAGCTCACCCTGACGGACGGCAGTCAGGTGCTCGTCAACGACGCGTACATCCGTGATGCCATCCTGAATCCCAGCCAGCACGTGACTGCCGGCTTCGCCCCGATCATGCCCACCTACAAGGGCCAGATCAGCGAAGAAGGCCTGATCGATCTGGTGGAGTTCATCAAGAACCTCCAGTCCAACTACCGCGTGCAGCAGACGCAGATGACCTCTGACGGCGACCAGTCTGCACAACCAACCCCCACAGCGGGGCAGAGCGAGGCGGTGAAGCCATGAGCGCAGTCACAATCGTTTCCTTGCCGGATCAGGCAACAGCTACCATCCCGAAGAAGAACTACATCACCAGCGAGCACGGCCTGCTGAGCTGGCTGCTGACCGCGGATCACAAGCGGATCGCGATGCTGTACATGATCTCGATCACGTTCTTCTTCTTCATCGGTGGCGCCTTCGCCGGCCTCATCCGCCTCGAGCTCCTGACCCCGCAGTCGGACCTCGTCGCCGCGGACACCTACAACAAGTTCTTCACGATGCACGGCATTGTGATGGTCTTCTTGTTCCTGGTGCCCAGCGTGCCGGCGACGCTCGGCAACTTCCTGATCCCGATCATGATCGGCGCGAAGGATCTTGCGTTCCCGAAGATCAACCTGCTGAGCTGGTACCTGTACCTGATCGGCGGCACGATGACGCTGGCCGCGCTGGTGCTCGGCGGCGTGGATACCGGCTGGACGTTTACCACCCCGCTCTCCACGCACTACCTGAACACGCACGTCATCACGGCCGCGCTGGCCATCTTCATCGCGGGCTTCAGCTCCATCTTCACCGGTCTGAACTTCATCGTGACGCTGCACCGCATGCGCTGCCCGGGCATGACCTGGTTCCGCCTGCCGCTCTTCTGCTGGTCGCACTATGCCGCCAGTCTGCTGATGGTGCTCGGCACCCCGGTACTGGCTATCGCACTCGTGCTGGTCTTCCTGGAGCGCGTCTTCGGCGTCGGCGTCTTCGACCCCACCAAGGGCGGCGATCCTCTGCTGTTCCAGCATCTCTTCTGGTTCTATTCGCACCCTGCCGTGTACATCATGATTCTGCCGGGCATGGGCGTGGTCTCGGAGGTCATCTCGACCTTCAGCCGCAAGCGCGTCTTCGGCTACACCGCCGTCGCGTTCAGCTCGGTGGCCATCGCTCTCTTCGGCTTCTTCGTGTGGGAGCACCACATGTTCATCATGGGTGTCTCCAACTACTCGGCGCTGGTGTTCTCCCTGCTGACGATGCTGGTCGCTGTCCCTTCGGCCATCAAGATCTTCAACTGGGCGTTCACGCTGCAGAAGGGCTCCATCACCTTCGAGACCCCGATGCTGTACGCGTTCGGATTCCTCGGGCTGTTCACCATCGGCGGCCTGACAGGCGTCTTCCTCGGCGTGCTGGGCATGGACATCCACCTCACCGAGACCTACTTCATCGTGGCCCACTTCCACTTCGTCATGGTGGGCGGCATGCTGATGGCGTTCCTCTCGGGTGTGCACTTCTGGTGGCCTAAGATGACCGGCCGCATGTATCCCGAGTCGATCTCGAAGCTCGCGGCGGTGGTCACGTTCATCGGCTTCATCTTCACCTTCATGCCGCAGTTCATCCTGGGCTATCTCGGCATGCCGCGCCGCTATGCGGCATACCCGGCTGAGTTCCAGGTGCTCAACGTCTTCTCGACGGCGGGCGCGACGGTCCTCGGCGTAGGCTACATGCTGCCCATCCTGTATCTCGGCTGGAGCCTGAAGTACGGCGCCGTCGCCGGCAACAACCCGTGGCAGGCCACGGGCCTCGAGTGGCAGATCCAGTCCCCGCCGCTCACCGAGAACTTCCTCGAGACGCCCATCATGGACCACGAGGCGTACGACTACGAGTGGCTGGAGAAGCAGCAGACCGAAGGAGCGAAGTACATTGGATAACGCGATCACTTCCCCAGCGCCGATACATGCGCATCCGGTCGCTGGTCACGACCACGACCATGAGCACCTCTCGCTGCCGCAGCATCGCCATCACTTCGAGACGGAGGAGCAGCAGCGCGAAGCCGGAAGCTTCGGCATGTGGCTCTTCCTGCTGACCGAAATCATGTTCTTCGGCGGCATGTTCTTCGCCTACCTGCTGTATCGCAACTGGTACTATCCCGCGTTCGCCGCGGCGTCGAACCAGCTGAGCGTGCCGCTGGGCGCGATCAACACGGCCATCCTCATCTCGTCGGGCTTCTTCATGGCGCTCGGGGTGTGGGCTGCCGAGGTTCGCAAGCAGAAGTTCCTGGTGTGGATGCTGCTGCTCACCACCCTCTTCGGCATCGCCTTCCTTGGTGTGAAGTACTTCGAATACAAGGAGAAGTACGAGCTCCATCACATCCCGGGCAACGACTTCAGCATTGCCCAGTTTGTGAGCCCCGATAAGTACGGCATCAAGGAAGAGCCGCTCGCGCCGGACATGGCGGAGAAGACCCAGGTCTTCTTCTTCCTGTACTTCGCGATGACCGGCATGCACGCGCTGCACATGATTATTGGCCTCGGCCTGCTGGTCTGGCTGATCCTCCGCGCCCGCCGCGGCGACTTCTCCGCGGGGTATGTCGCTCCGATCGAGAACTTCGGCCTCTACTGGCACTTCGTCGATATCGTGTGGATCTACCTGTTCCCCCTGCTGTACCTCATCAACCGGCACCCCCTGAAGTAGAGGCTCGCCGGCAGGAAGTCAGCAGCACAAGAACTTTCGCAGTTTTCAAGAGAGGGCAAGATGTCTGAACACCACGGTTCTGAACTCCACGGCGACGTGCACGATCCGTTGAACGTTACGAACCCGGAGCATGCGGAACACCACATCGTCTCGCCGATGCAGTACGTGCTGGTGTATGTCACGCTGCTCATCCTCACTGGCATTACGGTGGGTGCGGCGTACATTCCGCTCGGCGTGTTCAACCCCATCGTGGCGCTGCTCATTGCGACCATCAAGGCCTCCGTCGTCATCCTGTTCTTTATGCACGCGGCCTATCAGTCGCGCCTGATCAAGCTCACCATCGGCTCCGGTTTCTTCCTCTTCCTGGTGCTCATTGCCATGACGATGCTCGACTACATGAGCCGCGCCTGGGGCGCCTGGTAAACCACTCCCGCGCGGCTCTCGTCTCAACCCGAGACCGAGCCGCGCTTTTCCTCTTGCCGCTCCGGTAAACGGAGATCCGCCTCTGTGGCGAAGATGCACGCCCCCCCCGCCGCGAAACACCCGCCCTCTCGCATCCTGTTTGTCTCGCGCGATCCCATCGCGCATCAGCACGGCGGCAGCACCACCTACGCGCTGAACCTGCTGTCGGCGCTTACCGCGCTCGGAGCGGAAGTCACCCTTGTCGTGACGCTGGCAGCGAGCCGCTCGCCCCGGCCCTGGTTCCGGCTCACCACCCCATACCCCACAGGCATTCGCGTCCAGGTCCCGGGCTATCTTCGCCTCGGGGATCTCTACCTGCGTCCGTGGTCACCGCACGCGTGGGCCCGGCTGCTGCTGCGCGTCGCGGCTCGCAAGTACTCGCTTGAGCCCCTCGCCGCGCTCGCCAAAAAGATCTTCGGTGACGGCATCTGTGGCTACGCCTGGGATCTCACTCGTCCCACCGCCGGGGAACGCGCCCTGCTGAACAAATCCATCCAGCACATCCAGCCAACCACGTTGCTCGCCAACTACGCCTACTGGGGCGATGCCCTCGCGGAGCTTCCTTCGACGACGCTCCGCCCCAAGCGCGTCATCCTCATGCACGACCTGCTCGCGGCGCGCGTTCGCAGCTTCGAGGCCCGCGGCCGCGAGCTCGACTGCCCTTACATCAGCGAGACCACCGAGCTGCGCTGGCTGAACGGCGCAGATACGCTCCTGGCCGCGCAGCAGCGCGAGGCCGATGCCATCGCCGCGAAGGTCCGCGGCCAGGTCCTCGTGCTCCCCGTCACGATGACGCCGCACGCTCCCTCGGCGAACCCGGAGCCCGGCCTCTGCCTGTTCGTCGGCTCACGCATCGCCCCCAATGAGTCCGCACTGACATGGTTGCTGGAAGAAGTCTGGCCGCTGGTCATAGCCGCCGTTCCACAGGCCAAACTCGAAGTCGTCGGCGCGATCTCGCAGGTCGTACCGCAGCCCCCGCCGCCGGGCGTCGTGCCGCTCGGCTTTCAGCCGTCTATCGAGGCCCCGTACCAGCGCTCCTCCGTATGCGTGGTTCCACTGATCATTGGCAGCGGCATCAAGATCAAGCTGCTGGAAGCCCTTAGCTATGGCAAGGCCACCGTCGCCACGCCCGTTGGGATCGAGGGTCTCGAGGCCATCGCCAGCAACGCAGTCGAGGTCGCCAGCGAGCCGCAGACCTTCGCCGCGGCCATCGTGCGCCTGCTCACCGACAGCTCTGCACGCCAGCAACTCGAGCAACGCGCCCACGCACTCGCGCAGCAGCAGTTCGATCCGCGACGGCAGCTCGACCCAGCCTTCCTCGACGCAGTGTTGTGACGGGATCTGGCAATTATTGGGCGAACGCTATTCCGCCTCGCGCCCATATCGTGGCGGCAGCGGCTCGCGGCGTCTCCTACGGTAGCCCGCAATGGTGGCGATGACGGCCCAGCCCCCCCACGCGAACATCGCAAGGAACATGGCGACAACGAGCCAGTACCATCCGAGGAAGTCCCATGCGTTCCGTAGCGCGCTCATGGCCGCCATATTGGCATACCCGTAGTCCCGAAGCAACTGAGCGTTACCGAACGTGCGTACCCGGTGGCGTGATCTTCACCACATTCGCCCGGCAGCTGCGCAGTCCCTGGCAAGCAATCGGCCGCAGGTCCTTGGACATACACACCTCGATCGCCGTCAGGGAATTGTGGCCGCAACTCAGCACGAGGCTCCCTTGCGGAAAGCTCGGATTCACCGCGTAGAAGTCGCCGAGGATCTGCGACGGCGGCAGCATCAGCTCGTGGTCGATGTGCTGAAACTCCGCAGGCACATGCACGCTCCGGTAGGCCTGGTGCTCCATCGCGAAGAACCGATCCGGCCCCACCGCGGAGCAGGTGCCATGCTTGTCCCACTCACGTTCGAGCAGCGAAAGGTCCGGCGTCACATCGAGGTTCTTCGCCAGGTCGCGCGGCGCGGGCTCATGGCTGCAGAAGACCGGATAGCTGCCATCGTTGTTCTGCGGCCACAAGCCATGCAGGATGAACCCCTCACGCGCGGCGCACTGCGGCGACGTGCCCTGGATCGCGCAGAACTCCGGCGACCACGAGAGGTTCATCAGGTAGAAGTCAAAGTGTCCCGGCGCGTCCGGATGTTGCGCCTGCGCGCGTGGCGCGGCCAGTGTGACTACGAAGATCAAAAGGACAGCGGCAAGAGCAATCATGCGGGCGCGAATCATCAGGTTCCCCTCGTGTCTCGTATCAACTTCCAGCCAACGCACACCCATCATAGGCGAGCCTCGCGCTAACGCTCCAAGCCCGCTCGAGTCCGGCATTCACAGGTTGCTCCATCCCTCCGCGCTATGCTGGATGCCATGAGCGAAGCGACACCAACGGGCCCGACGCCCGAAGCAACCCAACGTAAGAGCGTGGCGGTCTTCTGCGCCTCGGCAAACGGCGCGCGGCCCGACTATCGCGCCGCCGCAGAAGAACTCGGCAGGGCACTCGCCGCGCGCAACATCGGGCTGATCTATGGTGGCGCGAAGGTCGGCCTCATGGGCGCCGTGGCCGACGCTGCACTGGCCGCCGGCGGATACCTCGTCGGCGTCATCCCACACGTCCTCGTCGATATGGAAGTCGCGCACGACGGCATCAGCGAGCTGCACGTGACCAGCACCATGCACACCCGCAAGGCCCTCATGGCCGAGAAGGCCGATGCCTTCATCGCCATGCCCGGCGGCTTCGGCACCTTCGAAGAGCTCTTCGAAGTCGTGGCCTGGCAGTCCCTCAAGATCCACTCCAAGCCGGTCGTACTGCTCAACGTCGCAGGCTTCTACGACACCATGCTCAAGTTCCTCGACGAGTGCGACCGCGAAGGCATGCTGCGCAGCCACAGGCATCGCCTGCTCACAGCAAGCTCCGTCGAAGAGGCGTTGCAGCTGGCGAGACTCGTGTAGGCGCGGTTAGCGAATGGGCCGGGCGGAAAGCGGTCGATACAATAGAGAGATGCTCTCTGCCTCGGCTCCGCACTGGCGATACATCTGGCTCGTGGTCGCGTCGCTGCTTGCGGGCGTGATCAACGCCATGGCCGGCGGAGGCTCGTTCCTCTCATTCCCCGCGATGCTGGGCATGGGCGTTCCGCCAGTAAACGCCAATGCGACCAACACCGTCGCTTTATGGCCCGGGCAGCTCACCTCCATGGCCGCGCTGCGTGGCGATCTTCGCCGCGACCTGCTGTGGCCCGTGATCATCACCAGCATCCTCGGCGGGATCACGGGGGCGGAGGTGCTGCTGCATACGCGGCAGGCTACCTTCATGAAGCTCATCCCCTGGCTCATCCTTGGCGGCACGCTCATCTTCGGCGTCAGCGGCCCCATCTCGCGCTGGCTGCGCTCGCGCGCGTCGGAGCCACATGCTACGCTCGCGGGGACAGACCGCCGCATCGCGCCCATCCCCTTGTCGCTCGCGCTCTTTCCCGTGTGCTTTTACGTTGGCTATTTCGGCGCGGGTGGCGGCTTTCTCGTGATGACCATCCTCGCGCTCTTCGGCGTGGAGGAGATGCACACGCTGAACGCACTCAAGGTCCTCGCCGCGATGACCTCGAACCTCGTTGCCATCATCACCTTCATCCTTACCGGCGCCATCGTCTGGCACTACTGCATCATCTCGATGATCTTCGCGGGGATCGGCGGCTACCTCGGAGCGAAGTTCGCCAAGCGCGTCAGCGGCGAGACGCTGCGCGGCATCGTGGTGGTCGTGGGCTGCGTTATCGCAGCGTATTTCTTCTGGAAGCAAGCGCACGGCGGCTAATCGGTGTGCGGCGCGGTGAGAAAGCCCCGCGCGAAGGGAGTCAACATGAGTCATGAAGGAATCAGGATGGTTTCGGCCGAAGAGGCAGCTCGGGCCGACAGGCCGCAGCTCGGCGGCGCGGCGATTCAGCCCGCGAAGGTAAAGATCGACAAGAGTGGCGGCACCGGCATGCGCATCGAGTGGAAGGATGGCCACGTCAGCGAGTGGCCCTTCGCCTGGCTGCGCCTCGCGTGCCCTTGCGCGACGTGCCACGAAGAGCGCGAAGGCGCAGGCCGCGAGCCCGGCGTCCCCAAGCCCAAGCCACAGAGCCTGCTGCCTATGTATGAAGCTCCCGCGCGGCCGGTCGCGGTCATCCCCATTGGCAAGTACGCCGTGAAGTTCCAGTGGAATGATGGCCACGAAGCCGGCATCTACTCCTGGGACTACCTGCGCAACGTCTGCGACGTGGAGTGGGAAAGGCAGCGCGCCAACCGCACCTAGAGCGTGCGCCAGAAGGGCCCGGACAATGTCCGGGCCCTTCTGGGTTACAACCGTTCGCCGAGGAATCCTATGCCAGGGCGAGCTCGGCTTCTTTGGAGGCTGCCGGCGCGCTGTGCTTGCCGGTGATATCCAGCACGATGCGGCCGTCGATCTTGCCGGCATGCATCCGCGCGAAGATATCGTTTATGTCTTCGATCTTCTCGGCCTTGGTGTGGGCGTGCACGAGACCTTCTCCAGCGAAGGACAGTGCCTCGGCCAGATCAAGACGTGTGCCCACGATGGAGCCGCGAATGGTCAGAGCCTTCAACACCACCTCAAAGATGGGCAGAGGGAACGACCCCGGAGGCAGACCGTTGAGCGCGATGGTGCCACGTGGGCGGGTCATGCCGATGGCTTGCGCAAACGCTGGCGTCGAAGGCGCTGTCACCAGTACAGCGTTGGCTCCGCCAATCTCCTTCTGGAAGAAGGCTGCGGGGTCCTGCGTCTTCGCGTTGACGGTAAGCTTCGCACCGAGGCTGCGCGCGAGCGCCAGCTTCTCGTCGGAGACATCCACCGCTGCAACATGGAAGCCCATCGCCTTCGCATACTGCACAGCCAGGTGACCCAGGCCGCCGATGCCGGAGATCACAACCCAGTCGCCAGGCTTCGCGTTGGTCGACTTCAGCCCCTTGTACACCGTAACGCCCGCGCACACGATTGGAGCCACGTCGATGAAGTTGACGTTGGAGGGCAGATGAGCCACATAGTTCGGATCGGCCACTGCATAGTCCGCATAGCCGCCGTTCTTGGTGTAGCCGCCAAACTCCGCCTTGGAGCAGCAGGACTCTTGCCCTGCGAGGCAGTCGAGACACTGTCCGCATGCGGAGTACAACCACACGATGCCGACGCGATCGCCTTCCTTCACCGTCTTCACATTCTTGCCCACGCCGGAGACGAAACCGACGCCCTCATGGCCGGGGATGAACGGCGGCGTCGGCTTGATCGGCCAGTCGCCTTCCGCGGCGTGCAGATCGGTGTGGCAGACGCCGCAAGCTTCCATCTTGATCTGAATCTCTTCAGGACCGGGCTCGGGAATCGCCATCTCCTGGATCACCAGGGGCTTTCCGAACTCACGAACAACCGCCGCTTTCATTGTCTTTGCCATCTCACGTTCCCTTCGTTGTGCGTGCTGCATGGATTGCAATGGGCGGCTACAGATTTTCCGCTTCAGGCAGAGAAAGGGAGTCGCTCGTTTCAACATCGTTACCAAGGCTGTGGCTCCGCGGCCCGTCCGACACTATCGTCAGGACGAGCCGCGCAGCACGTGTTGCTCTAGAAGAAGCCGAGAGCCTTGGGGCTATAGCTCACCAGCAGGTTCTTGGTCTGCCGATAGTGGTCGAGCATCATCTTGTGTGTCTCGCGACCGAAGCCCGACTCCTTGTAACCGCCGAAGGCCGCACCGGCCGGATACAGGTGATAGCAGTTGGTCCATACGCGTCCAGCCTTGATGCCGCGGCCAAGACGATACGCATCGGTGCCGTTACGCGACCACACGCCGGAGCCGAGGCCGTACGGCGTATCGTTGGCAATCTCCAGAGCCTCTTCGATCGTGCTGAACTTCGTCACCGAAAGCACTGGTCCAAAGATCTCCTCCTGGAAGATGCGCATCTTGTTGTGTCCGACGAAGACGGTTGGCTGCACATAGTAGCCGTTCGCCAGATCGCCTTCCATCTTTGCCGCTCCACCACCGGTCTTGCAGACAGCACCCTCGTCCTTGCCGATCTGGATGTACTCGAGGATCTTCTCCAGCTGATCGCGTGAAGCCTGTGGCCCCATCTGTGTCGTGGGATCGAGCGGATTGCCCACCTTGATCTTCGCCACGCGCGCCACAGCCCGGTCGACGAACTTGTCGAAGATGGACTCGTGCACGAGAGCACGCGACGGACAGGTGCAAACCTCGCCCTTGTTGAACGCGAACAGCGCAAACCCTTCCAGCGCCTTGTCCAGGAAGTCATCGTCCTTGTCCATCACGTCGGCCATGAAGATGTTCGGCGATTTGCCGCCCAGCTCCAGCGTCTGCGGGATCAGGTTCTCGGACGCATACTGCATGATCAGCCGGCCGGTCGTCGTCTCTCCCGTGAAGGAGACCTTCGCGATGCGCGGATTCGCGGCCAGCGCCTTACCGATCTCGCCACCCGGCCCCGTCACCACGTTGATCACGCCCGCAGGCACGATGTCTTTGATCAGGTCCATCATGGTCATCAGGCTCAGCGGTGTGTTGGAGGCTGGCTTGATCACCGTGCAGTTTCCTGCAGCAATCGCGGGTGCAATCTTCCAGGCCGCCATCAGCAGTGGAAAGTTCCACGGGATGATCTGCCCGACCACACCCATGGGCTCCTTGAAGTGATACGCGACGGTGTCCTTATCCAGCTCACCGGCCGAGCCCTCTTCCGCGCGGATGCAGCTCGCGAAGTAGCGGAAGTGGTCGATCGCCAGAGGAACATCGGCGTTGCGTGTCTCGCGAATGGGCTTGCCGTTGTCGAGCGTCTCCACCATCGCCAGCAGCTCGAGGTTCTCTTCCATCCGGTCGGCGATCTGGTTGAGAACCGCTGCACGCCCTGCGGCTGAGGTGTTGGCCCACTCATCCTTGACTGCGTGCGCAGCATCGAGCGCGGTTTCCACGTCGGCCGCCGAAGAGCGTGCGAACTCGGCCAGCAGCGCGCCATTGATCGGGCTATGGTCGGCGAAGTACTTGCCTTGGACCGGAGCGACCCATCGGCCACCGATAAAGTTGTCGTACCGCGAGCGCACACCATCCTTGCGAATGGTCGAAAACGCCTGCTCAAAGATTGCGTCCTGAGTTTCCAACACTGCTGCTGACATAAAATACCTTCCTCGTGAAACGTGAATCCATCAACGTCACGAAGTCTGCTACCCGCGACATAGGACTGGATGTGATCGCAGGCACGGACAACATATTTTGCAGGGGACTAACATATAAAGGCGGCGGCTAACCGCCTCGTCTCCTCAATCAAGGAAAAACGCCACTGTGGGGGGATCGTTGCCCTGGTCGCCGATGGCAGACCAGACACGGCTATTCCGTTCAAGGGACAGGGAATACGCCCGCAGCCTGATTTCCAGTGGCATGGTTTCACCGGGGACAGAGAGCTCGCTGCGGGCAGGAAGCAATCGCGTTCGGTTGCCGATTCCGATCCTAGGCCGCTCATCTGCAGTGCGGAGCGCCGGCCTTCACGAGTGCCGACACACCCGTTCTAATATGGGCTGCCGCGAAGTTTGGTGGTCCCAGCCGCCGCGTCAGTGTTACGCCGCCGGCAGCTCCGGCGTGGCCGCCAGCAGCTGCTGCGTGTAGGGCTCGCTGGGACATTCGCACACTTGCTGCCACGGGCCCAGCTCCACCACGCGCCCACGCTGCATCACCGCGACGCGGTGGCACAGGTACCGCACCAGCGGCATCGAGTGCGAGATGAACAGGCACGTCAGACTGTAGCGCTGCTGCAGGTCGCGCAGCAGGTTGATCACCTGTGCGCCCACCGAGACATCCAGCGCGCTCACCGGCTCATCGAGCACCAGCACCTCCGGCCGCAGCGCCAGGGCACGCGCAATGTTGATGCGCTGCCGCTGTCCCCCGGAGAACTCATGCGGATAACGCGGCAGCGCCGACGCCTCCAACCCGACATCGCTCAGCATCCCTGCAAGCCGCGCGTCGAGATTCTCTTTGGCGCTCCCGCGGCCCTCTTCCGGCTGCTCGCCATGAATCGCAAACGGTTCGCAAAGGATCTGCCGCACCGTCATGCGAGGATCGAGCGCGGCATAAGGATCCTGAAACACCAGCGACAGCCGGCGACGCAGCCGGCGCATCTCGCCGCTGCCGCAGCCCAGCACATCGATCTCGCTTGCATGCCCATCGCTGTTGTACGGCCGATACACCACACTGCCCGACGTGGGCTCGATGAGCCGCAGCATCATGCGCGCCACGGTGCTCTTGCCCGAGCCCGACTCTCCCACCAGTCCCAGCGTCTCACCGCGATACAGCGACAGCGACACATCGTCGATCACGCGCACCCGACCGTAGTCCTTTACCAGGTGGCGGGCTTCGAGCAGCGGCGTTGCAGGCACGGACGTATCAGGCAAATCCAGAACAGGCTCCATCGTCAGATCGACTCCGAGAAGATGACCTTCCATCCCGAAGGCGTCTTCTCAAAGATCTCACTAAACGTTCCGCGAATCTCTCCGCCGCCTTTCTTCGTTCGCGTCAGGCGATACTTGCCGGTGGCCAGCGCGAAGTTCTCGCCCAGCTCACGCACCTCGACCTCGCTGTTATCCAGCTCGCCCATCGACTCTCTGTTCGGGTACAGCAGATGGAACGCGTTGCGGATATTGCCCATCCCCCGCACCGGCGCGCCGAGCATCATCGACGTGTCGGCCGCGTCCTTGAAGTGCGAGAGGTACTTCTCGAGATCGCCTGCGTTCCACTCGTCCTGTTGCGCCAGCACGACCTTCACCACCGCAAGCTGCTGTTTGCTCGCAGTGAACAGCGGATCACTGCTCTGCGCAGATGCGGGCGCAGTCCATAGTGCGATCGTCAGAAGCAGGGCAGGGCATCGCATGGTTACTCCTCCGGTCTGCTGATTCTACGGACGGCGCTTCCGGCCGGATTCCGCCGGACAGAGTCTACGCGCTTCCGTCTTGTCCTGGGGTCGCCGGACTTACTTCGTCAGCGGCGCGTGCACCGTCGTGGCGTCCCGCACAATCTTCCACCCCGCGGGCGTCTTCTCCACAACCAGCAGAAAGTATCCGTCTGCACTGCCGCCACCTGCTGCCGTGCGCTCCAGGTGGAACCACCCGGTGACGGTGGCAAAGTGCGCATCCAGCGGCTGCACATCCAGCTGCGAGAAGCTGAGCGTCCCCATCACTTCCTTCGTTGGATAGCGCGCCTTATACGTCGCCAGCATCCCCGCGTAGCCGTGGCTGATCGTCGCCCCAATGAACTCGATCTCCGGCGAGTTCTTGTAGCAGGTCGCGAAGGCGTCCAGGTCGCCGCGGTTCCAGTCGTCCGCGCTCTTCTGCATCATGGTGTTGATGGCTGCGGCCTCCGCGGCGGGAGCCTGCGCGGTTGAGGAGAGACCAACCGCGAACGCGAGCAGGGCGGCGGCAAGAAAGCGGAGGGAAAAGCGTGTCGTAGAGCGCATGCAGGGACTCCTCGAAGCGATGGCGGACGCCTACAATATTGCCATGAGCCAGCCTCAGGCCAACACGCATGTGGTGCATTCGGTCTGCACGCACGACTGCCCGGATTCCTGCGGCGTGCTGGTCACCGTGGACTCGCTCACAGGCCACGCGACGAAGGTCCAGGGCGATCCCGCGCACCCGGTGACGCGTGGGTTCCTGTGTGGCAAGGTCGCGCGCTATCTCGACCGCGTCTACGCTCCCGACCGCCTGCTCTATCCCATGCGCCGCAAGCCGGGTGTGCCCAAAGGCCCACTGCCGCAGGGCGCGGAGACCGAAGCCTTCGAGCGCATCAGCTGGGATGAAGCGCTGGACACCATCGCCGCGCGCCTCACCACCATCGCCCGCGAGTACGGCCCCGAAAGCATCCTGCCCTACAGCTACGCGGGTACCATCGGTCAGCTCGGCTTCGGGTCGATGGATCGTCGCGTCTTCCATCGCATGGGGGCCTCGCAGCTGGACCGCACCATCTGCTCCAGCGCCGGTGGCGAAGGCCTCAGCCGCGTCTACGGCACGCGCGTGGGCCCCACGCCGCAGGAGTTCGCCCTCGCGAAGCTGATCCTCGTGTGGGGCGGCAACGTGCACGGCAACAACATCCACCTCTGGCCCTTCATCGAGCAGGCGCGCCGAGATGTTGCAAAGCTCGTCGTCATCGATCCCTACCGCACCCGCACCGCCGCGCTCGCCGACCAGCATCTGCGCGTGAACCCCGGCACCGACACGCTGCTCGCCCTCGCGATGATGCATGTACTCTTCCGCGATGGTTATGCGGATGAAGCCTACCTGCGCGAGTGCGCGCATGGCTGGGAAGAACTGCGCGACCACGCGCTCAAGTCCCAGCACTCGCCACAAGCGGCCGCGTCCATCACCGGCATCAATGCCGAGACCATCGAGGGGCTCGCCCGCGCCTACGGTCTGCAGAGCCGCAGCATGGAAGCCTCCGCCGTCATTCGCGTGAACTATGGCATCCAGCGCAGCGAAGGCGGCGGTACGGCAGTGCGCGCCGTCAGCATGCTGCCACTCATCACGGGTAGCTGGAAGCAGCGCGGCGGCGGCGTGCTGCTCTCCATGAGTAAAGCTTTCCCGTTCGCGAGCGAGCGCCTGCAGATGCCCGAACTCATGCGCCAGAGCCCGCTTGGGCGCGAGGCCCGCGTCATCAACATGAACGAGCTCGGCCTCGCGCTTACTGAACTAGGCCGCACGCCGAACCCTTCGCCGACACTTCCCGGAGGCCCTCCGGTCAAGGCGCTCTTCGTCTACAACTGCAACGCCGCAGCGGTCGCACCGGACTCCGAACGCGTCCTCGCCGGCCTGCGCCGCGACGACCTCTTCACCGTCGTGCATGAGCAATTCTTCACCGACACCGCCGACTACGCCGACATCCTCCTGCCCGCCACCACCTTCCTCGAGCACGAGGAGCTGATGGGCAGCTACGGCCATCGTGTGGCGCAGCGTTCGTACCGCGCCATCGAGCCGCTCGGCGAAGCCCGCTCCAACGTCGCACTCTTCGGCGACCTCGGCCGCCGCATGTTCCCCGGCGAACCTGCCTTCGAAGCCACCGAGCTGGAGCTAATCGCTACCGCCCTCGACGTGAAAGGCCCAACCCTCGCGAAGATCGATCGCGAAGCCCTCGAGCGCGACGGACAATTCGAGCTCCTGCTGCCCACGAACGACCGTGGACAGGTACTGCCCTTCAGCACGCGCGACTGGTTTCATAACACCACCAGCGGCAAGGCCGAACTGCTGCCCGTGCCCGAGTTCCTCGCGCCGGTAGAGTCGCGCTCCGGCGAGGACGCAAAGCTCTTCCCACTCGAGTTCCTCCCGCGCAAAGCCGACAACTACATGAACACCACGTTCGCGAACCACGCCGTGCATCAGCAGATGGAGCGCCGCACCGCCGGCATACTGGAGATGCACGAGAGTGACGCGAAGCCGCGCGGTGTCGCCGATGGAGACCGCGTCGCGATCTTCAACGCCCGAGGCCGCATCACGCTCACGGCTCGCGTAGGCAGCATGGTTGGCGCTGGCGTGGTCTCCGCACGGCTCGACTGGCAGAAGCTGGCTGCAGATGGAAAGAATGTCAACGCCCTCACCAGCCAGCGCCTCACCGACATCGGCGGCGGCGCGACGTTCTACTCCACGCTGGTTGAGGTGGAGAAGGTTGAGAGCAACGAAGAGGCCATCGCCGCCGACTGACGCTGCTTTTCATCCCGCTACACACAATCGGGCCGAACCTCTTCGTGCTGTTTCATCGCCGCATCTCACTTGATCGAGCGATGCACTCGCACAGGAGACGTTGTGGCCGTCAAGAATCCAAAAGACCTCTACACCCTGCAGGATCCCACCAAGCAATACCCCCGCGGACCCTTCAAGAAGCAGCCGCAGAACGTTCCCGGCAAGGACAGCAAGCTCAAGCCGCTCGCCGATCACGGCGAGGAGAGTTATCGCGGCAGTGGCCGGCTCGCAGGCCGCAAGGCCCTCATCACCGGCGGCGACTCCGGCATCGGCCGCGCCGCAGCCATCGCCTTCGCGCGCGAGGGTGCTGACGTCGCCATCAACTACCTCCCCAGCGAAGAGTCCGACGCGAAGCAGGTCATCGCGCTCATCGAAACCGAGGGCCGCAAGGCCTTCGCTCTACCCGGAGACCTCAAGAGCGAGAAGTTCGCGCGCCGCCTCGTGAAGGATGCCGCGAAGAAGCTCGGCGGCCTTGACATCCTCGCCTGCGTCGCGGGCAAACAGCATGCGGTCGATGCCATCGCCGATGTCACCACGAAGCAACTCGTCGAGACCTACGAGGTCAACGTCTTCTCGCTCTTCTGGGTCTGTCAGGAAGCGCTCAAGCTCATGCCGCCCGGCGGCTCCATCATCACCACCGCGTCCATCCAGGCCACGCATCCCAGCCCCAGCCTCATCGACTACGCTCCGACCAAGGCGGCCATCCTCGCCTTCACGCGTGCCCTCGCCCGGCAGGTCGCGGCAGACGGCATCCGCGTGAACTGCGTCGCTCCCGGCCCCGTGTGGACGCCACTGCAGACCTCCGGTGGCCAGCCCCAGAAGAAGATCCCCACCTTCGGTTCGGAGACCCCGATGGGCCGCCCTGGCCAGCCCGTCGAGATGGCCCCGCTCTACGTCCTGCTGGCCTCGCAGGAGTCCAGCTACGTCACCGGCGAGGTCTACGGCGCCACAGGCGGCCTGGAGATCGGCTAAGCTCGATCTCGTGAAGGGCTCTCGCGAAAACATGCGCATCGACAAGTGGCTGTGGGCCGCGCGCTTCTACAAGACGCGCGCCCTCGCCTCCAAGGCCTGCGACCTCGGGCGCGTGCGCCTCAACGGCGTGCTCGCCAAGCCCGCCCGAGAGGTCAAGCTCGGCGACCGCCTCAGCATCACCAACGAGTCGGGTCTCTATGACATCGAGGTGCTCGAGCTCAGCGAGATTCGCGGCCCTGCCGCCGCCGCGCAGAAGCTCTTCAGCGAGAGCGACGCGAGTCGCGAGGCCCGTGCCAAGCTCCTCGCCGACAAGCGTGCGATGGCGCAGTTTGAAGCCCTGCCCGAGGCCAAGCCTACCGGCCGCGATCGTCGCGTGTTGAACAAGTTCCGCGGTCGCGAGCGCTAAACCGGCGCTCAGCGCGGAAGCACCCGCGCATACTCGTATACCCACGCCTCGACCGTCGACCCATCCGCCATCGTCACGGTCGTTCGTGTGCGCACGAAGAGGCTCGCATCCGGGCGCGCGGGATGGTACTGCTCGTACGCGTCCAGCTCAGTCCACAGCGCTGGCTCAGGCACGCGAAACACATGTCCCGCCACCGTGCCGGCTGGATCCAGCACGATCGCCGGATAGTTCCGGAACTGGTACTTGCGGGCCGCGATGGTGCCGTCGCCCACCAGCTCCAACTGCCGCGCCGCGCGAGCAATCTCGGCCGGAGCCCGGTCCGGGTGCAGTGTTCCATAGACAAAAATCAGGTCTTCCGTCCGGTCACTCATGCGTCGTGTCGACGTCTCCGCTTCTGCACGAACCCGGACCGCGCCTTGCAGGCAAACAGGGGCGCAGGCCTGGGCGCTCGGTGCGATCGAGCGCAGTCCTGGACACCGCTGCCCTCCCGTGACCCCGGAAGGGTCGCAAGACGCAGAGCGGACTCAGAGAAATGTTGTGCTGCTTGAGAGCTGCAATCCCGGTTGGATTTGAACCAGTTTACGCGAGTCCGGTGGACTGCGCCTGCTCGTGCGCGTGATAGCTCGAACGCACCAGCGGCCCGCTCTCCACGTGCCGAAACCCCATCGCCAGCGCCTCGTGCTTCAGGAAGGCGAACTCGTCCGGGGTGTAGTACCGCGCCATCGGAAGATGGTCGCGCGAAGGCCGCAGATACTGCCCGATCGTCAGGATGTCCACCTTGCGATCCGCGAGATCGCGGAAGACGCCCAGCAGCTCGTGCATCTCCTCACCCATGCCGACGATGATGCCGGTCTTGGTCACGATCTGGTCGCCCTCGCGGTCGTCGAACATCTCCGCCGCGATCTCCTTGGCATGCTTCAGGAAGTGCAGCGACTTCTCGTATCGCCCACCGGACTTCGCCACGCGATACAGCCGCGGCACCGTCTCGATGTTGTGGTTCAGGATCTCCGGCCGCGCCGCAACCACCAGCCGCAGTGATTCCTCATTGCCCTGGAAATCCGGCGTCAGCACCTCCACGCGGCAGCCCTCAGCTTGCAGCCGGATCTGCCGGATCACCTCAACGAAGGCTTGCGCCGCACCCAGGTTGTCATCGTCGCGGTTCACGCTGGTGATCACCGCGTGCTTCAGGCCCAGCTGCGCGACGGCATACGCTACGCGCTCCGGCTCCTGGTGGTCGATCGGCTCCGGCTTGCCCTTCGGCACCGCGCAGAAGCCACACCGCCGCGTGCAAAGGTTGCCGAGCATCATGAACGTCGCAGCCTTCTGGTTCCAGCACTCGCCGATGTTCGGGCAATGCGCGCTTTCGCACACCGTGTGCAGGTTCAGGTCGCGCGCCATCTTCTTCAGGCTGTGAAACGTCTCGCCCATCGGCGCACGCGCCTTCAGCCACTCCGGCTTGGGAGCAGGCCTGCGCGGCGAAAGATCGATCTGGACGAGGTCGGAAGAAGCGAAGGCAGCCATAGCGCTTTAATAATTGTAGACCGCAGCACGATTCGACCGTCATCAGGCCAGGCCAGCGCGTGGCCGATGATCGCCGGGGTAAAGCGCGAATCCCGCCGCGCACCGTGGCGTACTCCGCGCCCGCTGCGTTTGCAGTTCACGCATGGAGGCGATGACCTCTGGCAGCAAAGGAGAATCCGCTAACCTACCGCACCCGCTCGCGAACCTCAGTCCGCACCAGGTACAGGAAGAACAGCAGATCGAAAACCCCCTGCACCAGGTACGGCGGAATATGGGTGTGCGCAAACCCATAGAAGTACCCCGAAGCCATCAGCAGGCAGCCCACCGTCACCAGCGCCCATCCCCAGCGCTGCCGGCGCAGAAACCCGAAGACCCCGATCACCAGCAGCGTGCACACGCCCAGCACGCTGTACTTCGCAGGGCCGCCAACGAACTTGCCATTGATCGCCGCGAAGGCATTCAGCATTGCCATCAGCAGCAGGTACATCGCAATCAACGCCATCCCGGGCAGGATGCCGGGCAGCGCGCGCGGTCCAGGCCGTGAGGCAGTGGTTACGGGTGCAGGAAGGATCTCGGGGCTGGGAGTCTCGTCAGGCATGAGTCGGAGCTAGAGCGTGTGCAGATAAGCGATCAACGCGGTGAAGTCCTGCGAGCCCCGCTCGAAGTCTCCGGTTGGCGGCATCATGTTGCGGCCATTCTGGATGACCGCGCCCACACGATCGTCATTGGCCGGGGCTCCGCTGGGAAGGTACGGCTTCTTGTACAGCCCCAGCAGTGACGGCCCATGCAGGTCGCCCGTTTTGCGATCATAGTGGCAGCTCGCACAGCGGGACGTGAAAAGCTGGTGCCCACGCGCCTCATCCGCCGTCAACTGGTCCAGTGGCTTGGGAGGAGGCGTCGACTTGCAGCCAGCCGGCAGAAGCGGGACCAGCAGGAATGCGATTCGAGATGCGAGATGCAAAGTCCTTGCGTGGCCCAGGGGAGGATGCCCACCGAGGGCGTCCGCGCGTCTCGTCTCTCGCATCTCGTCTCTCTTACTTCGCATCGTTCTTGAAGATCTCTTCCGCGAGGAAGTTCTGCACCTTCGCCTGGTCGTGCAGGATCTCCGAGTAGGCCGCCTTCAGCAATGACGACCGGCTGTCGTGCAGCTGCTGGCGAATCGCCTGCTGCACGCGAGGATCGCTCAGGTCGCGCTGTCCGGCGTTGGCCTTCTCGATCAGCTTGAAGACCGCGTAGCCGCCTACCTTCTTCGGATCGTTGGGATCCGGGAAGGGAATGATGTCCGTCGTCTGCCCGGCCTTGAGCTTCACAATTGCCGTAAACAGCGCTGTGTTCTGCTTCAGTTGCGATTCCGGCACCATGCCCATGTCCCCGCCATTCGACGAGGTCTGCGGGTTCTCACTGAAATTCATCGCCAGAGTCGAAAAGTCATCGCCCGAATCCAGCCGGTTCTTCAGCGCCTGGATCTTCTTCTTCGCCTCGGCATCGGTCGTCGCCTTGTTGTTCTGCAGGTTCGTTCCGCTCGCCTGCGGCGACGTCGTCACGATGATCTGCCCAAGGTGATACATGTTCTCGATGAAGTTGAACTCCGCCTTGTGCGCGTTGTAGTACGAGTTCACATCCGCATCGGTCACGGTAATCCGCGAGTCGATCTCCTTGTTCAGGAGCTTGTTCTGCGTCAGAGAGTGACGAAGTTCGCGGCGCACCTCATCCAGCGTGAGGTTGGAAGCCTTCAGCTTCGCCTGGAACTGCTCCTCCGTGTACGGAGCCTTCATCTCGGCGACCTTCGCATCCACCTCGGCATCCGTCGCCGTAAGGTTCTGCGTGGCAGCGCGCTGCTCCACAATCTGATCGGTGATCAGACCCTGCAGGATCTGCAGCTTCGCCGAATCCACCTGGTCCTGCGACGGCGCGCCCTGCTGCGGATTGCTCGCCGTCTGCGCCAGGTAGATCTTGTCGATCTCGGCGCGCAGAATCGGGTGGCCATTGACGGTCGCGGCCACGCCATCCGTCGGCCCTTTATGGCAACCGGCAAGCGCGAGCGTGGTCGAGAGGAGGAGTGCGGAGAAGCGGGAGATCTTCAGCATGGGGAGGTCATCAGAAACGCGCCCGGTGGGCACGTTCATCCTGTTAAGTCTACAGGAGCAGGCCCCGATTCGGGATTCCAGACCGGCAATCCCTCCTGGACCGCCGCCGCGAGCAGGCGGTGATCGGATGCGATGAAGAAAAAGCGATCTTCAACCCCTAAAAATTGAGCTACGTGAAGTGCCGAGGCAAGCTGCAGGCTGTCCAGCGTGCGCAAGCTACGACGAAATACCAAAGCGCGGCAGCGATGTCGAGTATCTCCTCCCGTAAATCCCACCTTATGCAGCGGGAATATTCGGCCAGGAGGACGCGCTCCAGTGTTTCCCTTGCTGTGGTCGAGAGACTACCCTCTCGCGTGCGGCGAGCCAGCGCGGACATCACTTCGACCTTGAGCAGAATCGAAACCAGCACCTGGCCGTCCGCTTCAGGGACGATGACCTGTCGCAACTCTTCGCTGCCTTGTTCCCTCACGTGGAGCTTCAGGAAGCAGCTCGAATCAAGGAAAAAGTAGTTCAGTCGAAATCACCCTGCCGTTCGCGAAGAATCGTCTGCGAAAGCGGTTCGCCATCGACCTTGAGAAGCGGCATCCGGCTCTCAGATTTCGATCCGGTTGGCGCAGCGGACTGACGCTCCGCCACCTTCCGGTAGAGAGGGTTGCCGGGACGGATGTGAGACCGTCCCTTGCTGTCGAAGATAGTCACCGTCTCGAGTTCCTGGGCGCTCTTCATCGGAAAGCTCCGTTGGCAGCAGTGTATGTCAATTATCTAAAGCTGTCCCAGCTCCACCACGCGCACGCTGGTGATCGCTTCCACCTCGCGCAGCTCCCGGATCGCCAGCTCCAGCGTGGGTGCATCGCCCGGCTCGAGATCCAGCTGCACCACCGCCAGCGCGGAGCCCTCGCCCATGGCAGCCTTCATCCTGCGCCCCAGTGCGAAGTTCGCGATGTTCAGCTGCGCCGCGCCCAGCAGTGTGCCGATTCGCCCAATCACACCCGGAACATCCTTGTTGCGGATGATCACCAGCGTCTCCGCCAGCTCGGCCTCAATGTCGATACCGTCGTAGCTCAGCAGCCGCGGGCTCTTGCCATGCAGCACCGCGCCAATGCCCGTCCAGTCGCCGGCCTCGCCCGCGTGCGACCCCGTCTTGCGCGACCAGTGGATGCTCAGCCGCAACGTCGCTCCCGTGCCGCCCGGAACATACTCGCGCTTGTCCTCCTGCACCCGGATGCCGCGCTCCTCCGCAGCCGACGCCGCGTTGATGCGGTTCACGCCATCCGCGCCGCGCAGTACGCCCGCAATCGCGGCGTTGCGCACCATCTCGGTCTTCATCGCCGCCAGGCGGCCGGTGTAGGTCAGCGAGATGCTCTCGACGGTCCCCAGCTCCTCGCTTTGGCCCGGCCGTCCGGCCGAGTGCCCCAGCAGCTGCCCCAGCCGCGACGCCATCTCGATGTACGGCGAAAGCTCCGCGTACTCCTCTTCGCTCAGCGACGCCACGTTCACCGCGTTCTGCACCACGCCCAGCTTCAGGAAGTCCCGCACCTGGTTCGCCAGCTGAATGCCAATCGCCTCCTGCGCCTCATCCGTCGAGCCCGCAATGTGCGGCGAGAGCAGCACCTGCTCCAGTTCGAAGTACGGCGAATCCTTCAACGGCTCCTGGCGGAAGACATCCAGCGCCGCGCCCGCGACATGGCCGCTCTTGATCGCCTCCACCAGCGCCTCGTCGACGATCAGCTCGCCTCGCGCGCAGTTAATGATGCGCACCCCCTGCTTCATGATCGCCAGCGAGTTCTTGTTGATCAGCCCCTCGGTCTGCGGCGTCAGGCCGACATGCAGCGAGAGGAAGTCGCTCGCCGAAAACACCTCGTCGATCGCCACCAGCGTCACGCCGTTCTCTCTCGCAATTACCGGCGCGACGAACGGATCGTAGCCCAGCAGGTTCATGCCAAACGCCTTCGCGCGCCGCGCCACCTCCAGCCCAATGCGCCCCAGTCCCACGATGCCCAGCGTCTTGCCGCGCAGCTCCGAGCCCTGCAGGCTCTTCTTGTCCCACTTGCCTGCGTGCATGCCGGCGTTCGCGCGCGGTATCGACCGCGACATCGAGATCATCAACCCCAGCGTCAGTTCGGCCACAGCGACTGCGTTCGCACCCGGTGTGTTCATCACCACGATGCCCCGCCGCGTCGCCGCTTCGGTATCGATGTTGTCCACGCCCACGCCCGCGCGGCCGATGATGCGCAACTTCGGCGCTGGGTCCAGCAGGTTCGCGTCCGCCTGCACGGCCGAGCGCACGATCAGCGCATCCGCATCGGCCAGCGCGGCGGCCAACCCTCCGGCAGGAATCTGGTCGGCGGTAATGACGTTCCAGCCCGGCTCCCGGGCGAGGATGGCGACGGTGGCGGGCGAAACTTTTTCTGCGATGACAATCTTCAAGGCATGCTCCGGGCGCGTGCTGCGCAACACCCTTAAGTGTACCGGGCAGGAACGAACATCGGATGAAGGCGGTCGCTCATCGCGCAGCCTCAGCGGCGGCTTGTGGGCCGCCATCCGGTTCTTCAGCGCCTTGTCGAGATAGGCCTGCTGCGTCTCGCGGGCAGCGCTCCCTTACCGGTACTGATTCATCAGCATCGGGTGCGTTCCGATGAAGACGATCATGCTGGGGGTATCTTCAACGCCCTGCAGCACACCCTGGCAGGTGAGCAGGTACAGGTTGTCGCGCCGCAGCAGATCGAACAGAGACTGCGCGTGCGTGGACAGCGCCAGCAGAAGCTGGTCACGCTGCGCTGGGGTGACATGCAGCGTGCTTTCTGGCCGCACGTTGCTTCCCGTCGCGAGCTCAAAGCGCGTCAGCAGGGCACTCGCCTCGCGGATGCGGTCCACCTCACGGTCGTCGAATTCGGATTGCAGGTCCAGCTGCGCGTATACCTGCGCAAGATCGTTGGGCAGAAACATCACCGTCCCCGCAGCCTTGGCGGCCGGCCACACATTGCGCTCCGGCGCGGTCATCACCTTTCGGCTGGCCCTCGGATCGCGCGGCGGCAGGGCCACATCGATGAAGCCGTTCTTCACCGGTGCGGTTCGGACGGCAATCAGCGCCGCACGGTCCCACAGCATGTTGGGAACGTTCACTTCGAGGTGGATGGAGAGAATCTCCACATTGCGCTGAGCCTCGGAACGCATGTTGGCTTCCAGCTCGTGGCGCAGGTGCCGATGATGGATCATCTCCACCGTCTGCTCGAGACCCACAGCAATGATCAGGCCAACCACAATCGTCGCGATGTGGATGAAGAAATCTTTCCACGTGTGCGTAGCTTCGTGCGGCGGATGAACGTCGAGCATGGACCGAAGGCTCCGGGGTGCGAGATGGCGTTGCGTAGTGCGTGTCCGGGCCCGTAGGAATCGAATTCGGTCTTCCACGTTCTATCGAGTCAAGGGATCGAGCGAGACCCCAAACCAGTCCGCAATCCCCAGCACGATACCCGCCGCTAAGGCGATCATCGCGACGCGCAGCAAAAACCCGCGCCAGGTGCCAGGAGGATGGCGGGACAACAGATTGGAAGGCATGATGGCTGGCGACCAGTGTAGCGAAGCCGCCGCAATTTTCCGTTAGTTTTTTCGCGCTGCCTTCTTCTTCGCCGCGGGTCGTCTCGCCGAGCCCTTCGCCGTCGTGCGTGCACTCCGCGCCGCACCGGCTCTCGCCGCAGCTCGCCGCCGCACCGGCGCCGCATGGACGATCTTCTCCTCCGGCATCAACGGCAGTCCGTTCAGCTGATACAAGATATTGTTCGCGCCCTTGAAGGCATTCGAGTGCGTGTACACCGGCCCGTCCGTGAAGGCCACAAAGATAGCCGTATTGGTCGGATGGCTGAGCGCGATGTACGTCGTAAACCCCGCGCCTCCGCCAGTCTTCTGGATCAGCTCGCTGCGCGTCCCATCCGCAAGGTGCATCCAGCCCAACCCAATGCCGCTGATGTCGCCCGCATGGTCCAGTCCCTGCTGCCGGATCAGCTCCGACGGCAGCAGGTACACGTTCTGCGCAGCCAGATCCTGCATCGGAATCTCGGGCTGATTGCTGCCCATCAGGTATTGCAGCCAGTGCGTCATATCCGCCGCAGTCGAGTACACACCTGCACTCGCGACCGAGTTCACTGTCGCGGCGCATTCACCCTCGTTGTGCGATCCACGTAGCAGCCGCGCGCACTGTTCCGGTGTTGGAGTAAACCCCGTGTCGCGCATCTCCAGCGGCTGCGTCGTGCGCTCCGCGAAGAGCTTTGCATACGGCTGATGCGTCGCATTCGACAATGCATCGCCAAGGAAGTCGAAGCCCAGGTTCGAGTACAGCGCCACCGTCATCGGAGCACTCGCCAGATGCCCCTTCGGCAGCCACGCCCAGCGCAACGCCTCATCCGGAAATGTAAAGTGCGCCGCGCCGCGCGGCGCTGGGCCAATCTCGCGCGGCAGCCCCGCCGTATGCGTTGCCAGTGACTCCAGCGTGATCGGCTTCGCATCGCGCTCCGGCACTCGCACTCCGCGGGGAGCATATTTCTGCAGCGGATCGTTCAGCTGCACTGTCCCGTCCTTCACCAGCTTCATCAGCAGGTCGGTCGCGAAGATCTTCGAGAGCGAGCACAGCCGCAGCAGGGAAGTCTCCGTCGGCCGCTGACCGCTGCCCGGAAACGTCTCACCATAGCCGCGGAAGAACACCTCATGCCCGCGCACCACCACCATCACCATGCCCGTCGAGCCCGACTTCGCGAACAGCTCCGCACCCAGCGAGTCGGCCGAGGTAAGGTTCGTCAGTGGAGGTCCGGCGACGACAGGAGCCGGCGAAGTCTGGGCCGAAAGCGAGAGACCAAGCAGAGTGTAAGCAGCCACAGCGAGAGAGCAAAGACGCATACCTCGAAGATAGCCTGTCGATCCGCTGCGGATGCGTGAGTCCGTCCAGCGAGGGACCTTCTCACGCAATGGAGGAACGTCGAGGCTACTGCTTGCCCTGCACTGCCGCCTGGCAGCGGTCGTGATACTGCTGCACGATCTGCCCCAGCGCGAGTAACTCCACCTGGATCTCCGCGTTGGACTTAAGCACCGTGTGGAAGTCATCCGCTGAAAGCTTCGCTGGATCAATTCCCATCTTGAACGGGGCGAGCGCCAGGATATCGCGGTCGAATAAGGCCTCAGCGCGCCCCTCGATGAAGTCCTGCGAGGTGTACAGGTCGGAGTATTTCTGGACTTCGTCATAGGGCATGAAGCTGAGCGCCCCTGTCTCGTGCGCTGTACGCCATGCGGCGCTGGAGAAATCGTTCCACTCCATCGTGTTCTCCACGCTATAGCCCTTGGCGTCGGGATTGTCCTGCACGATGTGAATGGTCTTGATGTTATTTTCGATCGTCTTGACGTTGGCCTGCTCGTGGCTCAGGTCCTTCTGCGCGTTGTCACAGTTCTCGGCGATCTCGCGATGCAGATTCTCTCGCGCCTCCGCAACCAGGTGCTGGTGATGCATATGCTCCACCAGCGCCTCCAGCATCAACGCAATGAACAACCCGATGGTGACGATCGCAATGTGCGTGAAGAAGTCTCTCCAGCTGTGAACAGGCTCGTGCGGTGCGTGGACATCCATCAGGACCTCGTAAGTTACAGCTCTTCGCTTGCGTTGTTGTAGATGATGTCGAGTGAGCGCGCCAGATCGTCAAGCAGCTTCAGATCCACCAGCGCCTGCTCCGTCCCAGCGATCATGCGGTCGATCTCCTCCGGCGAGAGCGAGCCGATCGTGCGCCCGCCCTGCATCGCTGCGGAGCTCGCGTAGACGTCGCGGATGTATACCGTGGCCTGCTCGTTCACATACCCTTGCTGCCCATAGATCACCGAATAGCCTTGCGCCTGGTCGTAGCTCATCAGGGCCACCGCTCCGGTGTTGCGCGCCGTATCCCAGCTCGCACTTAGAGGCCCGCTCCAATGCCAGTTGAAGTCCGGCGGAACGTCGGTGCCCTTGTGCGCCTTGATCGCCGTAAGCAGCGCCAGGTTGCTGCTCAGCGACTGCTCGGAGGTCTTGATCTGCTTGCGATCGGTTGCGAGCAACTTGCGATTCTCGACAAGTTCCTGGTGCAGATTCGTTTCGGCCGCATGCAGCAGGTGACGGCTATGCAGGTTCTCGACCACAGCCTCCAGCCCCAGCGCGATCAGCAAGCCAATCGTGATGGTGAGGATGTGAAGCAGAAAGTCTTTGAAGGTGTGGATCGGCTCATGCGGCGCGTGAACATCCATGATGGCTGCAGTGTAGCGGAAGATTCCCACGGGAAGCAGCGTCGCTTCGAAATTGCAGATCCGGACGCCCGCGACAGCCGCATCATCATGCTCGTGGAGGCAACGGTGCAGGACGAAACCACGGCCTGGACAGCAAGGAAGCTCTCCCACGAGGACGCTCGCCGGGAGCAACTCCTTCACTGGAGGACGAAAAGTATTCCCGAGCGTCTGGCGGCCATGACCGCGCTCACACAGCGAATGCAAGCGTTGCGAGGCTCAGCGGCACATGAACAGCAAGCAGATCTCACTCCTCGCCGCGTTCGCCGAGACCTGATGAATCTCTGATACCGTCTTCTAGCGAAAGAAGTGCGGCACAAAGCTCGATAGGTTCCCCGTGATCGGCCCCGCATCCTCGCGGATGCCCATCCCTCCGCACTCCTGGTCGATCATCCACAGCCCCAGCACCGGCCAACGCATCGCCGGGTTCGCCGGGTTATCCGCTGCAGCTGGATCACGGAAGCTCACTGCCGGCCCCAGTCTCTGGTCGATCAGCTTGCGGTCCGTGTACGGTCCTTCGGTGGTGATCACCTTGCCATGCGGTGTCACCATCGTCAGGTTCTGGCCCTCGCGCGAGTGCATCGGCTTGCGCACCCACCCGGGAGCCGGTTGCCACGCGCTGCTCGCATCGACAAACTTCGCCTCCAGCAACAACTCATGCCCGGGATACATCTCCCACAGCACCGGCAGCAGACCCTTGTTGCTCAGCAGCATCTTCCAGATAGGCTCAATCCACGTGACGTCCTTGTAGGTCTGCAGGCACTCCTGCGCAAACGCCTCGTCCATCATCGACTCCCACGGATACAGCTTGAAGATCGAACGCATCGCGTTCTCTTCCGGCGCTGTGTCGACGAAGCAATGACGTTCGTCGCTCCAGCCAATGTCGTGCATCAGCATCTGCAGCGTGGCCACGCCCGCCTGCTCGGCCGTATCGCGCAGGTACGCCACCGTCAGCAGGTCTTCGGGAAAGTCCGCGCTCGCAAAATACACCGGCTTGGCCAGGTAGCCGTCGATGTCCTTCCACTTCGCGATCAGCCGCTCATGCAGGCTGTTGAACTGGTCGGCGTTGGCAATATGTGTCGGAGCCTTGCCGGCTTTCACATCCTCCAGCCAGTACCATTGCACCACCGCAGCCTCGAGCAACGAAGTCGGCGTATCGGCGTTGTACTCAAGCAGCTTCGGCGGAGCGCTGCCGTTGTACAGCACATCGAAGCGCCCATACAGCGCAGGAGGCTCCTGCTCCCATGCCCACTCGATCACCGGCACAGCCTCAGCCGGAATCTCCAGCTGCTCATACCGCTTTTCGTCGATGACCTTCTGCGCCGCAGCCAGGCACATCTCCTGCAGCGTGTTGGCCGCGGCCTCCAGCTGATCCACCTCGGCCGAGGTGAACTCGTAGCAAGCCGATTCATCCCAATACGGCTTGCTGCCCGGCTCCAGCGCCTCAGGCGTATGGAACGTCAGCCCCTGGGCCTCGACCGTCGCCTGCCAGTTGTCGCGCGTCTTGATCGCATGTCGCAGCATTACTCTCCGCCCCCGCCACCATGACCGCCGCCCTCGCCCGAAAAGCTGGAGCCGAAGCCCCCGCGCGAGGTGCCAGATCCAACCGAGTAGCTATGTCCCGGCGTCGGCATGTAGCCGCCTCCGCTCACGAAGCTGCCAATCCCACCACCCGAACCGCCATAGTAGTAGCGGTAGATGTGCGGATAGAACACCCCGCCGGTGTAATGGCCCCCGCTGTTGTTCGGGTCGCCCGCCACGGTCTGGCCCGGCTGCAGTCCCTGGCAGAATTTCGCATCCACCACGCGGCCCTGCTCATCCACGCAACGCTGCGGATCAGTGTGGTGACAGCCCGTGAGCAGCGCCGCAGCCGAGGCCGCGAGGATGGGTGCGATGACATGCTGAGAACGCCTGCTGGGTCGGCGCATAGAAAGGGATCGTCCTGTCTCCGGTCGGATGGACAACATCTTAGCCGAGCCCGATGTAGGGAGCGAGAAAGACTTCTGCCGCGGCACCTCAGGTTGCCGCGGTCCCTCAACGGCGCTACCTGCCAGTCGGCGCCTTCGTAACCGGTGCAGGAGCCGCCGGCGCTGCCGGCTTCGGCTCCACATAAGGCGCCGGAGGCGTCACACCCTCCGCCCGCAGCGCGTCGTCGATCACCTGGAAGATGAACTCCACCGGCACTGCGCCATCCACCTTGTCGCCGTTGATGAACAGCGACGGTGTGGCCTCAATGCCCAGGCTCGTGCCCAGCTTCTGCGAAGCCGCAATCGCCGTCGTGTCGTTCTTCTTGATGCACGCATCGACCTTGGCCTCATCGACCTTCTGCGTCTTGGCCTGCTCACGCGCCAGCGTGTCGAGCTGCTCGGTCGCGCGCGGCAGCGTCTTCTCCGCTTTCGCATCCTTAGGGTCCGCACCCAGATCCGAGGCATGCGCGTGGATATAGTCCACCATGTTCCAGTAGCCCGGTGTCGACTGCTCGGCCATACAGTTCACATCCAGCGCCGCATGCATCGCCCACGGATGCTGCTCCAACGGAAAGTCCTTGTACACAAACCGGACCTTGTCGCCATAGCGCTGCGTGATCAGCGGGAACAGCGCCGCGTGCAGATGCGCGCAGTACGGGCACTCCAGGTCGTCGAAGCCCACGATGATCACCGGAGCCTTCTCGTCGCCACCACGAGCAGGACGTCCAGCCGAGCTCAGCATCTCCCGAGGATTCGTCGGCAGCGTGTACTTCGTAAACTGCGCCAGCGTCGCACCATCGTTCGAGACCAGGAACGTGATCGGCCGCGAGGCCTTCCCATCCGACTCAAACGTGATGTTCACCGTCGAGAACCCCGGAACCTCCGAAGCCACCGGCGTACTGATGTGAATGGTCGACATCGGTGGCAGCTGCGCCTTCTGCCGCAGCAACACCTCTACGCGCCGCGACTCCTCCAGCGACAACGGAGTTCCCGGCTTGATGACAGTGCCCGTCACCGCAGGAGTCTGCGCATGGCAGCCCAAGGTAGCAAGCGTGGCGGCGAAAAGGAGCGAGGGAAGGCAGCGGGACAGCACGCTTTCATTATCGCAGCAGGACAGTGGGCGGAGAAGCAGAACAGCAGAGGAGCAGAACAGCAGAACAGTCCCCCCGGCCGCCGACTAGGCGGTGGGCGAGTCCCCGTCGGCCTTAGGTTTCTCCGGATCCTCAAGTGTGTGCATGAAGGCGACGAGCATTCGTCCAACTTCTGCCGACAGGCTCTCGACGACTAGTCGGAGATCGACAGCCCCGAAACCCAACTCCTGAGCGATCGTCAGCTGTGTCTGCAGCTCCATGTTGGAACCACGTGACATCGCGAGGAACGACTTGAAATCGCGGCGAGTCTGCCGTCCCCAACCCTCCGCAATGTTGCTCGCGATGGACACGCCTGGGCGCCGCATCTGCGCGCTCAGTCCGTAGGTTTCTTCGCGCGGAAATCCAGCGGTAAGCCTGTACACCGCAACGCTCAGCTGCACAGAGCGCTGCCAGACGGTAAGCTCCTTGAAACTCTTCGCCATCCTTCGCTTTCCAGCTCTGCGTCGCGAACGATCCGGCCCCAGTCCAACTGTTCTACTGTTCTACTGTTCTACTGTTCTACTGTTCTACTGTTCTGCTGTTCTGCTGTTCTGCTGTTCTGCTGTTCTGCTAGTACTCCCGCGGGTACACCCGCGACATCCGATCATGCCAGGCCAGCCGTTCTCCGTCCACGGCCATCCACAGGATGCCCATGCCCAGCGGCGCCGCGGCCAGCAGCATCGCTCCCAGACGCCGGCGCATAGCGTTCCGCGTCGGGTTGTCGTCGGTGAAGGTGCACAGCGCCAGCCGGGCCACGCGCATGCCTGGCGTCGCCTCGCTGAAGCTGAAGAACAGCATCTCGTACAGCGCAAAAATTGCAGCCAGCGCAATGGCTCCGGTCACGCCGAGCGTCGCCAGCTTCGTCCCATTCAGCACCTGCGGTGCAATCTTTACAAACACCGTCGCGAACGCCACAAAACCCAGCGCCACCAGCGTGCCATCCACTGCCATCGACATCGCGCGCCGCTCCAGCGACGCCGCATGCACCGGTACGGGGATGTACACCTCAGCCGGCATCATCGCCATATCGGCCAGCGGGTCCTCGATGCGCAGCACTGGCTCATCGAGCACCATGCCGTGCCACTCCGCCGTCGACGAAGTCTCCACCTCCGGCTCGGAGCTCACCAGCTCCGCCTCGACCTCGAAGATCCGCAGTTGCGGCTCGGGCTCGCCTTCCTCGCGCAGCGGACCCTCGGCCAGCCGCGGACGCACCTTGCGCGGCGCCACAATCAGCCGCGGAAACTCGATCAGGTTGCCGGGAATCGGCGTCAGCTCCAGCGAGTGCCCGTCGAACGCCTCGGAGTGCCGGAACGCCAGCTCCGCGTCCAGCGCCTCGAGCTCATGCTCGGCTGCCTCGGGCGCAAAGCCATCCGCCGCACCGCCCGAGTTCACCCTGCGGGCATTCGCCGGCTCGGGGACCGCAAGCTCGCCCGCCAGCTGCACCCGCAGCGTGGGAGGTTCAACGGGAACCGCCGCCGTAAAAAGGTCTTCCGCTTCGAAGAACGACGGCGTAAACGGTTCGGCCTTCCGCTCAGCGGGCGGCCGCCCTGCCGGTTCATTCGCAAACTGAATCCCCGGTGCTGCCTGCGCCGTCTCCACCCGCTGTGCCTCAACCTGCCGTTCCACCAGCCGCGGCTGCGGGGCGGCATCCGCGCGGTACTGCTCCAGCTCGGTCAGCAACTGCCGCTGCGCGTCGGCGATCGCCCGCGCATTGCGGGCCGCGACCTCGGCCTCGGCCTGTGCGCGCTCCAGCGCCTTCTCGGACTCCTGCGCCAGGAACTCGTGGTAGCTCACGCTCTGCTCATAGCGCGCGGCAACCGCCTCGCGCACGCGCGACGCTGCTCCGCGGCCGCCATGCTTCTCGCGGCGGGCCCGGGCGCGCTCTTCGGCCTCGGCCTCCTGCGCCTGCACGGCGGCCCGGCGATGGCGATGCTCCGCCAGCCGCTCCGCGGCGAACTGCTTCAGGGCCAGCGAGCCCTGGGTCGGCGCCGTGTGGCCCGTCCCGCTCATGCTGACGTCCTGTATCTCCTGTTGTGCTGCGGCCTCATGCATGGCTGCGTCTTCACTCCTGGCCCAAAATCTTCGAGCTTCGATGGGGCATATTCCGGCTTTGCCGCTTTGCCGTTCCGCCGCCGAATCCGGCTGCCGCAACGAACCCGAGGTGAAATCGTCTAATCTCAACTCGTGGACGGTTTCGCCTCACCTGCAGCTTCCAACTCACACGTCTCGCGCCGTGCCCGCATGGTCCTTTGGCGAATAGCCCTTTGGTTCATAACTACCACCCAGCTTCCGGCAATGCATCCTCAACTGCTGGCACAGGGCGTAACCGCCAAGGCACCCCCCGCCGATACAACCCAGTTAACCCCTGTGGATGCAGCCGCGCCGCTTCCCGATGCCCCGGACCCCACGACGGACGTCCTGCAGCGCATCCCCGTCGCCCAGCCGCTGCCCGACAAGCACCCGCCCGACAAGGCCATTATCGAAAGCGACAACCCGCAATCCCTGCGCGGTGATGTTTATTCGGCCTCCGGCAACGTCGTCCTCACCTACCAGGACCACATCCTGCACGCCGACTCCATCCGCTACAACCGCGCCACGGGAGAGGTCGAGTTCGAGGGCCACGCCAAGCTCACCGGCGGCGACAACGACGAGTACATCGAAGCCTCCCGTGGCGCCTACAACATGCGCTCTGGCACGGGCCAGTTTTACGATGTGCACGGCTCCGTCGGACTCGAGGATCGCCTGGCCCGCAACACCAATCCGCGCGCCGCGCAGCCTGCGTCGACCACCGGCGCCATCGTGGGAACTCCTGTCGGCCCAGCCTCCCGCACCACCTATGCCAACGCGAATCCGTTCCTCTTCGAGGGCCGGCTCGTCATCAAGACCGGTCCCGAAGACTACACCGTTTACGACGGCTCGGTGACCAGTTGTCTTCTGCCTCGTCCGGACTGGCAGATCTTCGCCCGCAAGATCACTATGGCGGACGGCAAGGCGCACGCCGCCGGCTCCACCTTCAAGCTGCTCGGCATCCCAATGCTCTTTCTGCCCTACGTCACGCATCCGGTCGACACCGAGCAGCGCCAGAGCGGCATCCTGATCCCCGAGCTCAGCTTCTCCAAGGGCACCGCAACCGCCGGTTCCAAGGGCCTCACCATCGGCGAACAGGGCTACCTCGCCATGGGCCGCTCCGCCGACCTCACCCTGGGGCTGCTCTTCTACTCCGACCGCGGCTTCAGCGAGAACGGAACGTTCCGCCTCCGCGGCCTGGGCAACAACTTCGCCACCGCCCACTTCTCCGCTCTGGAGGATCGCGGGTTCCACTACCAGGCCGCCACGCTCTCCGGACAGCTCATCACCCTCTACGCCAATCAAGGCGGTGAGGACGTCACGACGGCCTTCCGCTATGACTTCACTCCCAAGACCCGGCTGGTCGGCGACGTGGAGTACCTGAGTTCCTACATCTACCGCGAGGCGTTCACCGAGAACTTCAACCAGGCCGTCAGCTCGGACATCAACTCCGTCGTCTTCGTCACTCAGGAGACCAACGGATATGCGCTCTCCGCCCGCTTCGATCGCTACGAGGGGCTCAAGGTGGTTCCCACCTACCGCACCGCCGGCCAGGAGGTGAAGATCTTCCATGCGCCCTCCTTTGATTTTGATTCTGTGGATCGCGCAATCCCCGCAACACCCTTCAAGTGGAATGTCTCTACCTCGGTCGCAGGGCTCAAGCGCGTGCAGCCGAACTTCGTCAGCTCGGGCATCACCGAGCGCTTCGACCTCCGCCCCGAGGTCTCTCTCCCGCTGCACTTCGATGGCTTCAACGTGAATGCCTCGATCGCCGCACGCGAGACCGTCTACTCGCGCTCGCGGCGCGTTCCGTACGGTGGTCCCAACCCTGCCAACACCCCGCCTTTCGAGCTCCGGGATCCGGTCAACCGCGCCGACGTCGAGTTCAACATCGACCTCCGTCCACCGGTCATCGCGCGCGACTTCAAGGTTCCCGCGAAGCTCCAGAACTTCCTGGGTGACGAAGTCCGCCACACCGTCGAATCGCACCTCACCTACCGCGATGTGAAGGGTGTCGATAACTTCCTCGCCATCCTGCGCTTCGACGACACGGACCTGGTCAGCGATACGAATGAGCTGGAGTATGGCGTGGTGCAGCACCTCTACTTCAAGCCGCACCCCAAGGCCGCGAAGCTCCCCGAAGGCTGTTCCGCTGCTCCTGCCCTCAAGGCCGATCCCGACGCGGAAGCTGAGCACCCTGAGTCGCAGGAAGATCCCGACCAGCAGCCTTCCATCGATGCCAACGGCATCCCCAACGCCTTCGCCACCGCGCCGGATATCCCCACCCGCACCCACAAGCGCCATGCCGGGCCCTGCGATCAGCCCAGGCCCGTCGTTGCCCAGCGGGAATGGTTCAGCTGGGAGCTGAAGCAGAAGCTGTTCTTCGATCAGACTTTCGGAAACGCGGTCATCAATCAGCGCCGCAACATCTTCGAGTCCACTCTCAACCTGTCCGGCATCGCCTTCCTCACCGAGCCACGCGGTATCTCACCCCTCATCTCACGCATGCGCCTCCGCAGTTCCGGGCACACCGACATCGAATACGACTTCGACTATGACACCGGCGCCTCGCGCTTCACCAGCCAGAACCTCTTCCTCGACGTGCATGAATCGAAGTGGTTCGGCGGAGCCTCCTACGCTCGCCTCAACGCTCCCGGCCGCTTCTTCACCGAGGTGGTCAACCAGACCACCAACACGGCCACGGGCCTCACCAGCTCGCAGGTCTCGAACTTTAACCAGCTCCGTCTACTGGGCGGCTTCGGCACCCCCACCCGCCCCGGCCTGGCGATGGCCGCAGGGGCCGGCATGGACCTCAGCACCAACTCCGTCCAGTACCTCACCGTGCAGGCCAGCTACAACTGGAACTGCTGCGGTCTCTCCGTCGAGTACCGCAAGTACAACCTCGGCAACGTCCGCGACGAGGGTACGGAGAGCTTCAACTTCACGCTCGCCAACATCGGCTCGGCCGGCAACATGCGCCGCGCCCAGTCCCTCTTCTAGGGCTACTCCGCCGGCGGCATCTTCGCTCCCGCGCGAATCCACGCCGTCACCGCCGCAATCTCCGCATCCGAAAGCTTCGACTTCGGCGGCATCGGCCCCGGAGGATCGGACTTCTGCTCGTGCCGGATCAGCGTGATCAGCAGCGAGCTCTCCGGGTGCCCCGGGATCACATCCGCGCCCCGCTTGCCCCCGCGCAGAATCGCCTCTGCCGAGTCCAGCCGCAGATCGCCCTTGTGGTTCATGCTGGCGTGGCAGCGATAGCAGTTCTCGCGCAGGATCGGCTGCACCACCTGGGTGTAGTACGCGGGCGAATCTACCGGCGGCGGTGGTCCCGGTTTCGTACACCCCGTGGCTGCCAGCGCCAGCCCCGCCGCCGGCCAGAACAGCGCCGCGACCGTGTGACGCCCGGAATTACCGGGGTTTTGTCGTACTTTTGTCTCCTCCCTGGTTGGGGGATAGGAGCGGCCCCGCAGGGCTTGTAGGCTTTTCAGTAGAGTTCGCATACGTCCGCTCCCTCCACTGTAAGCAATGACTCGCCCCCGGGTCGGCGCCCAGCCCTGGACCCGGAACGGGCGCGGTCCCGTCTCAACCCTGCAATCCGTCCCTCCGCCGCCTCACCCTGGCGCGACTCGGGGCCGATACCGGGGTTGAAGCGGGGAAGAACCCGGCACGATACTCCCAACGAAAGATGTTGCAGGGTAGGCTGAAGAGGCTCTGGTGGGTCTCCGTGGCCGCCCCTACAATCGGGTCACGCAATGAAGAAGTATCCTGGCCTTTCTGCCGTGATGCGCCACACGCTGCGGCATCTGCCTGCCTTCCTGCTCGGCGTTGCTGCCGTCGCGGCTCCTGGCGCGGCCTCCGCGCGGCGTCCGGACCACTCGACGCACGCTCGCCGCTCCGAAGCCCCCGAGCGCCCCGACTTCAGCCGCACCTCGTCTGCCGCCAAGTCTCAGCGGAAGCACGCCCCCAACGCCGGATCTAGCTCCAGCGCCAGGGGTAACGAGCACAAGGCCCACGAAGGCCAGGGCAACTCCAGGCCCTCCGCCAAGTCTCCCCACCAGGGCTCCCCGCGCCGCAAGCACCAGATCCAGCCCGACGACGACTACGAACCCATCACGATGAAGCGCGTCCGCAACGACCGCAATGCGCCGTCGAAGGCCACCGAGCGCCACCACCTCGCCGAGCGTGAGCCTGCTCCCATGACCCGCGGCGCGGCAGACCGTGCTCGCGAGCGCTCCGAGCGCGTTGCAATCGCGGCAGCAGAAGTTCGTGAACCCCGTGAGACTCCCCGCCGCGTCGAAGCCAAGCCCACTCGTGAGCCGGAGCACGCCACCGTCGCCGCCAGCCTCCCCCTCAGCACCAACGACTTCCTCCGCGCAGCCCACGGTGAGTCCAACCCTGAGGCCAATCCCACCGAGCACGTTCCGGAGCGCACCACCCTCCGCCTGCTGCACTCTGGCGCTCCCTACGCCTCCGGAGTCGCCCACCCCTCCGACGCTCCGGTGACCATCACCGCCGCCCCGTCGGCTCCCAGCTATATCGACGAGCGCCAGGTCGCCGAGGCCCAACGCGTCGCCATTGGCGTCGCCCTTCGCCCCTCGGTCAGCCCTGCTGCCAGCTCCCAGGCGATCACTGCCGCCGCGACCCAGCAGTCTCAGCCGCGCATCGCCGCCTCCTCGTTGCCCGCCGCGCCGCCCACCGCGCTTCTGCCTGAGCCGCGCATCGCCACCTACCCGCAGCAGGCCGCCATCACCACCGCCTCCGTCAGCGCCCCGCCCTCCGAGCGTTCCTACATCGCCGCCCGCACCATCGCTGACTTGGACGCCGCCCGCGCCCCCGAAGACGTCGTCCGCGCCACCGCGCTCGGCCCGCTCACTCATCAGGAGATGGCCTCCGCCGCCGTTGCACCTTCGCTGCCCGGCCTCTACTCGCGTGACGGCCACATGATCATGCCCGCGCCCCTCAAGGGCTCGCATGAGGTCCTCCTCCACCAGAACGAGATGGCCGACGCCGCCGGCCTCACTCGCATCCGCAACGACCGCGACCTCGACCAGCTCCGCGAGCAGCACCGCCTCGTCGACTTTCCCGAGAGCGACGGCCTCCGCGTCAACCCCGAGCTCCCCGAGCGCCGCCGCTGCGCCCGTCCCTGGACGGTCGCCTTCGCCGCCCAGATGGCCCGCGCCTACTACAACGAGTTCCACGAGCCCTTCACCATCAGCTCGGCCGTCCGCACCATGGCCTTCCAGGCCCGGCTGCAGCGCGTGAATGGCAACGCCGCCGCCACCCGCGGCGAGGCAGCCTCGCCTCACCTCACCGGCCAGGCCTTCGACATCGGCAAGACCGGCCTCACCCGCGACGAGATCGCCTGGCTCCGCAACTACCTCGCGCCCATCATCGACTCCGGCAAGATCGACGTCGAGGAAGAGTTCCAACAGGCCTGCTTCCACATCAGCGTCTACCCCGGCGCAACCGCACATCGCCGCACCCAGCTCGCCGAGATGCGGTAACAACCCAAACGGGGATTGACCACTGGCCTCTGCTCGGGGATTCGCGCAAAGATCGCCAGGCCCGCCACAAATACCGCCGCGTAACTCTGCGTCCTTCGCGTACTCCGCGTTCGCAGTTTCCCCCGCACAAATAAGAACGGCTGCCTGAGGGCAGCTGTCTCTCGTTCTGGCAATAAGCGTTACTTCTTCGGCGAAGGCACCTTCGCGCCCTTCTTCCGAGCCTCACTCAGCCCAATCGCAATCGCCTGCTTCGGGTTGGTAACCTTCTTGCCGCTGCCGCCGCTCTTCAGCTTGCCCTGCTTCATCTCCCGCATCTCTGTCTCCACCTGCTTGCCTGCCGCTGGAGAGTACTTGCGCGAGCTCTTCTTCACAGCCTTCTTGGTGGCCTTCTTCGCAACGCTCTTCGTTGCTGCTTTCTTCGTAGCCTTCTTCACCGACTTCTTGACCGCCTTCTTGCTCGCGGCCTTCTTCACTGCCTTCTTCGTTGCCATTCTGGGTGTTACCTCCCACCACAGTAGGAGCGCATCGCTATCGCCCGCGTTGTACCGGGTGCCGATCCAAGAACCGTCGCGACTTCACTGCCAGGTACACACCCGCACCAATCGCCGCACCGAAGAAGAGCCACGTCTTGATCAGCGCCGACCGATCGCGCTGCCGATCCAGCGCTCCACTCTTCCACGCCGCATACGTAGCGTTCAAATCATCCGCCAGTCCGGGAATCGTGATTGCGCTGAAGTGTCCAGCAGCATCCGGAGCAGCAGGCAATGACCCGAAGATCCGCTCCGGCTCTGAATACTTCGCTTCGCGGTCCTTCGGTACCTCACGCATCGTCGCGTTGAACTCCGCATCGCGCTTGTCGGTGAAGAACGTATCGTCCGCCGTGTTGGGGAACAGCGTCACCTTGCCCGTCAGCTTCTTCTCAACGGCCGACACCACGTCCTGGCACACGCCAAACGCGAAGTAGCCACCGAACGGAATCTTCCCATGCACCTCATGCAGGTGCGTGTACGCCACCGTCGCCACACTCGCCAGCCGTGTCACCTCGATAGCCTGTGCGCCCGTATACGTATGCGCTGCACGCTTCAATACCCACGCCTGGTCCAGCGTATCCATCACCCGCCACTCCGCCTTGCCATCCACGCCGAAGTACCAGCTCACATCCGCATTGATTTTCGGTCCGCGAATCTTCCACTCCAGCTCCGCATGACTCACCGGCACCAGCAGGTGCCGTCCCTGCGCGTTCGGCACCTCAATGCCGCTATCGATCCAGAACGGAGCCATCACGTCCTGACTCTTGTAGTGCATGTGCGCAAAGTTCGCGAAGTACCGGGCATCGATGACGCTGACCTCGAGCCCCGCATCCTGCAGCGCCTTCAACAGCTCCTGCGGTGTGGTCGCGTGCTTGCCGAAGACGCTCACCGTCGCAACTGACGCGCCCTCGATCCCATTCGCCGCCAGCCGATTCAGCACATACGCCAGCCGCTCGCTCTCCGCGTGCTCCGGTGCGAACTCATTCGGCCCATCGCCGCGCGTCACGCCATGCCCCAGGTCCGTGATCTGACCCTCAAGCGTGAACCCCTTCAGCGTCGAAGGCTCATCCAGCGAAATCGTCTGTTCTTTATCGAGCGCATACTCGCCCACATCCAGCCACGACCGGTTCGCCGCCGCCTCGGGCGAAGCACCTGGCTTCACCGAGCTATCCTTCTCCAGCATGGCGTCCTTGCCCGCCACATGCCCCACCACGCGCACCGTCGGCGTGATGCGGTGCATCGTCCATCCCGGGAAGCGATCAAGCCCGCTCCAGTCCTGCCCCAGCAGCCGCTTGCGCAGCTCGTCGATCAGCTCCGGCGTCATCAGCACCGGCCCATGCTTGCCCTCCGCATTCTTCTCCGGAGCTAGCGAAGCGATCAGCTGCTCGTTGAATGTCGGCTCCGCACGCATCATCTGCGAAAGCAGGATGGCGTTCGCCGGCATCGGCTCTTCAGGCGGCGTGTACGAGCGCGTGCGGCAGCCCAGCAGGCTCGCCACAGCACCCAGCCCCACGCCCAGGATGGACATCGTCTTCCTCCACTGCATGAACGCCATTAGAACCTATCCGGCACCGTTCACGTTACCTCCCACATCAGAGAACAGGACCTCGCCCCTGTTCCCCTCGCAACCTCACACCTGTACAGCGTCGCCTGCTTCTGGGGCTCCACGGCCGCCTTCAATCAACCACGAACCGGTGCCCCATATCTCGAAGAGATGTGGGTTCGCAGGATGTATATGTTCCAGTTCATCCTTTAGCTCTGAAACAAAAACGCCACCCGCTTCGGGCTCTCCTTCGCCCACTGGGTAGTCGAGATCCAAGCCGCCGCCAGCACCAGCGCTCCACCCGCAGTCATCAGCGCAAAAATCGGATGCGTCGCCTGCGCCAGATCCGTATGCTGCGCCCGGCTCACACTCACCACCGTGCCTGCAACCGCCACGCCCAGCGCCGCGCCCACTTGTCTTCCCGTCGACGCAATCGCCGCCGCCACACCCGCCTGCGACAACGGCATCCCCGCCACCGCTGAGTTCGAGATCGCCGGGTTCGACATCCCCAGCCCCACGCCAAACAACGTGTACGCCACCATCAGCAGTGCCATCGGTGTCGTCGCTGAAAGCTCACCCAGCAGCAGCGTCGCGGTAACGAAACCCACGCCCGCAATCACCAGCGAAGGCACCGGCCCGCGCTTCGCCACCAGCCGCCCCGACAACGGTGCGGAGATCATCATCGCCAGCGCCAGGGGCAGTGTAGAGAAGCCCGTCCGCAGCGGTGACAGCCCCCGCATCTGCTCGAGATACAGCGCGTTCAGAAACAGAAATCCCGAGAAGCAGCCAAACGAAGTCAGCGCCAGCACCGTCGCGATAGAGAAGGGAACACTGCGGAAGAACTGCAGGTTCAGCAGCGGCTCGCTGCGTCGCGACTCAACGAGGAGGAACAACACAAACAGCACCGCCGAAGCCCCAAACAGCCCCAGGATCACCGGCGATCCCCACCCTCGCTGCGGTCCATCGATGATCGCGTACATCACCATGCCCAGCGTCAGGAAGATCAGCACCTGCCCCGGAGGGTCCGGCCGCCGCGCCTTCGCCGCCTTGCTCTCCGGCACGTAGATCGCCGTCAGCACCACGGCGATCGCGCCCAATGGGACGTTGATGTGGAAGATCGTCCGCCAGCCCACCGTCTGCGTCAGAAACCCACCCAGCATCGGGCCAATCGCCAGCGACGCTCCCGCCACCGCGCCCCAGATCCCCACGGCCCGCGCCCGATCCCCCGGCTCCGGAAACACATTCGCAATGATCGACAGCGCGACCGGGTTCATCATCGACGCACCCAACCCCTGGATCGCGCGGAAGATGATCAGCCACTCAATCGTAGGAGCCGTGCCGCATAGCAGCGACCCCGCAATGAACCCCACCATGCCGATCAGGAAGATCCGCCGCCGCCCGAACCGGTCGCTCATCGCGCCCGAAAACATCAGCAGGCTCGCCAGCACCAGCGTGTACGCATCGATCACCCACTGCAGCTGCGCCACGCTCGCATGCAGGTCACGCTGAATCGCCGGCAGCGCCACGTTCACGATCGTCACATCCATGCTGAGCAGCAGCACGCTCATGCAGCAGATCGCAAGGACCGCGTTTGGATGGGTAGCTTTTTTCGTTTGGGTCGTAGTCACCACAAGTTGGATTCGATGCACGCCACGAGGATGCAGCAACCCACCGCACCATCACGCAGAAGCAATCTCAACCGGACAAGAACAGCTTCGCGAGGCAATAAACCTCATACCTGCCTCCCTCAAACCTCATAGCTCTACAGAAAAGCCCTTCGCCAATAAGCACTATGGAACTCAAGGCTTACGACAACCGGGCGCCCTACGCGTCCAGCTTCTTCACCACCAGCTCATTCAGCAGCGCTGGGTTCGCCTGTCCCTTGCTGGCCTTCATCACCTGGCCCACAAAGAACGCGCTCACCGTCCGCTTGCCGCCCTTGAACTGCGCCACCTGGTTCGGGTTCGCCGCGATCACCTCATCGATCATCGCTTCCAGCGCCGAGGTGTCCGTGATCTGCTGCGGCTTGTCGCGGTCGTAGATGTACGCAAAGTCGCGACCCTCTTCAAAGCAGCTGTCCAGCAGTTGCTTCAGCTGCTTGGAGCTGATCGCCCCACCTTCGGTGAGATCCGCCGCCAGCACCAGCCCATCCAGCGATACCGGCGACTTCGCCAGCTCGATCTCCCCCGCACGCAGCCGCATCGTGATCTCGCTCAGCAGGATCGACGCCACGCGCTTCGGGCTCTTCGCCTTGGCCGCAGCCTCCTGGAAGAAGTCTCCCAGCTCGCGATCCGTCGTCAGCGTGGCTGCATCCTGCGCGCTCAGGCCATACTCGTTCGCAAGCCGCGCTCGACGCGCCTCCGGAAGCTCCGGCATCGCGCTCAAAATCTGCTTCTGCCACTCCGTTCCCACCACCAGCGCCGGCAGGTCCGGCTCCGGGAAGTACCGATAGTCATGCGCCTGTTCCTTGCTGCGCATCGAGTACGTGCGGCCCTCGGCGTTGTTCCACAGCCGCGACTCCTGCACCACCCGCCCGCCGTCCTCAATCACATTGATCTGACGCTCAATCTCGTACTCCACCGCCGACCGAATGTACCGGAACGAATTGACGTTCTTCACCTCGGCTTTGGTGCCGAATGCCTTCGCGCCATGCTGCTCCCAGTCGGACTTCAGCATCACCGACACATTGGCATCGCAGCGCAGCGAACCCTCTTCCATGTTGCAGTCGCTCACGCCCGTGTACAGCAGGATCTCCTTGAGCTTCGTCAGGTACTCGAAGACCTCATCCGCCGTGCGCAGGTCGGGCTCGCTCACGATCTCGCACAGCGGCGTCCCGCAGCGATTCAAATCGATGTACGTCCGCGTGCCAGAGTCCGGAAAGCCATCATGCAGGCTCTTGCCCGCATCCTCTTCCATGTGCAGCCGCGTGATGCCAATAGCCTTGGTGATCGCATTGCCCGCCTCATCGAACGCGGGCACATGCAGTACACCGTTCTCCGCAATCGGCTTGTCGAACTGCGAGATCTGGTAGCCCTTCGGCGAGTCCGGATAGAAGTAGTTCTTGCGCGAAAACACGCTCGTCTCGCGGATCGTGCAACCGATCGCCTTCGACGCGAGCACCGCGAACTCCACCGCCTGCCGGTTCAACACCGGCAGCGCGCCAGGCAGCCCCAGGCAGGTCGGGCAAACATGCGTATTCGGCTCGCCGCCGTACTCGTTCTTGCAGCCACAGAAGGCCTTCGTCTTCGTCAGCAGCTGAACATGAACCTCAAGCCCGATGACGGGCATGTACTTGGCGCGAACTTCAGGCGAAAGACCAGCAGCAGCAGGCATGGTGCAAGTTTATCAACCTTCGCCAGCTTCCTCCTTGTTGGCCGAAGGCGAATCCAGCAGCGAGATGCTTTTGATCTTCGCTTCTTTCGTCAGCAGCACACCGGGGCCAATGACCGGCGTCTTGGTTCCGTCCTGGGTGACCCACTGCGCCTGCTGGATATAGAGGGAGCCATCATCCGCGGAGTCCGACCAGTAGGCCAGCACTCCGATCACGCTGCGGTCGTCCTCCAGTTCCACCTGGACGGCCTGGTCGGTCGCTGCCTCTCCCTCGAAGATGTCATTCCAGACGGAGCGGCGCGTCGTTCGAGTTGTAAGTCCAACCCTCCGCAGCAGCTGGTTCCCATCTTTATTGATGTACACCACCGCAGCCACTGCCACCAGCAGCGTTACGCCCAGCAGGATGACCAGGCTCTTCGGGTACCAGTTGATGGTGGGGTTCGCTGTGTTCGCGCCGATCAGGACAAAGGGCAGCTTTCCCCGGCTGATGGCCGAGTAACCACCGTAGATCAGCACGCTGTACAGCGCCGCTTCAATCACCTTGTCGAAGTCAGTCTGCGCGCCGCGTACGGCCAGCATCTGCACGACATAAGCCGCGGCAAAGCCCGGCAGCAGGATCAACAGCACCTGCAGGGCAAGCAGCGAGGTCGGCATCCTACCGCTCGGTCACTCGCGGCACAGCCTGCTGAGGCGGCTCAGGGGCCATCGGCCTGCTCGGAGGAATGCGGACGGGCTCAGGGAGTGTTTTGCGAATCGGGCGTCCATCGGGTCCGCGCGTTACCTTGGCGTATGGCATCGTCTCGCCCTCCTGGTTCGACTATACGCTCCGCTGTAACGGCCAATCGCGCGCCAGTTGCTATCCTGATATCTGCATGATTCTTCCCTTCGTCCGCGAACTCATGGCGGACCTGGAGAGCTCCGCCGCCTTCGAGCGTGTGCGCCGCCATCTCGCGGGCGGCACGGGGCGGCGACGTGTGTCCGGACTCACCGCCACGGCTCGCTCTCTCTATCTCCCCTACTTCGTTCGCGCAGCCAATGACGCACCCGCGCTCGTCCTCGTCGCCGACAACAAGGCGGCTGAGGCCCTGCATGCCAACGTCCTTGCTGCCTGCGAGCTCACCGGAGCCCTCAAGTCCGACGAAGTCCTGCGCCTCCCCGCGCACGACGTCCTGCCCTTCGAAAATCTCTCGCCCCACGGCGAGATCCAGGAGCAGCGCGCCGCCACGCTCTGGAAGATCGCCACCGGCACCGCCCGTCTCGTCATCGCGCCCATGGAAGCCGCCTGCATGCGGCTCTTCCAGCGCGACTACTACGCCGCCCTCGCGCTGCGCCTGGCCAAAGGCGAAGAGCACCTGCCCGAGATGCTGGTCGAGCACCTCCTGTCGGTGGGGTATACGCGAGTCGACGTCGTCGAGATGCCCGGCCAGGTCACCATCCGCGGCGGCATCGTCGACGTCTACGGCCCGGAGCCCAGCGGTTTGGATTTCGCCCGCCCCGTGCGCGTGACGTTCTTCGGCGATGAGATCGAGTCCATCCGCCGCTTCGATCCCGAGTCCCAGCGCTCCAGCTCGCACATCGAAGAAGTCCTGCTGCTCCCGCTCACCGAGACACCCGCAACCGAGAAGCTCCTCCGCGCCATCAACGCCCGCCTCGTCCGCGGAGGCAAAGCCGGCGCCGACCTCGAAGGCGGCGAGACGCCACGCGAACTCGAAACCACCGTCGGCAACGACTGGCGCGAAGCCACCATCTTCCCCGGCTGGGAGTTCTACGCCCCCGTCGCCGGCGCCAAGTCCTCGCTCCTCGAGCTCATGGGCAAGACCACCCGCGTCTTCGTCGAAGAGCCCGCCATGGTCACCAACCAGGGCGAGCGCTGGTGGAACAAGGTCGAGCAGCGCCACGACCGCTCCGGCATCGGCTCGCTCGTCGGACCTGGCGATCTCTACATCTCGCCCTGGGAGCTTGAAGACCAGCTCCGCTTCTACGCTGGTTGCGACCTCGACCAACTCGGCGCGGTCGACATCCTCGAAGGCGACTCCTCCAACGCCTCCGAGATCGAGTTCGCCACGCGCCCCACGATGCGCTTCCACGGCTCCATCCCTGCGTTCGTCGATCAACTCCGCGCGCTCATGGAGTCCGAAGCAAGAATCCTCGTCGCCGCGCCCAACCAGGGCGAAGTCGAGCGCCTCGCCACGCTCCTGCAGGAGTACGGCGTCGCCTACCGCATCGGCTGGAGGCCGCAGCAGGGCCAGTCCACCACCATGGTCTCGGAGTCCAGCTACCTCGCCGGAGACCTGCGCACGCCCGTCATCGTCCGAGCCGCCGTAGCCAACGGCGTGCAGGTCCTCGACCTCGACCAGCGCACCGCAAGACAGTTCATCGTCATCGGCGCCAACGACATCTCGGACGATGCCGACGTCCACGCGCGCCCCGTCCGCAAGTCCAAGACCTCGGCCTTCGTCTCCGACTTCCGCGACCTCGCCGTCGGCGACTACGTCGTCCATGTCGAGCACGGCATCTCCCGCTACGACGGCCTTCGCGTCCTCGATAACCCTGATGGCTCTCAGCTCGAGCTGATGATCCTCACCTTCGCCGAAGACGCGAAGCTCTACGTCCCTCTCACACGCCTGGACCTCATCCAGAAGTACCGCTCGACCGACACTGGCCCGGCCCCGCAGCTCAATCGCCTCGGCAGCCAGTCCTGGACCAAGACCAAGGCCCGCGTGAAGAAGGCCATGGAGGACATGGCCGAAGAGCTGCTCAAGCTCTACGCGCAACGTCACGCCGCCGTCGGCTACGCCTTCGCGCCCGACAACAACCTGCAGCGCGAGTTTGAAGACGCCTTCGACTACAACGAGACCGAAGACCAGCTCCGCGCCGTCGCCGACATCAAGGCCGACATGGAATCCACCCAGCCCATGGACCGCCTCCTCTGTGGCGACGTCGGCTACGGCAAGACCGAGGTCGCCATGCGCGCGGCCTTCAAGGCCGTGCAGGATGGCAAGCAGGTCGCCGTGCTCACGCCCACCACCGTGCTCTGCTTCCAGCACTTCGAAAGCTTCAAGCGCCGCTTCTCCAAATTCCCCGTCATCATCGAGATGCTCTCGCGCTTCCGCACCGCCAAGGAAAAGAAGGAAGTGATGGAGCGCGCCGCTGAGGGCAAGGTCGACATCCTCATCGGCACGCACGCGCTGCTTGGCCAGGGCCTCAAGTTCCAGGATCTCGGCCTGCTCGTCGTCGATGAAGAGCAGCGCTTCGGCGTCAAGCATAAAGAACGCCTCAAGCAGATGCGCGCGAGCATCGACGTGCTCGCCATGTCCGCGACGCCCATCCCGCGCACGCTGCACATGTCGCTGCTCGGCCTGCGCGATATGTCCGTCATCGAGACTCCGCCCAAGGACCGCATGGCCATCCAGACCATCGTGGCCAAGTTCGACGAGAAGCTCATCCGCACCGCCGTCGAAGTCGAGCTCGAGCGCCAGGGCCAGGTCTACTTCGTGCACAACCGCGTCGAGACCATCTACGAACTCGCCTCCAAGATCCGCGAGCTCGTCCCGCACGCCCGCGTCATCGTGGGCCACGGCCAGATGCCCGAAGCCGAGCTTGAGCGCGTCATGCTCGCCTTCATGAACGGCGAGTACGACGTGCTCTGCGCGACCAGCATCATCGAAAACGGCCTCGACATCGGCCGCGCCAACACCATCATCATCAACCGTGCGGATCGCCACGGCCTCTCGGAGCTCTATCAACTCCGAGGCCGCGTCGGCCGCAGCAATCGCCGCGCCTACGCCTATCTCCTCATCCCCGCCGAGCAGCAACTGACCGAGATAGCACGTCGCCGTCTCGCAGCGCTCAAAGAGTTTTCCGACCTCGGCGCCGGCTTCAAGATCGCCGCCCTCGATCTCGAACTCCGCGGCGCCGGCAACATGCTCGGAGGCGAGCAGTCCGGCCACATCGAAGCCATCGGCTTCGAGATGTACACCACCATGCTTGAGGAAGCCGTCTCGAAGCTCAAGGGCGAAGGCCACGAAGAGCGCCCCCAGGTCACCATCAACCTCGGCATCAGCGTTCGCATCGAGGACACCTACATCGAGGAAGAAAACCAGCGCCTCCGCATCTACAAGCTCATCGCCGGCGCAACCACCGAGCAGAACCTTACCGAGATTCGCGACGAGCTGGAAGACCGCTACGGCAAGCCCCCCGAAACCGTCCTCAACCTCCTCGTAGCCTCCGAGATCCGCCTCACCTGCGAACGCCTGGGCATCGCCCAGATCGAACGCAAACGTGTAGCCATCGAAGACAAGTCCGCGAAGCCGGCAACGAAGCCGGGTGGCTCACCATCACGTCCGGGTGGCCCATCCTTTGCGGCCTCATCGCAAAGGGTGGGGGCAGGACTGCCACCGCATCCCAGCACCTCACGTCCCTACGAACGCCAGTGGACCGCCGGCACCGCTCCCCGCCCGCAATACCCCCTCGCCGGACGCCACGGCCAGGCTCCACAGTCCGCTTCGCTCAACTTCTCTCCGCGCGCCGCGTTGAATCGCGCCACCACCGTACCCGACTCCAACGCCACCCGAGCCCTCCGCGAGACTGCGGCAGCCCGCCCCGCCAACGCTCCCCTCGCACAAGCCGGCAAGATGCAGGCTATGCGCGACATGCTCTACATCACCTTCTCCGATAAGCTCCACAACGCCCCCCAAGGTGGCGACAAAGGAGTCAACGTCGGCGCACTGATGAAGCTAGTCTCCCGCAGCTCCAAGCAAGGCGCCCAGCTCACACCGCAAGGAGTCCTCCGCTGGCCCCTCACCGGCCCCCAGGCCGACATAGTCCTGAAGGAAACCCGCGAACTCCTCGCCCAGCTCGGTACGCAGGCATAGTTCGCACCTGAACTCTCTCGCACGTTGCCCTTGTCGTTGCCTTTCTTGGTTGTCATCCTCGGAGAGGATCGGCTTCTGCTGCTGCAGTTGCCCTTGCTTTTCTGGCTTGTCATCCTCGGAGAGGATCTGCTTCTAGCCGGGTGCTACGATACCCGCCATGCGCCTGCGCGAGTACCACTTCTGGGTTTATATCCTGTCGAGCCGTTCCCGGAACCTCTACGTCGGCATGACCAATCGCCTCCTCCGTCGCACGGAGCAACACCGGGAACATCGGATTGGCGCCTTCACCGCACGCTACAATATCGATCGCCTGGTCTACTTCGAATACTTCCAGTACGTCCGCAGCGCGATCGCTCGCGAAAAGGAACTGAAGCATTTCACGCGAGAGGAAAAGATCGCGCTGATCGAGAGAGTCAATCCAACCTGGGACGACCTGTATGTCCGCATGACGACGGAATGGGATGGCAAGCTCGCGAAACTCCAGCAGGCTGGTGCCATCGAGCCAAGCGAGAAGCAGATCCTCTCCGAGGATGACAAACCAGAAAAGCAAGAGCCCTGAGTCTGGGCTCCTTCCGTTGCGGTGCCGTTGCTCTTGCCGTTTCTTGTCGTTGCTCTTCTTTCTGTCATCCTCGGAGAGGATCTGCTTCCCAGTTAGCCTCCCCGTAACCCCCGCAGCAGCGATAAACTCCCCCTATGCGCCAGCTGTTCCTCGCGTCCCTCGCCGCCGTCGCCCTCGCTGCCACTCCGCTTCCCGCCCAACGCGTCTCCGCCGACGGCGCCCCGCAGACCTTCCACTTCCTCTCCGAGCAGTACTTCCACGACATCTACTTCAAGTACTCGCCCACCGCCGGGACCTCCGCCGGCTTCCACGACTACGACACCCAGCTCGAGGACTACTCCGCTGCTGCCGCGAAGAGCGAAGCCGCCGCTCTGCACGCCTTCGAGAAGAAGCTCACCGAGATCGATCCCTCAGCGCTCGATGCCGAGCCTGCCGCCGACTACGCTCTGCTGCTCAACAGCGTGCGCCTCCAGCTGCTGCACCTCGAAGTCATCCGCGACTGGGAGAAGAATCCCGACAACTACTCCTCCGGCGTCACCAACTCCATCTTCGTCATCATGGAGCGCCCGTACGCGCCCGTGAACATCCGCCTGCGCGCTGCCGTCGAGCGTGAAAAGCTTATTCCGCAGGTCTTCGCCGAGGCTCGCAAGAACCTCAAGAACCCGCCCCACATCTACACCGAAATTGCCATCCAGCAGATCGATGGCGACGTCAGCTTCTTCGAGCACGACGTCCCCGAAGCCTTCAAGGACGCCACCGACAAGGCCGACTTCGCCGAATTCCAGACGACCAACGCTGCCGTCATCGCCGCGCTCAAGGACTACGGCGCCTGGCTCAAGTCCGATCTTCTCCCGCGCTCCACCGGAGACTTCCGCTACGGCGTCGACACCTATCGCAAGGCCCTCGCTTATCAGGAGATGGTCGACATTCCCCTCGATCACCTCCTCCAGATCGGTCTCGACGACCTGCACGAGAATCAGGCCGAGTTCGCCCGCGTCGCGAAGGAGATCGATCCCAACAAGACCCCGCAGCAGGAGCTCGCCGAGCTGGCATCCGTGCATCCCGCGCCCGCGAAGCTGATCGACGCCTTCCACGCTGAATTCGCCAGCGAGATCGCCTTCATCCACTCGCACCACATCATCACCATCCCCACCGAGGTCCAGCCCACGCTCGAAGAAACACCGCCCTTCATGCGCGCCACCACGCAGGCCTCCATGGACCCACCAGGTCCTTTCGAGACGCACTCCACCAAGGCTTACTTCAACGTCACGCTCCCAGACCCCAAGTGGAACGCGGCGAAGACCGAGGAGTACATGGCAGCCTTCAACGTCGGCACGCTCGTCTCCACCAGCGTGCATGAGGCCTACCCCGGCCACTACGTCCAGTTCGCCTGGACGCATGACGTGTCCGATCAATCCAAGGTCCGTCTACTCATTGGAGCCGCCACCAACGTCGAAGGCTGGGCTCACTACTGCGAACAGATGATGCTCGACGAAGGCTTCGCGCAGACCGTTGCAAAGGATGATCGCGAAGCCAAGCTCATCAAGCTCGGCCAGCTGCAGGACGCCCTTCTCCGCGACGCTCGCTTCGTCGTCGCCATCCGCATGCACACGGGCATCGGCGGCCCCATGTCCACCGACGAAGCCATCGCATTTTTCGTCAAAGAGGGATATCAGGCGCCCCCTATCGCCGAGGTCGAAACCAAACGCGGCACCTCCGACGCGCTCTACCTCTACTACACTCTCGGCAAGCTCGAGATCCTGAAGCTCCGCGAAGACCTGAAGAAAAAACAGGGCGCAGCGTTCTCGCTGCAGCAGTTCCACGACGACTTCATGCGCGAGGGCACCGTCCCCGTCAGCATCATCCGCAAAACAATGCTGCATGACAGCTCGCCGGTGCTATAACACGGTCTAACACCCCGCCGTTTCTACATCCAGGGGTCCTACAGCATTCAGAGTTGATACGGGTCCTGGGATCATTCGGCTCTAGACTGGTGTACATTGGCGCGGTTCGTCCCATTTCGCGCCCAGGTCGACTGCCATGACGACATGTTCTCGCAGTAGTCGCGCACTCGTCTCGGAGTGAGGTACATCCCGTCACCTTGGATGGAGACCAGCTCCTGTACGATTTCCTTGCTCTGTTCCGTTTCCATTTCTCTTGGAGGTGAATTTGTCCCTGAAAGTTCGAAAAGCGGTCTTCCCGGCAGCCGGCCTTGGCACCCGGTTCCTTCCTGCAACGAAGGCCATGCCGAAGGAGATGCTGCCCCTCGTCGACAAGCCGCTGATCCAGTACGGCGTCGAAGAGGCTGTCGCCGCTGGCTGCGAAGAGATCATCATCATCACCGGCCGCGGCAAGAACGCGATGGAGGACCACTTCGACAAGAGCTTCGAGCTGGAAGCGACCCTCGCCGCGCGTGGCAAGAAACACCTCCTCGAGGTGGCACGTTCGATGTCCAGGCTCGCGAAGATCGTCTACACGCGCCAGCCGGAGGCACTCGGCCTCGGACACGCCGTGCTCATGGCCAAGGAACTCGTCGGCGACGAACCCTTCGCCGTCATCCTCGCCGATGACGTGGTCGACTCCCAGCAGGGCTGTCTCAAGCAGATGGTCGAAGCCTTCAACAAGACCCAGTGCTCCATCATCGGCTCCGAGGTCGTCCCCGGCGCGGCCATCCAGAACTACGGCTGCCTCGACTGCACCCCCGACACCAACGACCCACGCCTCCTGTTGATCAAGGACATGGTGGAGAAGCCGAAGCCCGAGCTCGCACCTAGCCAGAACGCCATCATCGGCCGCTACATCCTTACACCCCGCATCTTCGAGATGCTCGAGACCATCACTCCCGGCGCCGGCGGCGAGCTCCAGCTCACCGACGCCATCAAGGCGCTGCTCCAGTATGAAAAGGTCTACGGCTTCCATTACGAAGGCAAGCGCCACGACGCAGGCGACAAGCTCGGTTGGCTCAAAGCCAACGTCGAGTTCGCCATCAAGCACGCCGACTTCGGTGACAGCTTCCGCGAGTGGCTCCACGAACAGAAGTTCTAGGGCGGCGGCTTCGCCGTTAGCCGCTGCGCGGTGAGTGCTCCGCGTCAGCGCCTTCGGCGTTAGCTCTTCTGGTGAGCTCGTCACCTGTCAGCTCCTGGCGTGACGTTGCGCAGCCAGCACTTTGGCGTCAGAACGCCACCGCGTCGACGCTTTGTCAGGGCGGGGCTTCAGCCCCGCCATTTGACTCCCGTACCACCGGACAAGCTACCGCCGCAGGCGCCAACGCGAAGCGCTAACCCCGCGCAGCGGGCTAACGGCGAAGCCGCTACGTTACCCTATTCCCCATGCGTCGGTTGCACGTTCGCTTCACTCTCGTTGCGTTGGCGTCCGCACTCGCGGCCTCTGCCGCGCCGGCCGTGGCGCAGCATCAGCCCATGCTGCCGGCCGACCGCCAGACCCAGGCCCAGCCGCAGCCCGTCCGCTCGCGGCTCTATCTCAAGAACGGCAGCTACCAGCTCGTCCTCAGCTATAAGGTCAGCGGCAAACTCGTCCTCTACCAAAGCGCCGAGCGCAACGGCGAGACGGAGGAGATCCCCCTCGAACTCGTCGACCTCGTCCGCACCCGGCAATGGCAACGCGACCACGATCCATCTCAGCCGCAGGTCGCAGGCTCTGACGAGGACCAGCATGGCCCCGTGCTCTCTCCGCAGCTCGCGCGCGAGGAAGCCGCCCGCGCTGCGCGCACCCCGCTCGTCGCGCCCAATCTCAAGCTCCCCGCCGAAGTCAGCGTCCTCGTACTGGATACCTTCGAAGGCACGCCCGAGCTGATCCCGCTGGCCCAGCAGGGCAGCGACCTCAACAAGGAAACCGCCCACGCCGTCCTCAAAGGCCCCATCAATCCTTCGTCCGGCGCGCACCGCATCCTTGATCTCAAAGGCCAGTCTTCGGACGTCCAGCTCCACGTCGACGATCCCGCCTTCTTCGTCCGCCTCGGCCAGGACGACGAGCCCGCCGACACCGGTGGCGCCTTCATCGTCGATACCTACGGCGCCGGCGACCGCCCAGTGCCTTCCGGTAGCGCCCTCACCAGTGGCTATGTGCTCGAACGCGTGGAGCCGCGCCAGGACGAGCGTATCGTCGACAGCTTCCGCATCGCGCTGCTTGAAACCGGCCGCCGTCAACCCGACATCATCGAGCTCGACGCTCAGCCCATGCCAGGAGGGAAGTGGCTCAAGCTCACGCCCAGGCAGCGCCTGGAATTCGGCGAGTATGTGCTGATCGAGGTCCTCGACGACCGCAACCTGAACCTGAACGTCTGGGACTTTGGTGTCCACTCCGACGCGAAAGAAAACCTCGAAGCGATTCGCCCCGAAGCCCCCCACACCTCGATCCTCGGCCGCCACTAACCGGCCGGGCACTCCAACATCGGCCCCCAAAAACAAATCGGCCCCGCCACAAGCTCCGCAACTGCGGGCTAAGGCGAGGCCGTTCTCTGGAGGAGGTAAAGCTTACGACTTCTTCAGGTCAATCGATACGGTGACGTTCGACGCGACAGCCATGCCGCCCTGCTTCGCAGGCTCGAACGTGTACTGCTGCACAGCCTCGATCGCGCGGCGGTCCACGGCGTTGCCGGCCGAGCGGACGATCGCCAGATTGGTGGGCTTGCCGCTCGCGTCGACGGTCACACGAACCACAACCACAGCGTGCGTCGCTTCAGCGCGCATGTCGGCCAGCGAGAGCGTGATCGGCACCGAGCGGATCAGCTTGGGGGACGTGCTCAGCGAGCCGGTCGCGCTAAACGCGGACTGATCGCCGTTCTGCTTTACTACAGTCTGGACGACGGGAACCATCAGGCTGCTCGCATCCAGGGTCGCCTTCGCCGGGGCAGGTGCACCCATCGCGCCAGTCGGCGCAGCGAGCATCACGTGCGGCAGGTGAAGCATCGCAACCATCGGGTTCGCCGCGGTCGGGGCCTGAGCGGAGGCCAGGGCTGGGATCAGGGCAAGAGCGGAAGCAAGGATTCGACGCATCGTGTTGTCTCCTAAATGTTGAACTGTGTCCGTCATCAACATATCCCGCCAGCAAAACGATTGTCAATAAAAATGTGCGACGAAGATCATAATTTTTCCAGTCCACCCGGTACCCCGCGCCGAAAGCGGCTTGTCTCGCCCTTGAAAATGAGCGCTGTTCGCCGGGGTGATCGGTAATCGGCTATTTTCGAAGCGCCCCGAAAATCTGCCCAAAAATGGTGCAAGCGCAGCCCGCCTCCGTTTGCGCCCTTCGGAGTGCAGCAGGGCATCGTGCTGAGGCAAACCATTGCCCCAAACAACAACACGCCCCTCAGGGCGTGTTCTCTGCAGCTTCTGGATTTCGTGGGGCGTTTGCGGCAGCCTTAACTGTGCCGCGAGGTCTTCGGCGGAGGCATCGGCATCGGCTTGGTGGTGTCCGCCACGGCCACGCAGTCGCGGCCCTGGGCCTTCGCCACGTACATCATCGTGTCCGCCGCGCGGATGATGCCATGCAGATCCCCGCCGTCCTGTGGGAAGGTCGCGAGTCCAAAGCTTGCGGTCAGCTTCAGCGTCATCGCCGCCCCGGTAAGGAAGTTGGTCGCATTCAGCGTTTCGCGCAGTTTGTGGGCCAGCTCCGTGGCCTCCGGCTTGTCGAGCCCTCGCAGCAGCAGCACAAACTCATCGCCGCCGTAGCGGAAGCCTGCATGGTCCGGCCCCAGGCAGCGCTTGATCACGCTGCCCACCTCTGCTAGCAGGCGTGAGCCCACCAGGTGGCCATGCGTATCGTTCACGCTCTTGAAGCGGTCGAGATCGAAGAACACCAGGCTGAAGTGCGGGTTGATGGGGATGATATTGGGGTCCGTCGCCGCCGCAATCTCCTGCTCCAGCAGCGTGTACAGATAGCGCGCGTTGAACAGCCCCGTGCAGTCGTCCGTGATCGAAAGGTGATGGATCAACTTCACCTGCCGCGCGTTCTCCAGCCCAATCGCCGCATAGTCGCACAGCACCCGCAGGAAGCTGATGGCGTTGTCCGGCAGGCGGTCCAGGTGGCTGTTGTTCAGCTGCAACACGCCCAGCGTGCGAGCGCCGTGCCGGATCGGAAGACACGCAATCGAGTGCAGGTTCAGCTCAGGATGCGCCGCCGCAAACCGCGCCCAGTTCGCATCTTTGGAGATATCCGGAACCACCAGCGCATTGCCGCTGGCGGCCACCCAGCCCGCGATCCCCTGGCCCTTCGCGATGCGCACCCCGCGGAACTGCGAGTCATCCACGCCCACGCTGAGAGCGTAGTAAAGCTCCTCGGTCTCCTCGTCCACCATCATGAGCGACCACTGCTCCGGGCCGAAGAAATCCTCCATCTGGCTCATGATCGCGCGCAGAAGAGGCTCCAGCTCCAGGTTCGAGGTCAGCGCCCGCGCCACGTCATGGAACACCTTCAGGTGATCCAGCTGGCGATGTTGATCGACCGCCTCGACCTTCCGCTTATCGCGCAAGCCCATCCCCTGCCCCGTCAAGGGGCCTGGCGATGCGACAGACTGCACCGGACCCGAAGCCCGAGATGGGAAAAACGGTCGAAGTTTTTGGAGCATAGCCAAAGGATTGCGTCTTTGTTCGCTCTATCGGCAACAGCTCTGCGGGTGGCGAGGAAGAGAGTGATTCCCGAAACAGGATAGCGGAGACCCGTTGCGAAACAACAACTAGCCGCCAATCTGAACCATGCTGCGCACTGGTTTCAGAAATCCAGGCTCGCCGATGTGATGCCGTTCTTCCTTGCCCCGCACCACCGAGCGCACCCACAGGCGCAACTCCTCGTCGCTCATTCCTGCCCGCATCTGGGCCAGCAGGTCATGGTCGAAGGTCGAAAACAGGCACGTCCGCAACTTGCCATCGGCCGTCAGCCGCAGCCGGCTGCAGTGGTTGCAGAACGGATGCGACACCGGAGCAATGATCCCGATCTCAACGCCCGCAAAAGCCCCGTCCGCAAAGCCAAACCGCCGCGCCGTCTCTGACGCATGCGTCGGCGTCAGCGGTGTCAGTTTGCCCATCGCGCCCAGCCGCGCCACGATCTCGTCCATCGGTACCACCGTCTCCGGCGACCACGCCTTGGAGTCTGCGATCCCCGGGGAAGGAGCTTCTTCCAGCGGCATGAACTCGATAAAGCGGAGGATCACCTGCTCCCGCCGCGCAAACTCCACGAAGCCCTCGATCTGGCTGTCGTTATAGCCGCGCAGCAGAACACAGTTCACCTTCACCGGACCCAGCCCCGCATCCTGCGCCGCGCGAATGCCCGCGATCACCTTCTCAAACGCCCCCGGAACCCGCGTGACGCGTGTAAAGGTCTCCGGATCGACCGCATCGAGGCTCACCGTGACTCGCGTCAGGCCCGCTTCGGCCAACGGCTTGGCCAGCTTCGCCAGCCCAAAGCCATTGGTCGTCAGCGCCAAGTCCAGCCTGTCTCCGGAGATCGTGCGCAGCCGGCCAATCGCGGCCACCAGGTCGACCAGTCCCTCGCGCAGCAGAGGTTCGCCGCCGGTAAGCCGTACCTTCTCAATTCCAAGGGAGACGAAGATCCGCGTCAGCCGCTCGTAGTCGGCCAACGGCAGTTCCATCCCGGCCGGTTCGCCCTGCCCGGTCCGGCAGTAAAGACACCGGAAGTTACACCGTCCCGTCACCGAAACCCGCAAATCCGTCAGCCGGCGGCCATGCCCGTCAATCAGCATAGGCTCACCCCCGGGCGCAAAGGCGGCAGGCAGCGATGGAGCGACGATCGGAAGCAGGGAAGAAGACATAAGGAAAAGGTCCGCGAACTGGCTAGCTCATAGATAGGACGCCGAAACGACGCCGCGGAAGCAGACTTATCGTAGCTCCCGGATTGCGCCGTCACAACCAACCGGAAAGACGGACAGACCGCAGTTAGTTCCTGCCCATATCGGACACGGTAAGACAAATATTTCTTCAGCCCGCCTGACTTTTGACCCCGCAAAAACTCCCTGTGGCATAATTTGATCGTATTCGCTGACAGGACAAACGTGCACGCCAGATTGGCGTCTATGTCTACTGCCTCTAAGGCAGTAGAACGCGGGCGGTACCTTGGTCTATCCGCCACCAATTCGAGTCGCTGGAGCTTCCATACTGATGGCAACTCACAACCCGTTCTCGCTCAGCCTGCAGGAACAGGCGATCCCGATCCTGGCGATCGTCCTTTGTCTCGGTGTGGCGTTTCTTCTCCTCAAGTGGGTCGCCAGCCGCCGTCACCGCGCCCTTCAGCGTGAGCGCGAAGGTGTGGATGAGGCCAGCTTCTCCCACCAGATGCAGATGCAGGGCTTCGATCCCGTTATCGCACGCTCCACCTTCCGCTATCTCCAGGAGGTGCAGAAGGTGCCCTTCCCGATCCTGCCCGCCGACGACCTCGACACCGATCTTGGGCTCGATTCCGAGGACATTCAGCAAACCTTGCGGGATCTCACGTCAGCCCTCGGCCGCCGCCTCAACGCGATCCTTCTGCACAAGCCCCTCATCACCGTCGAAGATCTCGTCCGCGTCCTGCAGGCCTCACCCCGCGCCGATATGGAAGCTGGAAACGAAGCCGTAGCATAACAAAAGCGACCGCTGGGTACCGCACGTCTCAAAACGAAAAACCCTCCCAGCCATAGCAGCGGGAGGGTTTCGTGTCTGCTCTCGACAGCCGGCTGCCTCTCAGGCCTGCCAACTGTCTACTGTCTAATCTCTAGCTGCCTGGCGCCCTAAATCCCGACTCCGCATTCCACGTCGGTCATCGGATCGCCCGCATGCGCATACGCGTCATACGGCGTGCGCCGGTTGAACTTGTAGCGCTCCCGCAGCTCTCGTCCTACGACGACTCCCAGGGCCAGCGCCGTCACGCCAGCCGATACCCAGCCAATACTCCGCAACATGGTGCGCCTCTTCCTCGAGCGACGTCCCGTGACAGCCTTCATGTTCAGCGAACGACCGTACCTCATGGCTTGCATGATAGCGCAGGCAGATGTCGGTTGGCGTGTGCCCGTCTACAACCCCAGGCGGGAGTTGCGCGAGGGTTAACAGCCAGTCATTCTCCGTCCCGAAACGTGCGCTCTCCCTTTCAAAAATTCAACCCGGTCGCCTTCGACCACAAGACGGGACTGCCGGTTGGATGCATCTTGGACTGGCGGCGAAGTGTATACGTGATCTGCAGGATCCCGGATTCGATGCGCTCCACAACGGCCTCGCATCCTCATCCGTTCAACCCGTGCAGCCCGCCCCCTGCCTTACGATCCAGCCTTGGTTCCCGTTGAGGGACTTGAGGAAGACGAAGAACTGGCAGCAGAGCTCGCCGTCGATCCTGAGCCCGACGAATTCGAAGCCGCACTCGAGCCCGAAGACGCCGGAGCGCTCGACGAGGAGTCCGAGCTCGCCCCCGAACCGCCCCCCGAGTCGCCCGATCCTGACGTCCCCGAAGCTCCCTCGCTGTTGCCGCTCGAGGCAGGCTTCGCCGAAGCGTACCCATCCTTGTACCATCCGCCTCCCTTGAACGACACGGCCGCCGCCGTCACCGTTCGTTCCAGCGCGCCGCCGCAGTGAGGGCAAACGGTCAGCTCCGGATCGGAGAACTTCTGGATCTTTTCAATTCGCCGGGAACACTGCCGGCACTCGTACTCATACAGAGGCATGGGGTCTCGCTGTTCCTTTGCCCGCGCAGGCTTCCGGAAGATCCGGAAAGCCGCAGGCGCAATCGTTGGGCGCACGCGTTGCGCGTCGGCGCCTTCGTCAAGGATACGATGCGCAACCCTGTACCTCGTTTCGCAACGCCCGATCGCCCGCGCTACGTTCACGCCAAACGGCCCAAAATAGCCGTAAACTTCAGCCTTCCTTCCAGGATGTCGCATGCAGAGCTATCAAAAAGTTTTGTGCCCCCGTGAATCTTCCGTCATCTGCCGCCCGTCACTACCTCTACGTGGCACGAGACATTCGTCACGGCGCACGGCGAAGATTCCTTGCAACTTCTCCGCCCTCTGCGGTTTTGCATCAAACAGGTTTCGGGCGCAGAGACATCGAATTGTGCCTCGGGATTTTAAGACCTTAGTCCATGGGTCCATGACGGAGCAGATTCCATGAAGAAGTTTTCCTCGATCGTTTTGGCGCTGTTTATCGGGTTCTGCCTGCTGGTCGCGACGGACCACAAGGCCTACGGCTATGTTGACCCCGGAACAGGCATGCTCGCGCTCCAGAGTGTAGCCTCCATGGCTGCCGCCGCCGGCTACTTCATGCGTCGCCGCATCAAGTCCCTCTTCACCCGTAAGGACACGACGGAGACCGCCCCCAAGGCGCCCGAACGCGTGGTCCTTCCCGTTCGCGCAACCCGCGACGACTCCGCCAACGCCGCATGAGCCTCAGCGGGCTTCGGCCTACCTTTCGCGATCCCGCCGGATCGCTCTCTCTGACAGAAGACTTCGCAATGCGCACGATCCATCCAGGATCGCGCGACGCCGTGCTGTCGTTCCTTTCCTCGCCCTTCTACCAGGAAGCCGTAGCCCGTGGCGAGATCTCCGCGACCACGATCGAAAATCCTGACGCCGCCGGCCCCGACGCCCCGCTGATCCTCAAGCATCCCCGCATCGCCATCCCCACCTACCCCTGGGAGTGGACGCCCTCGCAGTGGCTCGCCGCCGCTGAGCTCACGCTCGCGCTCGGCCAGCGCGCCCTCGCCGCCGGTTTGATCCTCAAGGATGCCACTCCGCTCAACATCCTCTTCGACGGCCCCAACCCCGTCCTCGTCGATGTCCTCAGCTTCGATCCCTTCGACCCTCTTGCGCCCGGCAACGCCACCTGGCTGGCGTACGGCCAGTACATGCGAACGTTCCTCTTGCCGCTCCTCGCCCAGCGCCTCCTCGGCTGGCCGCTCGAGCTTTCGCAGCTCCGCCGCGACGGCTACGAAGCCAGCGAGATCTACGCCGCCCTCAGCTGGCCCCAGCGCCTCTCGCCCTCCGCACTTTGGCCCATCTCCATGCCCTTCTGGCTGGAGCGCAAAGGCAACGAAGACGCCGCACAGGGCAAGGCTGCTAGGAAGACGCTCGACCCCGAGGCCGCTACCCACGTCCTCACCCGCCTCATGCAGTCGCTCGGCAAACGCACCCGCGCCGCGGCCGGCAGCCACGGCGTCTCCGAGTGGAGCGAGTACACCGGAACCCTTACCCACTACACCGCCGAGCAGGCCGAAGCCAAGCGCGCGTGGGTCGAACAGCAGCTTGCGGCACTCAAGCCCCGCCGCGCTCTCGATATCGGCGCCAACACCGGAGACTTCTCCGCGCTCGCCGCCTCGCACGGCGCGCAGGTCATCTCGCTCGAGCGCGATGCCACCGCCGCCGACCGCATCTACCAGCGCAGCCTCGCGCAGAAGCTCGACATCCAGACCATCCACGCCGACCTCTCCCGTCCCACACCGGCGCTCGGCTGGGAGAATCAGGAATCGCTCGCGCTGCTCCCCCGCCTCGCCGGCCAGTTCGACCTCGTGATGATGCTCGCGGTCATCCATCACCTCATCCTCATGGAGCAGATCCCCCTCCGCGCCATCGTGGAACTCGCGTCGCGCCTCACGAGCCGCCATCTGATCGTGGAATGGGTCCCCGTCGAAGACCCCATGTTCCAAAGCCTCATGCGCGGCCGCACCGACCTCTACGCCCATCTCCATGAGCGCGACCTCCTCGCCGCCTGTGAAGGCCTCTTCCGCGTCAGGGACGAGCATCGTCTCACCAACGGCCGCGTCTTGTTTCTTCTAGAGAGCCTCTGAACGATCGCGCTTGTCAGGGCGGGACTTCAGTCCCGCCACAACTGTAGGGCCGACGACGCGGCTTCGGCCGCTGAGGGAATGCTCGGACTGATCAAATGTTCCATGCAACGAATCGACGAGCGAATCGGCGAGACAATCAAGGCATGAGCAGCGCCCAACTCGTCCCGCGCATCCCTCTTGTGACGGGATCCCGCGCATGATCAAGAAGTTCTCCCAGTGCCTCGGCCTGGCCTCTCTCATCCTGGTAATGAACTACGGCGACCTCCTCGGCGGAGGCTCGGACGTTCGCATGCACGTCCCCTATCGCCTCACCGCCATCTGCCTCGCCCAGATCGCCGACATCCTGCTCGTCGCGCTCTTCCTCTTCGCCGTTATCGGCCCGCTCTCCCGCACCCGCTTCGAGCCTTGGGTCAAGCTCATCGTCGCCATCGTCATCCCCCCGTACCTGGTCGAGCGCACCCGCCAGCTCTATCCCTGGGACATGACCGGCAGCATGATCGCCCTCTTTGGCGTCATCTGGGCAGCCTTCGTCCTGCTCATGCTGCTGCGTTTCCGCCGCCGCTACCACCAGATCATGCAGCTCGGCGAGTTCGCCAGCATCGTCCTCGCCATCTTCGCGGTCGGCTCCATCGTGCAGCTGCTCTTCGTCATCGTCTGGAAGCCCGCGCCGCATCAACACACCGTCGCCTGGGCCACCACACCGCAGCCGCCCCGCCAGCACAAGCGCCTCGTCTGGATCATCTTCGATGAGCTCAGCTACGACCAGGTCTTCGAGCATCGCGCCCACAACCTCGCGCTGCCCAACTTCGACGCCCTCCGCGCCCAGTCCACCGTCTTCTCCAACGTCGAGCCCATCGGCCTCCGCACCGTCAAAATCGTGCCGTCACTCCTCAGCGGTCACAGCATCGACGACTTCCGCTTCAGCTACGTCAACACCCTTCACGTCCACTACACCGGCGTCCACGGCTGGCATCGCCTCGATGGCGAAAAGACCGTCTTCAACGACGCACAAAAGGCCGGCTGGCGGACAGGAGCCGTCGGTTGGTACAACCCCTACTGCACCATCTACGGCGCGCAGATCGACGACTGCTACTGGAACAATCTCGACATGGTCGATGGCCCCATGTCTCCCACCGCCAGCTTCGGCCGCAATATGTTCACGCCCATCGCCGCCGTCGTACGCGAGATCGACTCGCTCGATCGCGCCGACCGCGACCACTGCACCTTCGACGTCCGCACCCGCCTCAAGACCTATCTCGATCTCCGCGCGAAGACGATGGAGAAGCTTCAGGATGACCAATCCGACTTCATCTTCATCCACCTGCCTGTCCCGCATAGCCCCAACATCTGGTCGCGCATCAAGGACGATTACACCGAGTGGTGCGACTCCAGCTATCTCGATAACCTCGCCCTCGCCGACCGCACCCTCGGCGAGATGATGCAAGTCGTCGAAGGCTCGCCCCGCTGGAAAGACACCACCGTCATCGTCGAAGGCGACCACAGCTGGCGCACCATGATCTGGAGCTCGCAGCCCTCCTGGACTGAAGAGGACGACGCCGCCAGCCGCGACACCTTCGACCCCCGCCCCGCCGTCATCATCCACCAGGCCGGCCAAACCAAACCGCAGCTTCACCCCGAAAAATGGGACCTCCTCAAAATCCACGACGTGGTGGAACAAGTCCTCCACGGCGACAAGGTCACCTACTAGAAGCAAGCAAGAACGGGTGCCCCAGGATGCCGAACAGGAGCACGACACTCGGGGCCCGTAAGAACCGGGTGCCCCATATCTCGAAGAGATGTGGGCCGGCAACGACCTCATCGTCACGAGCACGAATCACGATCTATAGTGGCTCCCATGAACGCCCTCCGCGCTCTTGTGCTCTCCGCGCTGCTCGTCGCGAACTCCGCCCACGCACAGAAAGACCTAGTCGCCACCCCCACCGCACCCATGGGCTGGAACAGCTGGGACGCCTACGGCCTCACCATCACCGAGCAGCAGTTCCGCGACAACGTCAAAGTCCTCCACGAAAAGCTCCAGCCCTTCGGCTACAACTACGCCGTCATCGATGAGGGCTGGTTCTTCTTCAATCCCGAAGACCGCGAGACGCCCGACACCCTCCACTACGCGCTCGATCCATATGGTCGCTACGTCCCCGTCCCCGAGCGCTTCCCATCCGCCACCCCACCACCGGTTCGTCCGCTCGCAGGACGAGGGGCGCACCCCATCTACAAACTCCGCGTCGACATCCTCAACACCACCTTCAAACCCCTCGCCGACTGGGTCCACGCGCAGGGCCTACTCTTCGGCATCCACATCGTCCGCGGCATCCCCCGCGCCTCCGTCGAGCGCCATCTCCGCATCGCCAACTCAAATTTCACCACCTCCGAAGCCGCCGACACCACCGACGCCTGCCCCTGGGACCCCACCAACTGGGGCGTCAAGGACACCCCCGCCGGACGGGCCTGGTACGACTCCCTCATCTCGCAGTACGCCGCCTGGGGCGTCGACCTCCTCAAGGTCGACTGCATCTCCGACCACCCCTACAAGGCCGACGAGATCCGCATGATCCGCCGCGCCATCGACAAAGCTGGTCGCCCGATGGTCCTCTCGCTCTCGCCCGGCCCCACCAACCCCTCCCACGCGCAGGAAGTCGCCAGCCTCGCAACCCAGTGGCGCGTCTCCGACGACGTCTGGGACGTCTGGCAGCCCGCGATCGGCAAAGACGGCAAGCTCCCCGATCCCGACAAGACCTGGCCGCAATCGATCAAAGGCCAGTTCGACCGCGCCACCCAGTGGGCCACTCTCGATCTCCCTCCCGGCCACTATCCCGACCTCGACATGCTCCCCTTCGGTGAGCTCCGCCCCGCACCCGGCTGGGGCACCCCACGCACCTCCCGCCTCACCCTCGACGAGAAGCGAACCCAGCTCACACTCTGGGCCATGATGCGCAGCCCCCTCATCCTCGGCGCCAACCTCACCCAACTCGACGACGAAACCCTGAAGCTCCTCACCAATCCCGCACTCATAGCCCTTGACCAATACGGAGCCGGCGGAGGCCGCATCGAACCCCCGCTTGAGAAGTATGACGAGCACCTGCCCAAACCCATCCCGGGGCTACAGGTCTGGGGATCAACGTTAACAGCCACGGGCGGCCCGGACACCCATTGCGTTGCCCTCTTCAATCTCAGTGACGCTCCCGTCCACGTCTCCCATAGCCTTGCCGACCTCAACCTCGTTCGCAACGCTCATCGCCAGAAATCCGCCGCTGTAGCCGACGTCTGGAACCAGCGCGAACTGGGCGTCATCGACCACATCGACACCACCATTCCACCCCACGGAGTCGTGCTGCTGATGAGCCGCTGACCGCAGTTCCTCATACACTCGTCATTCCGAGCGCAGTGAGGAACCCCTGTATTCCTCCGCAGCGGCGATGACCCGGGCTCACTCGCGATGATCAATGGGGAAGCCAGGCGTGACGTAATCAAGCCCCAGGCGCATGAACTGGTAACTGGGATCTGGTAACTCGCAGCTCGCAACTCGCAACTCGCAACTCATACCGCATACCGCATACCGCATCCCGCCTTACCGCATCCCGCCTTACCGCGACGCACGAGTCCCATGCCACCGTCGCAGCACTCGATCCACCACCCGCGGCCTGTTGAGCTGGGTGCATTGTCCTGGTGCCAACCACGAGTCTCCAGCCGGCAGCGTCGCCGCAAACTGCGCGAGTTGCCTCTCCAGAACCCTGCGATCCGCCGCCGGCGTCGCATAGAAAATCACGCAATCCCTCGCCGAGCTCGAATAGAACAAATCCTCCGAAAGCGATCCAAGCTCCGTCCACGACGCAGGCACGGCCCCCAGCCCCTCAAAGCTCCTGTAACGCATCACCAGGCCAAGATGATGTTCCGCAACCATCTGTTCTTCCCACGCCGAGGTCTGCCGCCGCTCCCGAGCCGCCTCCACCGAACCCAGCCCAATCAGGTCGAATACATATTGATCCGGAGCCTTGTCATAAGCCACCCAGCCCAGATCATTCACTGCCGCATTCGCCGGATCAATCTCCCGCAGGAATCTCCCCATCTGAAATTGCTGCAGATAAATCGACTGCGAGCACGCCGGAATCACCGCCAGCGCCTTATACGATTGCAGCCCCAGCACAACAAGAAACGCCGCCAGTAGCGCCGGACTGCCTCCAGTGCGCCTCGTTCCCACCGCAGCCAGCGCCACGCACGCCGCAAAGCTCACCACATAAGTCTCATACCGATGCGCCAATCCAAACCGGCCAATCAGCAGGTGCATCAGCGCTGCCAGCGTAACTCCTGCGAGTATCATCCGCCGCGATTTGTCCTGCTCAGTAACTCCAAGATAGCCGAGCACCGTAACAACCAGCAGCAGCACCATCCGGTCGAATTCCGTGAACGTCCTCCGTATCGCCTCCAGCGGTAACTCCCACAGCAGGTGTAAGCCGGTGATACCTTGTCCCGCCCCACCCTTCACCATCACCGAGAGCGGAAGCAGCGGCAGCCCCAGGTGATGAAGGTAAGCGGAAAACAGCACTAACGGCGCGACAGACAGCGCCAGCAGCCCCGCGGCCTGGGCTCTTCGCCCACGCGCCCAAAGCGCAATCGCAACCGCAAGAGTAATACCCACATCCTCGTACCGGATCATCGGCGCGACAAGCGCCGCAACAAGACACCACGCCGGAACCGGCCGATCCGCATAACTCCGAATCACCGCAAACGCACACGCCAGGCAAACAGTTACCTGCAGCGTATGTTCCATGCCCGTAAAAGTAAGTCCCACCAGGTTAGCGACAAAGATAGCCAGCACGACCAGCGCGCACTTCCATCGCATGCTGAATCGAGAAGGAAGCTCCTCCACAATCATCCCGAGGACCCACACCCCGCCCAGCCCCGCGCCCACGTTCAGCGCCAGCGCCCACCACGGCATCGCCGCTGTCCTCCCGAACACCGCCAGCAGGTACGGCCACAGTATGCTCGACGACGGCGAAGAAGCCTCGCCGAGGTTGATCCCATAGTGCCCATGGGCGATCCCGCGCGCCAGCGCCATGTGGATCATCGGATCGTCCAGCGTGAACACCAGGTGGCCCTGCGTCACATGCAGCATCAGGCCTAGCGCCGCCACGCAGCAGACCAGATACACACCCATCCCCGTCAGCGCAGATCTTCGTGAAAAAGAGGCTGGCACCACGCCGCGGGGCTCCATCATTCAGTGATCGCTAGGGAACTGGGCGAAGTCTACCATGGCCTCCGTCCCCCGCCCGGCACCCACCTTCGCCAAACCATCGCCCCCTTGCAGTATCCTCAAGAGCAAATGTCCTCCGGCTTCAACCCGAACGCTCCCTTTGGCGGCAACCCAGCCGGCAAGAAGAAGCTCGACCTCGGCGCCCACTCTTCCACATCCGAGCGCTTAGTCTCCGCCGCCCCCGTCGACGATGACGACGCCGTCGAGCTCAAGCTCCGCCCCCAGCGCCTCGCCGAGTTCATCGGCCAGACCAAAGCCAAACAGCAGCTCCAGATCGCCCTCGAAGCCGCCCGCACCCGCGGCGACGCCCTCGACCACGTCCTCCTCTTCGGCCCTCCCGGCCTCGGCAAAACCACCCTCGCCACCATCATCGCCAACGAGCTCAACGTCGGCTTCCAGCAAACGTCTGGTCCCGCCTTACAAATTCAAGGCGATCTGACAGCCATCCTCACCAATCTCCGCGAGAATCAGGTCCTCTTCCTCGATGAGATCCACCGCCTCCAGGCCGTCCTCGAAGAAAAGCTCTACACCGCGCTCGAGGACTACCAGATGGACATCATCATCGGCCAGGGCCCCTCCGCGCGCACCCACACCCTCGAGCTCAAGCCCTTCACCCTCGTCGGCGCAACAACACGCCCGGGCCTCTTGACCTCTCCGCTGCGCGCCCGCTTCGGCATCCTCCTGCGCCTCGAGTTCTACACCGAGGACGAGTTACGCTTCATCGTCGAACGCTCCGCCGAGGTGTTAGGCGTCCCCATCGATCACGACGGCGCCGCCGAGATCGCCATCCGCTCCCGAGGCACACCAAGAATCGCCAACCGCCTGTTACGTCGAGTAAGAGACTACGCCCAGGTCCGAGCCCAGGGCATTATCGACCGCGCCACCGCCATGGCCGCCTTAGAGATGTTAGAAGTGGACGCCCACGGCTTCGACGAGTTAGACCGCCGCTTACTCCGCACCATCATCGAAAAATACGACGGAGGCCCCGTAGGCCTCAACACCCTGGCCGCCGCCCTGGCCGAAGAGCAGGACGCATTAGAAGAAGTCTACGAACCCTTCCTGATCCAGATAGGCTTCCTGGACCGAACCCCCAGAGGCCGCGTAGCTACACGACTAGCCTACGAACACCTGGGCATAGAAATGCCCCGGAAGCCAACACTGTTTGGATAGCGGGCCGTCGCCATAGCGTCCCACGAGATTTTTGTTTCGCACCCGGAACCCATCAGTTGAGCTCAACTCGGTATTTAGCAGAGACCCAAATATGACGCCGTTTTCGTTTAGAAACAGACGCGAACAGACCTTCGTGGATGAAGACTTTCCATCGACTGCGCGAATCGGCCTGCTGCATATCATCGCAAGCGCCATAGACGGGGACTATGTCGACTCTTGGGCGGCAGCTGCGCAGGAGCTGGCTAGAATCCATCGGGTTCCTCGCCGTGAATACAGCGTCTCCTCAGTCCAGAGTATTGCTACAGCGAGGGACGACGCCGCCTCTTTCTTGAACAAACTGGAGTGGGCCAAAGCGTACGACTTTTGCGAACGCCTATATAACGACCTAGCCCAAAGTGGGGTCACATGGCGCAAGGAGGTAGCAGTGAGCTTCACTCTTGAAGACTCACGAGAGCACATCGGCAAAGAGCTTGAACGTCTCTTCCAAGAGGAGTGCCTTGCGTATGAGTTTAAGGATGGGATGGTTCAACGAAGGGGACAACGCCACACAATGAGTCAAGTGGCCGGAGCCCAGGAATCCCTACAGGACCCCAGGCTGAATGCAGCTCGAAAGCATTTCTCAAAGGCTCTCCGATATTTCCGCGACCGGATTAATCAGGATTTCGAGAACGCAATCAAAGAGTCTGTTTGCGCGGTCGAGGCCGCAGCTAAGGAACTCTTCCCGGCAGCTAAAGCGACAACGCTTGGCGATTTTGCCAAATGGGCGAGCGGGAACGGTAATTTGTTGCCCAAGACGATCAGCAACACGATAAGTGATATCTATGCATTCCGGAACAGTGGCGACGGGATAGCGCATGGTGCGGCATCGGGTGGCGCGGCCAATGCGGAACTTGCCGAATACGTGTTAGCAGTCTCCGCATCTCAAATAATTTTGCTTTCAAGCGTAGCGAGCCCTCCCGACGAGCCTCCATTCTAAGAATGTTGTCCACCACCCACTCTCTGGGTAGCGACTAGGGCATCTCCGGCCCACCACAAACCGGGTGCCCCACATCTCGAAGAGATGTGGGTTCGCAGGATGTCTCATTCAAAACCCCCATGTTAGGCTTCCTCCCATGCCAGACGGCCTGGAGAGACGTTACGGCGACGGCGACCACCACTTCGTCACGTTCTCCTGTCACGAACGGCGACCGTATCTCGCGACCCCGCACGCAAGAGATACCTTCCTCACATCCCTCGAAAAGACCCGTCAGAAATACGGCTTCACCGTCGACGCTTACGTGGTCATGCCCGAACACGTTCATCTCCTCCTCAGCGAGCCCAAAGAGAAGGACCTCTCCGTAGTGCTGCAGGCGCTCAAGGTCTCGGTCACCCGCAACCTCAAGCCGCGTCCATTCTGGTCGCACCGCTTCTATGACTTCAACGTCTTCTCCGCTAGGAAGCAGCTCGAGAAGCGCCGCTACATCCACCGCAATCCGCTTCTCCGCGGTCTCGTCGCACATCCCAAAGACTGGCCGTGGTCCAGTTATCGTCATTGGGCCAATGGAGAGAAGGGAATCGTCGAGGTCGAGTCCAACTGGACCTTCGCCGAACGAATGCAGCGCGAGATGAATCCCCAGTCATCCTGCTAACCCACATCTCTTCGAGATATGGGGCACCCGGCCGCTGAGGTCGAAACAATCGGGTGCCCCGGGTCCCTCGCACTTGGGGACCCGGGCCGCCACGGAACTCCCCGGACGACCACAACCCGGAAGCGCCCGGTTCAACTTGGCCATCCAGCCTCGCCCACCCCGGAACGAACGACAGGTTGCCGAAATCCCCATCCCAACTCTCTACAATGGAATCAAGCTCCAGCACGCTTGTCTTCTGGCCCCTAAGCCCTTGGCCCTGTTTTAAGGTCCGGACCTAAAGCCTCTGCTTTGAACACTTGCGAAAAATGCGGGGGGGGGGGGAGGGGGTACCTACCGGGCAGCCCCTGAGGTGCCGCCACCGCTACATCCCCTCCGACGCCCCCTGCATCGCATCGACCCCGACCGCGTCGTCGCGCAGCCAGCCGGCCACCGTCTGGTTTTTCCCATTTCTCTTGGCCACGTACAGCAGCTCATCCGCGGCGCGAATCGACTCCTCCAGCGCCTCGCCCGCCTCCGCCTCCACCACCCCGAAGCTGGCCGTAATTGTCCGCTCCAGCAGCTCGCCGCTCCCGAATTGCGTGCACGCGATCTCGTTGCGCAGTCTCTCCGCCAGCGCGAACACCTCGTTGCGGCCGGGATGCGCCAGCAGCACCGCAAACTCCTCTCCCCCCAGCCGCGCCGCCCCGTCCGTAGCGCGGATATTCGAAGAGAGCACCGCCGCCACCTGGGTAAGAACCCGGTCCCCCGCATCGTGCCCATAGACATCATTTACCGACTTGAAATTGTCGATGTCCAGCACGATGACGCAGCGCAACCGCGCTCTCTTCAACGCCCTGCCCTCTGCAAACTCCCGGAAGCCCCGGCGGTTATAGAGCCCGGTCAGCGGGTCGGTGTTGGCATTGCGATGCAGGATCGCGACGATGTCCGACACCACCGCAATCGCGTACACCAGGCCCAGCGCCACCGTGAAGAGGATGAACGAGAAGTTCAGCCAGATCCAGAACGGCGAACGCACCACCATGTCGCGATCAGGATGGCTGCCGACATATCCCACGGTCAACAGCGTGCGCGGAAAGAACTGGAGCGCAAAAATCAGCAGCACCCAGAACAGCGTCCTGTCGATCGCGCCGCGGACTGTCTTCGCGATTCGCAGCGCAGCCACCAGCAGCAACAGGCCAAACCCGAAGTTCATCACGTAGACGCGTGCATCCAGGTTCCGCTGCCCGTAGTAAAACCAAGCCGTCGCCGCCACGATGGCCGCCGCCGCTCCGAAATTCAGCAGGTAGTTCGGCCGAAGCTGGAGCCTCCGCAGCGTCGCATCGGCGAACAGCACCGTGGCCATCGCGTAGAACATGCAGCTGATCACGGCGTTCTGGCCGTTGTCCTGCGGGAAATGCAGGATCTGCAGCAGGATCGCGATGCTGAACAGCAGGAACGACCCCGCCATCCAGAGCAGCCACGACAGCCGCCGCCAGCGGCTCCAGAAACCCAGGAACATTGCGGAGAACAGCAGCGCAATCAGCGGGGTCGTTAGCGTCAGCAGCCGGATCTCCGTGGTGGGCGAAAGATGGCTGATGGCTGGACCTCCGGGAATCGACGTATCGATTCTAGAGTCTTTTCACGCCGCCACTCTGCTTCGCCCGCTGGGGACAAACTCACGCTCACCGCGAACGACGGTGCCCAGCCAATAGCTCGCCGAATCCGATGTCTTACCCTCCTTTTGGCGCTCGGATTGCTTGCAAGAAACGGGAGGGAAGCCTTTCTCTAAGAATCGGCTTCCCCATGCCGTATCAAGTCGAGAAGGGGGAAGGTCATGCACGTACACGGAATTCATCTCAATCCGAATTTGCAACTCAACCAGAGTCTCTCCCCGCAGCAGGTGGCTGCCGAGAAGAGAGCGGCGGAAGTCCGCAGAAAGCTGAGACTTGCAGCGTCGGACGCTGAATCCATCTCCGATGAATACGTTCCTGGACAGCAGGAGCGTGGAGAGCAGGGAGGCCAGCAGGACGAGAACGAAACGGCCGACAACGCTTCTCAGAAAGAGGAGACGCCGGAATCCGAACCCGAGGCTCGCCAGATTTCCAGTTGGGCCTGAAGCTGTCTCCCCGCATCGCTCGGCTTACCAGCGGCCTCGGCGCTGAAGCGCCTCGCACGCCATTGGCATACTTTATGTCGAGACTCTCTACAATGGAACCAGGCCCCCGCATCATCCGAAACCCAGAGCTCTCCGCCGGCGCACCTGATCCTGATCCCTAACTCCTGATCCCCGTCCTGAAGTCCGCCCCGAAAGTCTTTCCTTCGAAGACTTTGCGCAAAATGGGGGGAGGGGGGACCCATCCGTGCGCCGTGCCCGGATTTGGCTCCCCACCCTCCCACGGGAGACACTATTCCTCGGAGCCCAAAACGTTCGTGGCCGAATCTTCCTCCCTCTTCCACCGGATCTTCCGAGCCTTCCGTTACCGCGACTTCCGCATCATGTGGCTTGGCGCGTGCGTCTCCACCATCGGGACCTTCGTCCAGCAGTTTGCGCAGAGCTGGCTGGTTTACGACCTCACCAAGGATCCGTTCTACCTCGGCCTCGATCTCTTTCTTGGTCAGCTGCCGATCATGCTCTTCTCGCTCTTCGGCGGCGTCTTCGCCGACCGGCTCGACCGCAAGAAGATGCTGCTCGCCTCGCAGTACATCCAGATGACCTGCGCCTTCATCCTGGCCGCGCTCTTCGCCACGCACAGCCTCCATGGTCATATCTGGCCGATTCTGCTGCTCTCCTTCGTCGTCGGCGTCGGCCAGTCCTTCGGCGGACCGGCCTACTCGGCGCTGCTGCCCACGCTGGTCGATCCCGAAGACCTCACCAACGCCATTTCGATGAACTCCATCCAGTTCAACCTCGCGCGGCTCATCGGGCCCACGCTCGGCGGCCTCGCTTACACGGCGTTCGGCGCGACCTGGTGCTTCGCGCTCAATGGCGTCTCGTTCATCGCGGTCATCATCTCGCTGCTGGTCATCCGCGTGAAGTTCGTCGCCCCCAAGACGCACGTGTCGGTGATGAAGAGCATGAAGGAAGGCATCCTCTTCATCAAGGATCGCGAAGGCCTCTCGTCGCTGGTGCTGCTCGCCTTCTGCACCACACTCTTCGGCTTCTCGCTCACCGGCTTTCTGCCTGTCATCGTGCGAACCACGTTCCATCGCGGCCCCGGAACCTATGAGCTCCTGCTCGTATTCTCCGGCGCCGGCTCCATCTGCGGCGCACTCGGGGTTGCGGCCATCGAGAAGCTCAAGGGGCAGCGGCGTCTCGCCCTGCTCGGCATGATCGCGCTCGGCCTCACCACCGCAGGCTTCGCCATGTCGAAGTGGCTGCCGCTCTCCTGCTTCCTCATCTTCCTTACCGGGATGGCCGTCATGGCCTCGGCCTCGCTGCTGCTCTCCGTCGTCCAGCTCACCGTGGACGACTCCATGCGTGGCCGCGTGATGAGCGTCTACAACATCGCCATCCGCGCCGGTATCCCGCTCGGCGCGCTGCTGCTCGGCAAGCTGATCCCCGTCCTCGGCATTCCTATCGCCATCTCAGGATTCGGCCTGAGTCTGGTAGGCATCGCCGCCTGGTTCCTCATCCTCAAGGCTAAGGTCCCCACCGCCCAGCAAGCCGCGTAACTCGGCGTGCGCTATATCTCATACCCGCACAATTCCGGGTGCCCCCTATCTCGAAGAGATGTAGGTTCGAGCTAACTAAAATGAGTTTGGGAGATCAGCCAAAAGCGAGTTGGCAGGAACAAAGCGATCCGCGCCGGTGTCTAACTGCCCATGCGCGCCATCCTCATCGTGCTCTTGCTTACTGCGATCCCGCTCGACGCGCAAACCCCGGCGGTAACCCCATCGCCTAAGTCGCTTGAGACGGTCAAACAGCTCTTCCTCGAAGACCAGAACGACCTCCCCGGCCACGGGCCAAGCCGCCCTGCCAGCTTCTACGAGCAGGAATACAACGCTCGAACCGACGTCCGAAAACAAAAGGTCCGTGCCCTCCTTGCGAACGGTGACATCAAGACCGGCGAAGAGTTCTACGATGCCGCATTTATCTTCCAGCACGGAGATGTTGCTGACGATTATCTCTTCGCGCATGTACTGGCTATGGACGCTGTCGTCAAAGGCTACGACATCGCTAAGTGGGTTGCAGCCGCTACTCTCGACCGCTATCTGCAGATGATCCATCAGCCACAGATATTCGGTACGCAATATCCGTTGGACGCGAACAAGCCGCACCAGCCGAGCGACGCGACACCGGCCGGCCGCTTCAAAGGCCGCACCCAGCAGCCCTACAATGATTCCCTGATCTCGGACCCCATAAGAACCGACTTCTGCGTCGCCGGCCGCGACCAGCAGATGCAAGTGCTCGCATTCATGGACACAGGCAAGCGGCCGCCTGGTTCGCTCATGGTGGCCTCGGGGTGTAAGCGGTAGCTGCCGCACCGGTTTCAACCGCGTCAACCATTCTCCGGCCCAGCCGTTGAGGTACCATCCCATCAGAAGGCCTGATCCCTGTAGCAGAGCAAGGACGCGGACCATGCGACGTCGGTCTCTTCTCTCCCTCGCAGTGCTCTCTCCCCTGGCGTTCCTCCAGGGCCGCTTCGGCGTACGTGCCCCGGGTAACTCATCCCGGCGCAACCTCCTACAGGAGACTCTCGACTTAGATCGTCTCGCCACGGAGATACATACTCCCGACGACGCTCGCCGCTTCATTGACCGCATCGCCGATATCTTCTCAGACATCGTGCCCAGCGTCTTCCTCCGCAGCGGTCTGCTCACGAGCATCGCCAACGCGGAGTTCGCGGCCGTGACAAACCCAGCCAGCCTCATTCCGGAGCAGCGCATTGCCCACGCGTGGAACGACTACGTGCTCACGCTGCAAGCGCCTGCGGAGACGCACGTCACCGCGGCGGAGTTCCACAATCTGCGCGATTCGCTCTATATCAACGCACGCTACTTGTGGGCGTATGGCTCGCGGAACTTCTGGGCGATGCCTTCTATCTACGCCACGCTGCCTGGTGGCAGCCTCGCCCCAGGCTGTCGCGCGATCGAGGCGATTCGGCTGCTTTGGGATCTCGGCAACATGCCCAGTAACGTGCAGGGTGCCCGCGACCGGACGCGCCAGGGCGTGCTCGTGTCGGACACCTTCAAGCAGCCCCCGCCCACTCGGTCGATCCGAGCTTCGACGCACGGCACCGTCATCAATGGAGCTGCCATGAGCAATCCCGTCGAAGTCTCAGCCAGGCGCTATGCGAGCACTCACGGAAACGGTGCGTTCCTCTCCGCTGTGACGACGCTCCTCGACCGCACTTTGGCCTAGCTCGCTACGCATCCTTCAGCAACTCCGTCTTGTACTTCGGCGCCAGCGACATCACCTTCTTCAGGAACGCCGCCTGTTCCTCTTCACTCAGCTTGGGTGGTGGCGTCGTCCGAGTTGCCACCGGCACTCCCACCAGCGCGAAGAATTCGTCCTGCCCTGCGGGAGAGCAGATACATAACAGCCGCGTCGCGTTGGCAGACGAGTTATGAAACTGGTGCGGCGCGTTCGCGGGAATGTTGATCGTATCTCCTGCCCTCACCCTCGTCTTCTTCCCGCGGAACGTCGCTTCCATCTCGCCCTCGAGAAGAATGAACGTCTCTTCAAAGTCATGCCGATGCGGCGGAGGCCCTCCACCCGGTGGGATGTGCATGTCGATCACGCAGAACCGCCCCGCCGTGTCCGCACCGCTCACGGTGATGGTATAGGTATCGCCTACGAGGCCGATGTGCGGCAGGCCAGTATCTTCGTTGGCGTGGGAGACCGTCAAAGCACGATGAAGGTCATCGGCAGGAAGGGCAGCATGCGGGGGTGTCTGTTCGTCCATGGCGTTTCTCCTGCAAAGAGTCTCGCCGATTCCCGCACATCGCATCCGGCAAAAAATGCCGCAACAGGCAAAGGGAAGGCCTCGTAATTCCACCCTGCAGGAATCAGGGCGTTTTTGTGCCTTCGTTCCGGTGACCTCGACCCGAACTCGTAGTCCATCTCCCGAAAATCTTCCGCTCGAAGACTTTGCGTGAAAAAAGGGGAGGGAGCACCCACCCTCCTCACGTGCTATGCGCCTCGTCTCCGGTCAGTCCCACGTGGTAGTTGAAGACCATCAGCGTCAGGATCCCGAACACCATCGCCATCAGCGCCAACGGGGCGCCGTACGGATATCCTTCCGTCAGCGAAAACCGAATCATGATGATGGACACCACGAACGCTGCATTGCGAAAGACATTCTCATACTGTGCCGAGACAACCAGCGAGAGGATCAGGATCAGCACATCCGTAAAGATCATCACCGTGAACAGGTCGTCGTAGAACGTCGTCGCCGGCGCCATCGCGGTATAAGTGGATTGCATTCTATGCCAGACGGCAGCAAAGAATAACCAGAGGTTGTAAGTCGCCATGCCCAGCAGAAGTGCCGTAAGACCCGCGGCAATCACCTTCTTCTGCGCGATGAATCGAGCTCTCTCTGGCGTGGCCGCCGGCGTCTGTCTTCGCCGCTGCGCCACGTTCTGAAACACGGCCACCAGCAGGTACATCAGAAATCCCGCACCCATGTCCAGGAACATCGGCAGCGTCTCCAGAGTCACCCGGTGCGCCGAAACCATGTTTCCCATCTTCGCGATATCCCGAAAGACATCGCGAATGTAGATCAGCGACACGATCTCGAACTGGTTCGCGATCGATCGCGTTGTCGATTCCGGCAGCGCCGCAATCAACGTCAGGACCTCATAGAAGAGGATGAAGTTGAAGGGTGTCGAAATCGCAGTCAGGTAGTTGGTTCCTACCCCGGCAATCCATTGCGGCGCCGGTACCGCCGACCGCACCCAGCAGATCAGCGCCAGGTGAATGAGGAAGCCCGCGATGCTCAGCCGGATGACGAATTGTCGCAGCCTGGCCTTGTTCGCCTCGGTGAAGACCCCGTCGTGCGCTGCCTCCAGCCGATGCCACACGCGCAACCACGCGCTATCCGTGCTATCGTTCAGTGCGCGCTGTGCATTTGCCATAGTCGATCTTCCGGGAGCCGGAAGATCATGACGTTAGCATGGCCACTCGTCCCGCGCCTGTGACCCAAAGCACAGCCTGTACCAGCCTCGTGTAGTCGAGTGATCATCCAACACCCGCTTATGCCGGTGAACCGGCCTTTCGCCCCCGCAGCAACGCAAAGCCCAGCAGCAACATCAGTCCGCCAACCAGCCCGTACAGGGGCAGCCGCGTTCCCGTTGCTGGCAGGTCCTCCAGCTTTGCCACCAGCAGCACACCGCTCAGCGGAGGTGTGGCCGGAGCCGTTGATGGCTCCTCGCCCTCACGCGCAGGGGTAATCACCGTCGCCTCCAGCATCGTGCCGCTGGAAAGGTCGCTGAGCCCTACTGTCTTGCCGTCCACGCTGAACTTTGTTCCCAGCGGAACGATCACGTTCAACGCTCCCTCTGGGGACGAGATCGTCAGAAGATTGGGCGGTGTCGCCGAGAACACCTTCGTCTTCACCACCGCGATGCTCGCCACCACCTGCGGGTCGGTGCCCGTATCTACCACAGCGGTAAGCTTGTCGCCCGGCTTCAGCTGCTCCAGCGTCGCGGGCTTGCCACTGTCTGTAAATCCGTATCCCGCCGGTACCGCATAGTTCAACAGCTTGCCGCTCGCCGCCTTGATTACCAGATCGTTGCCGCCGACGTAGACCACGGTCGAGCTGGGTCCCGAGGTGGCGGCAAACGAGGGTATGGCTACAGCTGCAAGCAGCATGGTCGCGAGTCTGAGGTGGATCGTCATAGTCGAGTCAATCTCCTGAAGAATTCGAAGCTGGCAGAAGCGAGGCTTGGACGATGTAACGCTGCGGAGCGGCTCCCAAAAAATAAAACGGGTAGCACGTCACGAGCGTCAGGTTGGAGTCGGTGGTTGGCTTAAGTACGCTCGTGTCCTGGGGAAAGACGATCGAGATCCTGCGCACCACGTAGCGTTGCGTGCTCGTGTGCCCCTGCACCTCAATCACGTCGCCAACGGAGGTATCCTTCAGTGCACGGAAGAACCCGTCGCGGTGTCCGGCGATGACCACATTCCCCGGCTCGCCGGGAAGCGCTGTTCCGGGAAGGTGTCCTACCCCACGATTCAGCGTCAGGGCATCGGTGCCTTCCAGCACAGGGACCTCGATCCCGAGCCGCGGCACCGACAAGACTGCCTCCGGCGCGGCGAACCTCAACCGCAACGCATGCTCGTGGGCCTGAAGCCGCGATTTATTCCAGAGGATGGTGCTCGAGCGCGCCGCACGGAACTGCGCCACTCCCGCCCGCGCCATCGCCGCTCCATAGAGCGTCGGCACAACATACATTCCGAGCAGCATCCCACCTACCGCAATCAGGGACACTCCGATCCTGCGCCGCGACGTCATCGGGACTGCTCCGGAAAGCTGGAATTGGGTGGACGTCTCCAGAATAATCGCGCTCTGCCGATTCGAACAACTGCACGGGGCCACAGAGCTCCCGCCCTGCGCTAGGCGCGCCCCTCGATGACCTTCTTGTACTCGAAGTACATGCTCGTTCTCCAGGCCACGATCATCCCGAACGCCAGGATGAAGAACAGTCCTGCCGTCTGCTCCACCGAGATGTACTTCCCGATGTAGCCCCTCGCGAAGTACCGGATCGCCGCCAGGAAGATCACGACCCCGAAGAAGACCTTCGACCGCCGCACCATCACCGTGTCGCCCTCCAGCACCAGGCGCGACGTGCGGATGAGCGGAATGGAGAGCACGAGGGCTCCGACGAGGAACGCCTCCAGTGCCCACAAGGGGTGCACCCGGAACGGCGGAGCGAGGAACATGCAGAAGCCAGTGGACATACCCGCTGGAGGAATCACGATAGCCTTCGGCGTCACCGGCCGGCGACCCTCCCGCAGCCGCCACAGCATCACGCCACAGAAACCCAGCACCGCACCAACAATCGACGTACCCGGAGCAAAGATCATCTCTTCCAGAGTACCGGCACCCAGCCGGTCGCGTGTGATCCAAGTTACTTCGCCAGCAACTCCTCGAACACAAAGTACAGAAAATCCTTTAGAGGAACATCGCTTTTATCGGCCTGCGAGCGCAGCAGCGCGCCCTCCCAGCTGTTCAGCATGAAGCCCGCCAGCGCATCCGACTTCGTGGACTTCGACAGATCGCCTTTGTCGACGGCCTCCCGGACCACGCCGGCAACCGCAGCCTGCCAGCCTGCGAAGCTCTTGCTCATGCAACCCTGCAGCAGAGGGCTCGCGCCGGCGACCTCCAGGCTGAGGCTGCCGAGAAGACAACCCTGGATCGGCGCCGCGGGCCCGGCAGATTGGATGAGCTCCTCGAAGTACCTCCGGAGCCGCTTCAGTGGGGCCTGGCGCGCGTTGCCCAGCACCTTCTGGGCATGTTCATTCGCAAGGACGTAGTAGCGGTTGGCCACTGCCGCTGCGAACTCCTCCTTGCTGCCGAAGTGGTGATAGAACGACCCCTTTGGCACCTCGGCGGCCTGCAGAATCTCCTGCAGCCCGGTGGCGCCGTAGCCATGGCGGCGCATCAGATCCAGTCCCACCGTGATGAGATGTTCGCGGGTCGTTGATCTCGCGGCCGTCGCGACCGCTTCTGTCTTCGCGGGGCTCTTGCCGTGTGTCTTTGGGGTGTTGTCCGTAGCCGCGGTGGTCATGGTGTGCTCCTTCTTCGGTCCCAGAACGTACGCCCCCGCACCGCAGTGCGAGGGCAACGTTCCTATCGTACGGTTGCGTGTCGAGCCTTTGCTGGTGCTTACTTCTGTGCTCCGACTCCATAGCGTGCCGCAGGCTCACGGCGCGAGAGGTTCGGAGCCAGTGCGAGACGAGCCTTCTCGTACGCTTCAAAGTCCGCAGCATTGGGCAGCGCGGGGATGGTGACGAACTCGCCCTGATCGAGACCGGCTAGCGAAGCGTCCACCATGTCCTCGGTGGTCATGACCCACTCGGCCGGAAGGCTATGCACCGGCACGCCGGCGTTGCCCCACAGCGGGGTGGCGGTTGCGCCGGGCAGCACCACCTGCACCGTCACGCCAGTACCTGCGAGCTCGTTCTTCAGGGACGTCGAGAAGTTCTGCACATAGGCCTTGGTGCCGCTGTAGGTGCCATTCAGCAGCTCAGGCGCAAGAGCCACAACAGAGCCGATGTTGATGATGAGTCCCTTGCCGCGTGCGGTGAAAGCAGTGGCTGCGGCGTGCGCGAGCCGCGTGAGAGCGGTGACATTGAGGGTAATCATCTGGTCGAGATAGTCGGGGTCGGATTCGAGAAGCTTGTTCGCCGCAGCGATGCCGGCATTGTTCACCAGCGCGGTGATGGAGAGGTCGGTGGCGAGACGCTCGACGACGCGCTTCACATCGGAAAGCTGGACGAGGTCGGCCTGCAGTACCTCGACCTTGCGGCCGGTAACGGACTTGATCTGCGCGCCGACCTCGTTGAGGCCCTTCTCGCTGCGTGCGACGAGGATGAGGTCGTAGCCGCGCTTGGCGAGGCGGTCGGCGTAGACGGCGCCGATTCCGGTGGAGGCGCCGGTGACGAGGGCTGTTCCCTTGGTGGACGACGAGGACGGTGTGGACATGAGAGGTCTCCTTTTCGTAGGCCGCCCTCGATTGGAGGAGCTCCAGGGCGGCACATTTCATACGATTAGACCAGTCGGTCTATAGATTCAGAAAATACTCTCCCTTGGTGCGCTGGGTCAGAAGCCAGGTTCCTCCAGCGCTCCCGGCGCTTGATGCACGGCGGTCCCCATCCGAGTGACGATCGCCCCGGCCACCAGCAACACCGCCGCTGCCGTCGCCTTCGCAGGGATGGGGATGTGCAACATCAGGCTCGTGGTGATCAGCGAAAGCCACGGGATCAAGTCCGCGAAGAGGCTTAGCAGCACCACATTGCCACGACGCATGCCCGCGTCCCAAGTCAGGTACGCGACGAAAAGAAGGAAGCAGTAGCCCAGGAGCAGTGCAGCTAACTTCGGCGTGAAGTTCGACCACGCCGTACTTCCCGGCAGGAACGAGAGCGCGAGGGTCATGCCAAGTGTTGCCTGGAAGAGCGGCAGCACGCTCGCGCCGCCCGTCTGGGCTCCGGACTGTCGCGAGAGCGCCGAGTACATGCCCCATAAGATCGCACCGACGAAGGCCAGCAGGTACGCCATGCCGTCCCTCCGCGTAGCAAAGAGGTCTGCGGCCGACACGCCCGGCCCAAGCACCTCGAGGCCGATGCTGGCGAGGACGAGGAAAGATCCCGCAGCCACGCTCCACCATCGCGTGACGGAGACGACCGACAGGAGCACCGAGCAAAGAATGATGGCCGTGGGCCACAGGTAGTTCAGCAGGATCACGAACGGCATATGCCGCCGCTGCACCAGCACCAGCGCGCCTGCAAGCGAGCCTTCATGCAGCACGAAGCAGAGCCACCGCGCGTAGAGCCTCCAGTTGCGAAAGATGCCGCCATCGGGCAGAGGTTCGCGCAGGAGGAAGTGACGCATCGCGCCAAAGATCGCCATCGCGGTGAACGCGAAGCCCAGGAACGCCGCAACTCCGACCGCATCTTCTACGGACTTGGCGATCGGCAGGGCGCAACCCCAGACGAGCACGGAGAAGCCACCGGTCAGCGTGGGATCAAGTTTCAGTCGAGCCATGCGGTAGGGCCAGTCTACGTCGTACCCATCCCACAAACGGCGAACGGCTCACCTGCAACCATCGTGGTTGCGGATGAGCCGTTTGCCGATCTTGCTGTCTCGTTACTTCTTCAGGTCGAAGCGATCAGAGTTCATGATCTTCGTCCACGCTGCAATGAACGCGTTGACGAAGGTCTTCTCCGCATCGCCGCTGGCGTAAACCTCGGCGAGGGCGCGCAGCTGCGAGTTGGAGCCGAAGATCAGGTCGACGACCGTAGCCGTCCACTTGATCTCGCCCGTCTTGCGGTCCTTGCCTTCGAGCACGTTCTCATCGGCGGTCGAGCGCTCCCACTTCGTGCTCATGTCGAGCAGGTTCACGAAGAAGTCCGTGCTTAGCGTCTCAGGCCGCGTGGTGAAGACACCATGCTTGGTGCCGCCGAAGTTAGTGCCCAGGGTACGCAGGCCGCCGATCAGCACGGTCAGCTCGGGCGCAGTCAGGTTCAGCAGCTGCGCCTTATCGATCAGCAGTTCCGGAGAGTACTTCTCCAGTCCCTTGTGGACGTAGTTGCGGAAGCCATCGGCGATGGGCTGCAGAACCTTGAAGGATTCGATGTCGGTCTGCTCCTGGGTCGCGTCGGTGCGGCCCGGCGCAAAGGGAACCTTCACGTCGTGGCCTGCCTTCTTCGCCGCTGCCTCAACACCTGCATTGCCCGCGAGGACGATGAGATCGGCCAGCGAGATCTTCTTGCCGCCGGTCGCGCTCGCGTTGAACTCCTTCTGGATGTCCTCCAGCTTGCCGATGACCTTGGCGAGCTCGAAGGGCTGGTTGACCTCCCAGGTGTTCTGCGGAGCCAGACGGATGCGAGCACCATTCGCGCCGCCGCGGCGATCGCTGCCGCGGAAGCTGAAGGCCGAAGCCCACGCCGTCGTGACGAACTGCGAGATGGTGAGGCCAGAGGCAAGGATCTTCGCCTTCAGGGCTTCGACATCCGCGTCATCGACCAGAGCGTGATCCACGGCAGGAACAGGATCCTGCCAGAGCAGCTCTTCCTTCGGCACCAGTGGTCCAAGGTAGCGATCGATCGGACCCAGGTCGCGGTGGGTGAGCTTGTACCAGGCGCGTGCGAAGGATTCGGCGAACCTGTCGGGGTGGGCGAGGAAGTAGCGGGTGATCTTCTCGTAGGCAGGGTCCACGCGCAGCGCGATGTCGGAGGTCAACATGCGGGGCTCGCGTTTCTTGCTCGGGTCGAAAGCGTCGGGGATGGTGCCCTCGCCGCCGCCGTCCTTGGGCTTCCACTGGTTTGCGCCGGAAGGGCTCTTGGTCAGCTCCCACTCGTACTTGTAGAGGTTCTCGAGGAACTCCATACCGAACTTGGTCGGAGTCGAGGTCCAGGTAACTTCAATGCCGCTGGTGATGGCATCGGGACCGCTGCCGGACTTGTACGTGCTGATCCAGCCCAGGCCCTGCTGTTCGATTGGTCCAGCTTCGGGCTCCTTGCCTACCTGGTCCACCGGGCCGGCGCCGTGCGTTTTGCCGAAGCTGTGTCCGCCGGCGATCAGCGCGACGGTCTCTTCGTCGTTCATCGCCATGCGGCCGAAGGTCTCACGGATATCGCGTGCCGAGCCTAGCGGATCGGGATTGGCGTTGGGGCCTTCGGGGTTCACATAGATGAGGCCCATCTGCACGGCCGCGAGCGGGTTGGCGAGGTCGCGGTCGCCGCGATAGCGCTCATCACCGAGCCAGACCTTCTCCGGGCCCCAGTACACATCGTCCGGCTCCCACGTATCGATGCGTCCGCCGGCAAAGCCGAAGGTCTTGAAGCCCATGGACTCGAGTGCGACGTTGCCGGTAAGCACGATGAGGTCAGCCCAGGATAGCTTCTTGCCGTACTTCTGCTTGATGGGCCAGATCAGGCGGCGGGCCTTGTCGAGGTTCGCGTTGTCGGGCCAGCTATTCAGCGGAGCGAAGCGCTGTGCGCCACGGCTGGCGCCGCCGCGACCATCGTAGGTGCGATACGTGCCGGCCGAGTGCCAGGCCATGCGAATGAAGAACGGACCATAGTGGCCGAAGTCCGCGGGCCACCAGTCCTGCGAGTTGGTCATGACCGCGTGGAGGTCCTTGATGACCGCATCGAGATCGAGGGTCTTGAACTCCTCGGCATAGTCGAAGTCCGCATCCATCGGGTTCGAGAGCTGTGAGTGCGAGTGCAGGATGGAGAGATTGAGCTGCTCGGGCCACCAGTCCCGATTGTGCGATGTGCCCCCGTTGACGTGGTCAACGGTGCCCGTGCCTTGATCTGTGCCTGTGGCGCCCGTAACCGGGCACTTCGATTCGTCGGACATGTGTCTCCTCTTGTCAGCGGGGCTTACCCCAGCATCGTCAGTATAGGAGTCCTGCCGACCCGGGAGGATTCGATTGCCTAATGATTTCGATAGGTTTTGACAATGCGTGTATTCCGGAAGCCCGAACGTCATGCGGAGGTGCGCGGCACGTTCGCCCACACCCTGCGCTCGAGCGGCTCGGGATCGTTGACTACGCTGCACTTGGCGTCGAGCGTCATCGTCGCCCGCTGGTCGAGCGTGTACGCCGGCCACGCGGGCTGCCCCTTGGCTGCGGGCTTGCCCGTGCGGGCGAAGGTCGCCCACATCTCGCTCATATTGTGTGCGGTCATCGGCGAAGCCGGGCCAGGGCCGATGGCCTTCATCAGGTAGGCCTGCAGCTCCGTCTTCGGCTTGCCATCGCCCGGCGGGAGCAAATTGTCGAAGCGGAAGGCGACATCCCAGGAGTGATACGCGCCGCGCTTGTGCTGCGTGCCGGGCACGAGCTCATCACAACCATGGGTGTAGACGTACATGTACGTCGGCGCGCCGTGCTGTGCCACCTTGCGCTCGGCCAGCGTGATCGAGTCGGTGCGGAAGCGCTCTGCAGTGACGATGGCGATGTACAAGTCGGTTGGCGAGTCTTCCGGTCGGCTGTGGCGATAGGCCTCGCAAATCGCCGTGGCGTGTTCGCCATGGGCTTTTGTCAGGCGTTCGCGTAGCGTGGCTTCCGTGAGCTGATAGGCCTCGGGATCTTTGCCGAGGAAGAAGTTCGCTTCGTCATGGCATGTGCCGACGATCAGCGGCTTGTCCTTCGCGAAAGCCGGCGCGGCGGGATCGAACGGATGGTGCGGCAGCTCGCCGCCCAGCACAGGCCAGAAGTTGAGGCGGTCGGCTGTGGCATTCGGCAGGGCTGTGACGGCGAGTTGGGCCTTGAGCAGATCGGCTGCAGGCAGCTCGAGCAGCTTGCGCCAGTCGTTCGCGCTTAGGCCGAGCTGCTGCAGCACGGCGCGAGTGGTGGCTTCGGCGCGATCGCGCGGAAGGCCGTGCAGCATCGGCCCGCTCTCGATGGAGGCCTTGTGGAACAGCGTGGCAGCGGAGGGCATCGCGAGCAGGCTGGAGACCTTCCAACCGCCTCCGCTCTCGCCGAAGATCGTCACGTTGCCCGAGTCCCCGCCGAACCGCGCGATGTTATACCGCACCCAGCGCAGGCCGTCGCGGAGGTCCGAGAGCTGCGCTGTGCCGGAGCTCGCATATTCCTCGCCGCCCAGTTCGCCGAGATAGAGATACCCCAGCAGACCGAGGCGATGGTTGGTCTCGACGACCACCACGTCGTACTCGCGGGCAAGGTTCGCGCCATCCTGGAAGAACGCACCGGCTGAGCCAGTCACCAGGCCGCCGCCGTGGCAGTAGAACATCACGGGGCGCTTGCGATGGTCGCAGGCTGGAGTCCAGACATTGAGGACGAGGCACTCTTCCGCGGGCTCGGGCTCGTCGATGCCATAGAGCCCGCCTGGAGGCTGGATCGACGGCGGCCCTAGCTTCATCGCATCGCGCACGCCAGTCCACGGCTGCAGTGGCGGAGCAGGCTTGAAGCGGTTGGCCCCGGAGACGGAGCCGGCATAGGGAACGCCCTTGAAGGCGAGGACGCCGTTCTCGCGCAGGCCGCGGATGCGACCATATTTTGTATCCGCAACGGTGGTTTCGGCGACTGCAGAAGAAGCAGTCTGCGCGAGACTTTGCAGGGAGGGCAGCAGGGCAGCGCCTGCGAGTGAGGCCACGCCGCGCCGAAGCAGGCCGCGACGAGTGAAGCGAGACGAACCCAGCCGGGGGGCATGGGGCATGGTGATCCTCGGTCTCCGCGCGTAACGTCAGCGTCGAAGCTGACTCCAGACTATCGGATCGCGATGCGAGGTGCATGACAGCGAGGTTGATGCCGCGACGAGCTCGAATTAGTCCGCACGCCTCAACTCGTAGAACGGATGCAGGATGCCGTCCACTCCCCAAGGTTCTTCATGGGTAAAGCGGAAGCCAAGCCGCTCGATGAGCTGCTGCGAGTTGGCGTGTCCCGGGCCATGTCCGGCCGTCAGGGCTTTGGCGTGAAGCGTGTCGAAGCCGTAGTCGATGACCGCGCGGGCGGCCTCTTCGCCGATGCGCTGGCTCCACAACCGTGGATGCACATGGACGCCGACTTCGAGCACGGTCATGCTGTCATGGAAGGGACGCAGGCCACAGACGCCGGCAAAGCCACGATCCTCAAGCAGTTCCATCGGCCAGTAGCAGAAGCCGAGGCGCTCCTGCCGCCTCATCTCGAGTTCGAAGCGAGCCAGCACCTGAGCCTCGTTCATAGTGCCTCCCATGAAGCGCATGACGCCGGGATCGCTCCACAGCTCGCGCGCGAGCGGAAGGTCGTCAACGGTCCAGGGCCGGAAGCCCAGCCGTTGCGTTGTCAGGAAGTATGAGGAGTTAGCCAGCGTGCCCTCCGTCGATGTACGCGGAAGCGTTGGTGCAGATGTCCCAGGCAGGTTCAGGTGCGGTGGCGAGCCCGAGCGCAGCGTTACCTGGCGAATTTCCCGGGCTGCAGCACGCGGGCGAGCACGCCATGGGCATGGCCCAGCGCGGCTTCGGCTTCGCGCTTGGGCAGGCGGAGTCGACCCATCACGATGGCAGTCTTCACGTCGTGGCCGCTCTCGGTCAGAAGCTCGGCGGCCTTCTCGAGCGAGACCTCAGCGGCTTCGGCGATGATGCGGTGGGCGCGGTCGATCAGCTTGGCGTTGGTCGGGCGCAGGTTCACCATCAGGTTGCCGTAGGTGGCCCCGGTGCGGATCATGACGCCGCCAGAAAGCATGTTGAGCACCATCTTGGTGGCGGTGCCGGCCTTGAGGCGTGTCGAGCCGGAGACGACCTCGGGCCCAACGACGGGGGTGATGGCGAGGTCGGCTGCCATGGCCACCTCCGAATGCGGAACGCAGCTCAGTCCGATGGTGAAGCAGCCCATCATCTTGGCATAGTTCATCGCGCCCAGAACATAGGGCGTCCGTCCGCTGGCGGCAATGCCCACGAGCACGTCCGGCCGATGTTCTTTCGCAAAGCCGGCGCGCCCAAGGTCGCGGGCGCCGTCTTCGGGGGAATCTTCGCTCTGCTCGCTGGAAAGCCGCAGGGCTGCATCGCCGCCGGCGATGATGCCCTGCACCAGCTCCGCGGAGACATTGAAGGTCGGCGGACACTCGCTGGCGTCCAGCACGCCGAGGCGTCCGCTGGTGCCGGCGCCGATGTAAAACAGTCGACCGCCCTTCTCGAAGCGCGCGGTGATCTCGTCCACGGCCTTGGCGATGAAGGGGAGCTCGTGGCGCACGGCATGTGCGACCTTGGCATCCTCATCGTTCATCAGCTCCAGCATCTGGAGCGTCGGCACCTCATCGAGGTGCATGGTCGCGGGATTGCGCGACTCCGTTACCAGCTTGGAGAGATCGACATTAGCGGGAGCAGCCATAACCTATCCATCATATCGGCTTAGCCGGGGCTGAAGGTGAGCGTATCCGGCGGATTAACGCGAAGTCATTTCCGTCCGAGTCCGCGTTTCCCCCTTGGCGGGAGGCTGCGACCCGTGATGTACTGCGCTCACCAGCCTATGACGAATTGGGAGCAGTACCTATCTCGCTGGACTGCGGCGGGCCTTCTCGACGAAGAGGCAGCGCGGCGCATCCGTGCCTTCGAGGCTGGCGAGGAGCGGCCCGCGGGACACCGCTGGCAGGTGCTGATCGCGCTGATCCTGGGCGGCATCCTGCTGGGAGCGGGTGTGTTGTTGTTTGTCGCCGCACATTGGGACCAGGTGTCGCCGACCTCGAGACTGCTGCTGGTGGTGGGCATCCTTGCGCTGTTGCACGCCGGAGGCATCGCGGCTGCAGGGCGCTTCGATGCGCTGGCTACCGTGCTGCACGGCGTCGGCACGGTGGCTGCGGGCGGAGCGATCGCCATGGTGGGCCAGATCTTCAATATGCAGGAGCATTGGCCGGGAGCCGTGATGCTGTGGGCGCTGTGCGCAGCTGCCGGATATGGTTTGCTGCGCGACCAGTTCCAGCAGATCTGCCTGATGCTGCTGGCTCCGGCATGGCTGCTATGCGAGTGGGGCTTCTATGCGGGCCGCTATCCGGGCTCGGATATCTATCTCGCCCGCATGATCGCGGCGCTGGCTGCGGTGTATCTCACGGCGTTCGTGCATTCGCGGAGGGCCGTGGTGTTTGGTGTGTTGTTCGGGGCCGCGGCGGTGGCGCTGGCCGTGACTACCGGCTTGCTGAGTGAGGGTTGGCTCTATCCCTATAACGCGGCGGTCCATCCCATGCCGTGGAGCTTTCGGATGTTGGCTATCGCGTTCCTCGTGCTGTGCGTGGGGACGACTGCGTGGAGGTCACGCCGCACCGTGTTGCCGGTGCTGGCCGTGATCGCGATGAGCTACCTTGTGCCGTGGTTGCGGACCACGATCACGGAGCAGAACCAGTGGGCGCGCCAGCCATATACGCACTCGATACCAAGCGTCCTGATGTACGTGGTCGTCGCGCTGACCACGGTCTACCTCGCGTGGTGGGCCGTGCAGCAACGCTCGCGTGCGGTGGTGAATTATGCGGTCGCCATGTTTGCGGTGACGGTGATGTGGTTTTACTTCTCCAGCCTAATGGACAAGATGAACCGCTCGCTGGGGCTGATCGGGCTGGGGCTATTGTTCCTGCTCGGCGGCTGGATGCTGGAGCGCCTGCGCCGTCAGCTGATGGTGCAGATGAAGTCGCAGCCGAGTGAAGGTGGTGCCGCATGAGCGCTCGTGCCAAGGGAGTGATCGTGCTCGCGGTGCAGCTGGTTCTGGTGCTCAGTGTCGTGGCCAAGTTTGCGTGGGAGCGACATAGCTGCCCCATGGTGTGGACGCGGACGTACCAGTACGACCCTTCGCTTCCGCTTCGCGGGCGATACGTTGCGCTGACGTTGACGGCGAACGCCTGCGACATGCCGAAGGGAGCTTTGGAGACACGTGTTCCGTTCCGCGAATGGATGCAACCCTCGGCCCAGAGTTCGCGGGTGCATACGGTGGCCCGCAAAGGTCAGCTGGCGCTGCAGCCCGCTCCAGAAGATGACTCGCGGAACGCACAGCAGGCGGTACTGGGACGGGGAATCCCGTGCGAGGCCGCAAGACTCCAGGAGCCGATCGACTTCTTCATCAGCGACAAGGCTGTTGTTCCTCCGTTGAAGAAGGGCGAGGAGATGTGGGCGCTGGTTACGGTGCCGCCATCGGGGCCGCCGCGCCCGGTGGAGCTCGCCATCTCCGATGGCAAGAGCTTCCACGTGCTCGACCTGCGCTAAGCGAGTTACACTTTTTGCGTCTTTCGGAGCCACGCATGAAGAGTCCTGTACCGGCAGAGTCGGCCTCTGCACTCATCGACGCGAAGATCGACGAGCTGGGCGACTGGCGAGGGCAGACGCTCGCAAAGATTCGCAAGCTCATCCACACCGCAGATCCCGAGATCGTCGAAGAAGTGAAGTGGCGCGGCGTGCCAGTCTTCTCGCATGGCGGCATCGTGTGCACGGGAGAGACTTACAAGAGCGTCGTCAAGCTGACCTTTGCGAGAGGCGCTGCGTTGCCGGATCCTAAGGGTCTCTTCAACTCCAGCCTTGAAGGCAACGTGCGACGCGCGATCGATATCCGCGAAGGCGAGAAGATCAATGAGCCGGCGCTGAAGAAGCTCATTCGTGCGGCTGTAGCGCTGAATCTCGAAGCCCGGAGCAAGCGGACTCCCCGGGCGAAGAAGTCCACAACCAGCAGACGGCTCGCAGGCTAACCGTTCTCGACGCGCGCCTTGATGTCCGCATACGCGTTTTCGATGAGCCTGTGGAGTGATGCGGCGTCCGTGGCAGTTCCCGGCTTCAACTTCACATGGCGCATGAATTTGCCGGTTCCCTGCAACAGGCGCGACGGATCGGGAAGCGCTGCACCCTGAAAGAAACCCACGTTGACGTGCGCCGTGAAGACGTTCACATAGCCGAAGGGCACATCGCCGAGACACGCCACGGGGCAGCCGTCATGCAGGAGCTCCCGAACCTCGTCTCCGCACTGCCGCATCACCTCAAACCACTCGCGGGCGATCACTCCGAGCTCGCCATTGCGTTCCTCGAACCACAGATCGATGGCGGGATCGCGTTCAACAGCACCATCGAACCGCAGCAATTGAGTCTTCATCGCCATGCGTCCGCCTCCTCCTCTGGAACGAATCATAGAGAAGGCGTTGGGCCTCGCGCCTGATCGCACGTGCTGATCTTCACCTGAGGCATCCGAGGATGCGCGGCAAAAACACAACAGCCAGCCCGAAGGCTGGCTGTGTAGGTGGTTTACTTGCGCGTCGAGCTTAGTGTGCAGCGACGGCAACTGCCGCATTCTCGGCCACGTGGTTCTTCTTCTTCCAATCGCCGATGGCGGCGCGGATCGCGTCTTCCGCCAGCACCGAGCAGTGGATCTTCACCGGGGGAAGCGCGAGCTCCTTCACGATGTCGGTGTTGGAAATCTTGAGCGCCTCTTCGACGGTCTTGCCCTTCACCCACTCGGTGGCGAGCGAAGAGCTCGCGATGGCCGAGCCGCAGCCGAAGGTCTTGAACTTGGCGTCTTCGATGACCTGGGTCTCGGGGTTCACCTTGATCTGGAGGCGCATGACGTCGCCGCACTCAGGCGCACCGACGAGGCCGGTTCCGACCTCGGCCGAGCTCTTGTCGAGCGTGCCAACATTCCGGGGATTCTCGTAGTGATCGACAACCTTGTCGCTGTATGCCATGGATGTGTTCCTCGCTGTCTTGGATGATAACTCGGACTGTTTCGGTGCGCAAATATTTCACGGCGGTCTGTGACGGTTGTCACAGCGGAATCGCCCCGTCCCGAGAGGGGCAACACGCCAATTCGGGAATGCGGTCGCGGCGCTGCTCCGCCAAATCGCACCGCGTTTCAGGAAGCGGAAAACGCCATCTATAACAAAAATAAAGGACTGCCCCGGGGCGGCCAGTCGCGCGGCCATCACGCTGTCCGCATATCGCCCCGTTATACTGGCGCGCATGGGCAACTCCCCTTCCAATCCCGCCGAGAATCCATCCAAGGACAGCCCTCGCGCCGTCGACCCTTCCGAGCAGCCCAACCCTATGCTGAGCGAGCCGGAGACGGTGGAGGCGATCGGCGCTGACGGGGTCGAATCCGGGATGCCCTCGGTCGAGGCTCCCAAGGGCCGCCGCGCGGCCGCGACCTTCATCTTCCTCACCGTGGCGCTGGACATGCTTGCCATGGGCATGATCCTGCCGGTGCTGCCCAAGCTGATCGAGGGCTTCCTCAACGGGAACGATGCCGCTACGGCCACCTGGCTCGGGATCTTTGGCACGCTCTTTGCCGTGATGCAGTTCTTCTTTTCGCCGGTGCTGGGCTCGCTCTCCGATCGCTTCGGACGCCGGCCGATCGTTCTGCTTTCGAACTTCGGCCTCGGCGCGGATTACGTGGTGATGGCGCTGGCGCCGACGTTGCCGTGGCTGTTCCTGGGGCGCGTGATCAGTGGCCTCACCGCCTCCAGCGTGCCCACGGCGATGGCCTACATGGCGGACGTGACGCCACCGGAGAAGCGCGCCGGGGCTTTTGGGATGTTGAACGCGGCCTTTGGTGTGGGCTTCGTGCTCGGGCCTGCGCTGGGCGGCGTCCTGGGCAACATCAACCCTCGGCTTCCGTTCTGGATCGCCGCCGTGCTCTCGCTGCTGAACGGCATGTATGGCCTGTTCGTATTGCCGGAGTCGTTGAAGGCCGAGCATCGCAGCCGCTTCTCGTGGAAGCGGGCGAACCCGGTGGGCTCGCTGCAGCTCTTCCGCAGCGTGAAGGGTGTGCTGCCGCTCGCGTTCCTGCTGCTGCTGGGCTACATCGCGCAGCAGTCGCTGATGAGCGCGTACATGATCTACGTCTATTCGCGCTACCACTGGACGGCGCAGACAGGCGGCCTGTCGCTGGCCGTGGTGGGCATCGTCACGGGAATCTATGGCGCGATGCTGGTCAAGCCTGCGGTGAAGTGGCTGGGCGAGCGGCGATCCATCCTGCTCGGTTATGTGGGCGGGGCCATCGGCTACTGGATGTTCGGCTTTTCGAAGACCGGCCTACTGGTCTGGCTTGGCATCCCGTTGCTGAACCTGATGAGCATCGCCTGGCCTGCGGCGCAGTCCACCATGTCGAGGGTCATCCCGCCGGATCAGCAGGGTGCGTTGCAGGGAGCGACGAACTCACTGCGCGGCATCGCGGGCCTGATTGGGCCAACGCTATTCACTCGGGTCTTCGCGGATTCCCTCGGGGTGCATCCGGTCTTCCCGACGGAGGGCGCACCGTTTTACCTTGCGGGGCTGATGCTGTTGGCCGGGCTGGTGCTGCTGTTCATGACTTCGATAGGGCGAGCGGCGGAGGCATAGCCTTCGCCGCTAGAAGCCGCTGGCGTGTTTCAGCTCGGTCGTCAGCTTTGGATACACCGCGGCAACGGGCTTCGGCAGGGGGCGCTCGGCATGCTCGCCACCATTCAGCCAGCGTTCGTACATCTGTTCGAACGCACCTTCCAGCGCGTGGGTGAGCGAGACGGAATCACACAGCGGGCTGGTTGCCATTTGCTCTCGCAGGTCGTTGCGCATCGCAAGACGTGAGGCGCTGTCGTCCGCGCAGGTGCGAGCGATGCCCGCGGCGATGGCTGCGAACTCCTCCGCGTCGCGGGCAATCCACTCCGGCCGTCCCAGCGCATTCAGCGCAGCTCCCGTGATGCGAGCGCCTTCGGTCTGGCCCTCCATCGTGATTACCGGTACGCCCATCCACAGGGCATCGAAGCTGGTGGTGCCGCCGTTGAAGGGCACCGTATCGAGTGCGATGTCGAGCTGGTGGTAGAGACTCATGTGGAGCTCGTGGCCGGGTTCGAAGCTGAGAAACTCAATGCGTTCCGGCGTGATGCCGTGGGCTGAGAGCCCCTTCCGGATACGTTCGTGCGACTCGTTCTCCGCGGTGCCGCGGTCTTCCAGCAGCAGCACGGAGTTGGGCACGGCATGCAGCGCCTGGGCCCAGAGAGCGAGTGTGGCTTCGCGAATCTTGGCGTACTTGGCGAAGGCTCCCATGCGGATCTTGCCTTCAGGATGCGGCTGCCAGCCCAGCGCCAGCTCGCGGTCGCCGCGATAGCAGGTGCCAATGCGCGGCAGACGCCAGAAGCGCTCGGAGAAGTGTGCCTCGATGGCCGCAGGAGGGTCCTGGTCGGCGATGAAGTAATCCATCTCCGTGAGCCCGGTCGTGGACCAGTAGCCGATGTACGTCGCCTGCACTGGCGCAGCGCGGCGCGCGAAGATTCCCAGCCGGTTGTTTACCGTGTGCCCGCTGGTGTCGATCAGGACATCGATCTGTTCGCGGCGGATGCGCTCTGCAGCGGCGGCATCGCTGAGTGTGGTCAGCGGAACAAAGCCATCGGCCAGCTCGCGGATGCGCGCGGCGCGTTCGCAATAGCGACCGGTGACAGGGAAGAGTGTGAGGTGGAAGCGCGAGCGGTCAAGCCTGGAGAGCACAGGCTCCAGGAACTCCGCCACAGCATGAGTACCAAGCTCCGCCGAAACGATGCCGATGCGCAGCTTGCGGCGGGCGACACCCGCTCCCAGTGGCTCGGCCGGGAAGACGCCGCTCCACGGACAGGAGGCTGCGCGGGAGGTATTGCGCTCCTCGTCGGTGAGCAGGAAGCTCTCGAACTGGCGCGCCAGCGCGAGCTCGCCCTCAGGCGCGATCTCGCGGGTGAAGGCATGCAGATAAAGGAGGTTGGAGAAGGCGATGGGGCTGCGGGGATTCACGGCAAGTGCGGCCTCATAAGCGCGTGCAGCGCTGGCTGGCTCGCCCTGGTCGCGTAGCGTCTCGCCGAGGTTGTTGTAGCCGCGGGGATCGCGGGGGTTCAGCGCGACCACGCGCCGGTAGCACTGTGCAGCCTCCTGCAGCATGCCTTCCAGCTTGAAGGCGTTGCCCAGGTTGAGCACGGCTTCGAGGTTCTTGGGGTCCAGATCGAGAGCATGGCGGCTGGCCTCCGCTGCTGCGGCATGCTTTCCCATGGCATTGAGCGCAGCGCCAAGGTTCACCCAGCCATCGGTCAGCTTTGGATCAATCTCCACGGCCTTGAGAAGGCTAATGGCGGCATCGGCGTTGCGGCCGAGCGCAATCAGAGCCTGTCCCAGATTGCTGTGCGCGTTCGCGAACTTCGGATTGAGTTCCAGGGCTTTGAGATAGCAGACGCGGGCGCGCTCAGCGTCGCCAAGGGAGTACAGCGCAACGCCCAGGTTGGACACGGCATCAGCCGAGCGCGGATCGAGTTCGATCGCCGCCGCGAGGCTGGTCGTCGCTTCCCGCCAGCGTGCTGCGCGCAGGTGGGCGACGCCTTCCCTCATCCGCGCCTGGAAGCGTGACTCCCGCTCGGCATCGGCCTGGGCCGCAGCCCGGGCGATCGCCTTCGCAGGCAAGCCCTGCGGAGCCTGCTTCGAGCGATCCTTGAAAAATATCTGCGCCGGTCCGCCTACCGCTGTAGCCGGAGTCTGCTTGTCGTGAAAACCCATGTGTCCGGTTCCTGCTCTTCGGTTGATATCGCCTTATCGGCAGATACCTGTCCGGAGTTGAAGCAGTATCGATCCCGGACACCACCCCGAAGGTCGCACGGGTGTGTCCCAATGGGACTACCGGAACGGATTGGGGGAGGGCGGGGTGGACGAGGTGGGTGAGGACGGTGTGTTGGGATGGGCCGTGCCGGGAACTGAGTTGGGGCCTGCGTCGGGACCCGGATCGCCGCTGCCGTCCGCGTACGTGGGGAACGGCATCGGCTCCGTGCTGGTCGGCATCGTCTTCAGCACTTCGAGATCCTTCAGCACCTGCGCCCACAGCTCGGGCTTCTTCTTCGTGGCGAAGGGCAGGTCGAGGTTGGCGTAGTAGACGAGGATGTCATCCTTGATCCCGGGCGGGACCGCGACCGTGGGCGTCAGCGTAAGTCGATGCAGCAGCGTGGCATAGGTGTCGTCTGTGAGGCGATATCCCGACGGGTGGACGGGGCTGCCGGTGTCCAGATCGCGATTCAGCAGGGGATGGCGGGGGTCGTTGGAGTCGCGCGGGATGATCTGTTCGGCGTTGGGATTAGCGGGCAGGGGATCGGAGGGTGGCGGATCCGAGTGAGTGTCGCTCGCGGCAGCCAGTGCCGCGGTCGAGCGGGTCGCAGGTGGAGGGGTGAAGCGGCGCACCTCGTTGTTCAGCAGGTCAGAGGAGAGCAGCAAGGAATGCACATACTTCGCCTCCGTCTCCCGGGTTGGCCCTTTTACGGCGGCCAGGCTCAGCGGTCCAACTTTGGGCAGGATGTAGAGAACTCCCGCCAGCGTGTAGGTCCCGATTCCTGCCTTGTGGCGATATTGGTCCCAATCGTTCTTCTGCGCCACGGCAGTCGTCTCGCGGATGAGCCGCTGCACGTCCGGGCTATCTAGCTCGGTCGGTTCATGGCGACGATGGAGGATGGTCACAGCGTAGGCGATGCGCGGGATGAAGTCATGGACGGCCCAGCGATACGTGCCGACGTTGATGCGATGGTGGCGGGTGTCGGTGAAGTCTTCGCGCAGGCCGTAGGTCTGGTAGAAAGCCAGCGAGAGCTGCCGGACGGGAACCTCGAGGCCGACGTGGCGAAGATAGTGCACGGGCGCCAGCCGGCGCTGCGCGATCTCGTCGATGTCGAAGGCGAACTCGGTCTGCACATGCTGGTGCGCGCCCTCGGCGTAGTTCACGCTCTTGCCGTACTTCTTGGCGAGCTTGGGGAACTCCACCGGGACAGCGACGTTGGTCGCCGTCGCGTGGCCCACGGAGTCGCCAATGTAATGCGAGAGCGCACCGATGGCGAAGGCCAGCTCGTCGGCGTTTCCTGCATTGCGAAAGAGGTTGATAACGAAGTCGCCCGAGCGGACGTAGTGCGTCAGGTCGGAGAAGAAGGCGTCTCCGAAGGGGTAGTAGCCGATGTCCTGGATGACGCAGCCACCGTACGCATAGGCGCGCGCGTGCTCGATCTGCTCCGGCGTCAGCGTGGGATAGCGGCTCTTGAGCAGCGGCACGATCGACGAGTCCCAGGTGAGGTCGATGAGCTGCTCATGCGTTAGCACGGAGTACGCCCCCGCCGGTTCGGCGGGGAAGAGCATTAGAGCCGCGAGTAGGAAGAGAACTGAACGCCAGGGAGCACGCATGAGGTTGGTGATGAGAGGTTTAGCGCGCATCGCGAGTTGTACCGTTCTACGCTTTATGAACGACGCGTCATGCGGGTGTGGAGATGTCGCGTTCCGCGCCCGAATTACAGCGGATGTCCGCCCAGCGCGACGTAGAAGACATACAGCAGCACAATCACCACGGTCCACAACGCAATCTGCGCGGGAATGCTCTTCTTCTTTTCGATCTTTTCGTCGACCTTGGCGTAGGGGGCATTGTGCGGCATTCGTTTGAGTCTCCGATGGACTGTGATGCCGTTGCGCGTCAGCGAGATGTAGCGGGACTCTGCGGAGTCGCCTGCGTCAGCCCTTGAAATCACGATAGTGAATCAGCTCGCTGATGCCGATCCACACATCCACCAGCCCGATGCCGGAGACCAGACCGCGCATCCATCCCTGGATTGCGAGGGCGTCGATGGCGGGGTGGGCCATCAGCCAGCCGTTCTGGTCCCAATAGCGGGGCGACCAGGGCAGCACCGCCAGGATGCCGCCGATGTAGAAGCAGAACAGCACGAACACGATCAGGCTCATCCGCTGCAGCCACACGGGTGCGGGAACCACCGGATCGTTCGGGCTTCCGGGGGCGCCGGATGTGATCACCGGGGACGCACTCTCGGTCGCGCTGGAGGGCTGCAAGGACATCCTATTCACGTTAGCAGGGGATAGGCCCGGTGTCTCGCCGGACTCCAGGAGAGACGCAGGGGTTCGGCAAACGGAAGCCGCACTCCTTAAAAGAGTTACGCCCGGCGTCCCCGAGACTTGCCTCCTCGTTACTTCTTAGGAGCCTGCTTGGGCGGTTGCTGAGGTTCCGGCGCGGCCCCGACGGGTTGCTGCTTCATCTCCTCCGCGATCTCCGCGGCGGTGGCGTCGGCGCGTCCATGGAACGCCAGGCCGAAGTGCAGGTCCTTCTTCTGCCCGCTGATCTCAATCGGCAGCTCCAGTCCCGCGCCGTTCTTGGCCAGGAATCGGTCCACCGGCTTCAGCAGCAGCGACTTCCATCCGGTCACCATCTGCGAGGCCTTGGCGTCGGTCTTCACGTGGCCGCGGAAGTCATAGCGATCATGGTCCATCAGGTACGCTCCGACCAGCTCGATGTGCGCCCCGGGAACGTCGTAGTGCACGGTACTGAAGAGCACCTGGCTGTGCGCGAGGCTGAAGGTGGTGGTGAGCTGCGAGTTCACTTCGGCCTTGCGGTCCGAGCCCGCATCCTTCGATTCCTCTGGCCGGCCCTGCGCTCGCATGCTCAGCCCGTCGATCTTGTCCTGCACCTGCGGATTGCCAAAGACAATGTTCCGCTCCGAAAGCGTTCCCGCCAGCTCAACCTTGGTCGCCACACGCACGTGCCCGGGAGGGATGTGCAGCTTCGCCTTCAGCGTCACGGGAGCCCGCATCACGGGCGGCTCGCTCTTCATGCCCAGCTCCAGCAGGTCTTCCATGCGGCCACTGGGCACGGTCACGTCCAGCGAGATGTCATGGCCCAGGTGGTCGACGCGAGCCACCAGTCCCTTGGCAAGGATGTGGGTGTTGCGCAGCCAGCCGTCCACGGGATCCAGCTGCGTGTCGCCGCTGGTCGCATCAACGAACGCGTGGTACTTGGTCTTCAGTGGCAGCGGATGATTGGAGATATCGAGGGAGAAATCGGGCACGTCCGCAGTGCCATCCACGGTGAGCTTCTCCATCACGCCGGCGAAGCGGCCCACCGAGGACATCATGCCGCCGAGGCCTTTGATGGTGTTCAGGTCGGCGTGGGTGAAGGCGAAGTCGCCATCCAGCGGGGTCTCGCGCGGGGCGGCGACGTTCCAGGGCCCGAAGTTGCCGGTCGCATGGATATCGCCCTTTGGCTTCGGGTTGGTCAGCTGCGCGTCGTAGCGCATCTGCGCCTCCCGGTCGACGTTCGTCAGCTTGAGCGATTGGATGTCGAAGACCATCGGGTCCTTGTTGGGGTTCGAGGTCTCGAGGATCAGCTTGACGTTGCTGCAGTCGATCTCCTCCGCGGTGAAGGCCAGCTTCATCTGCGACTTCGGCTCCAGCTGACCCTTGTTGTTGCGAAAGAGCTCCCCGCGCTGTGGCCCGGGAGGAAGGTCGAGCACCATGCCGTCGACCTCAATGCGGCCGATCTGCGTGGGCTCGTGCAGCAGGCCCTTGAAGGTGGTGCGGAAGCGGAAGTGGTCGACCTTGAGGAAGGCGTTCGGCGTCGCCATCTGGGGAACAGCGTCGGCGTCGCTCTCCGGACCCGGCACCGTGTGCGTCGGCGAACCAAAGGGCACGCGCAGGCCGCTGCCTTCCACCTCGATCCCCTTGAGCAGCGAAATATCCAGCCGGTCAAGCTCCACCGGGGTGTGAAAGCGCGCGGAAAGGGTGTCCACAACGCGCTTGCGTACGATGGGACCGGCGTGCTGCAGCACGTACTCCACGCCGATGCCGAGCGCGATGACGGCCAGCAAGGCGCTGCCCACCAGCCACTTCAGCCAAGTGCTCTGCCACCAGCGGCGTGGCGCGTTCCCGTTGGTTCCGTCTTCGCTTCGTTCCGTCGTGCTCAAAGGACCTGCTTTCCGTACCTTCCAGCGTTAGATTGCGAAGGGGCGTTTGCCGTTGCGTGAGCTTTCGTCGCAAGGGGTTTCGGGCCATCTGGAGCGGATGAGAAGATAGAAGTGATGCTCCAACTCTCCTCGGCCGGTAAGCGATTCGGTCACAAGCTCCTCTTTGAAGATTTGAACTGGCTGGTGACGCCCAATGAGCGCACCGGTCTTGTGGGTGGCAATGGGACTGGAAAGTCCACATTGTTGAAGATTCTGGGCGGATTTGAAAGCCTGGACTACGGTCAGCGCACGCTGGTGAAGGGAATGACCATCGGCTACCTGCCGCAGGATGGCCTGGCCATGCGCGGCAAGACCGTCTTCGACGAGTGCCTTAGCGTCTTCGACGAGCTGCGCGCGATGGAGCAGGAGGCCGAGGACCTGACCCATGTGCTGAGCACGGCTGACCCCAAAGGCAAAGAGTACGCCGCCGCTGCTGACCGTTATTCCGAGATCGCCGACCATCTGCATGTGCACGACATCTACACGCTGGATGCGCAGGTAGGAGCTGTGCTCGGCGGCCTGGGCTTCTCCAAGGAAGACTGGGAGCGCAAGACCGAGGAGTTCTCGGGCGGCTGGCAGATGCGGATCGCGCTGGCCAAATTGCTCCTGCAAAAGCCAAGTCTCTTGCTTCTAGACGAGCCGACCAACCATCTCGACCTCGAGAGCCGCAACTGGCTCGAGGAGTATCTCAACAGCTATGAGAACGCGTTCATCCTGATCTCGCATGACCGCTACTTCCTGGACCAGACGGTGAAGAAGATCGTCGAGGTCTGGAACAAGCGGATGCACGTGTACCACGGCAACTACGAGAAGTACCTCACGCTCAAGGAAGAGCGTCGCACCCAGATCATGGCCGCGTACAAGAATCAGCGCGACCGGATTGAAGCGCTGGAGTCGTTCATCAACCGCTTCCGCGCGCAGGCCACCAAGGCTAAGCAGGTGCAGTCGCGCATCAAGGAGCTGGAGAAGATCGAGCGCATCCAGGTGCCGGAGGAAGAAGCGACCATCAACTTCAGCTTTCCGCAGCCGATTGCTTCTGGGCGTACTGTGATCGATGTCCGCAACCTGACCAAGCACTACCCCATGCCCGACGGCGGCATGAAGGTGGTCCTGGATAACATCAGCTTCACCATCGAGCGCGGCGACCGCGTGGCCCTCGTAGGCGCCAACGGCGCGGGCAAATCGACGATGATTCGCCTGCTGAGCCAGCTCGAGAAGCCGACCAGCGGCGAGATCACGCTGGGGCACAACGTGCTGTCGGATTACTTCGCGCAGGACCAGTACAAGGTGCTGAACCACGATAACGAGATGCTCGACGACATCACCGGGGCGAACCCCAAGGTGGACGTCGTCACGTTGCGCTCGCTGCTGGGCTGCTTCATGTTTTCCGGTGACGATGTCTTCAAGAAGCTCGGAGTGCTCTCGGGCGGCGAACGCAATCGTTACGCCATGGCCAAGATGCTGGTCTCGCCGTCGAATTTCATCCTGCTGGATGAGCCGACCAACCATCTCGATCTGCGCGCGAAGGACGTACTGCTGGATGCGATCAAGAACTTCTCCGGCACGGTGCTGTTTGTCTCGCATGATCGCTACTTCATCGATGGCCTGGCGACGCGCGTCTTCGAGGTGGAAGACAAGCGGCTGCACATCTATCCCGGCAACTACGAGGATTACCTCTACCGCAAGAACAGCGGCGGGGCCGCTGCGGAAGCGGCGAAGAAGGCGGTGCTGGACTCGGGGGCGAAGGTCGATTCGGCGACCGGAATGCTGAAGCCGGTGAAGCAGGTGGGCGTCGTCCAGGAAAAGGCTCAGGAAAAGACTCCGGCCCCGCAAGCGAAGCCTGTGGTGGCACACGCAAAGCCTGCGGCAGCACAAGCAACGCCTGTCGCCGCCGCGCAGCCCGTGGTGATCGAAGGCGGCTACGATGAGCCGGCGGTCTCGGTGTCTGAGCCTGCGGGAGCGAACAGCACGCACGAGATCGAAGGCTCGCTGGCTGCGGTCACTTCGGCCCCGAAATCGAACGCAAAGCGCCTGAATCCCATCAAGCTCAAGCAGCTTGAGGACCGCGTGACGGCGGTCGAGGATGAGCTTGCTGACATGGAGTCGCGTATCGCGGCCGCGGAGCAACAGCAGGGCTTCTTCACCAACGCCGAGGCTGCACGCTCGCTGGCTGCGGAGATCGACTCGCTGCGCGAACAGCACGCCGCCCGCACCAGCGAGTGGGAACACCTGGCGATGCAGCTCGAGGAACAGGCCACGGCGTAGCTCGCTACGCAGCGAACCACTGGAGGGCAGTGTGAGTCCTTCGAAGCCACCGCAACCACATCGCGATTACTCCGGCACGCCCCTCGAGCGAAAGCTCGGCCTCATCACCGCGAAGGGTGGTGTAGGCGAAGTTGCGCTGTTGGCAGAGCCCGAAGGTTTTCGCGATCTGCTTGGCGAGTCGGAAGGCGTCACGCTGCAGACGAGGCTCCGGCCCACGACCGCGTTAGCGTTGGCTTTCGTGCGTTCGCGACGTGAGTTGGTCGCGATGATGGAGCTGCTGACGGTGCAGCTGCCTGCGGCGGCGCATGTGTGGATCATCCACCCCAAAGCCCATCGCAAGCCCGACTTCAACCAGAACGATGTGCGTGCCGTGGCGCTGGCAGCTGGCTTCGTCGACTACAAGGTCTGCTCGGTTGACCAGGATTGGTCGGGGCTGAAGTTCGCTCGCCGCAAGGAAGCATCCAAAGTCAGAGAATAGAAAAGGCGATGACGATGAAGAGTTTGAGATGGATGGTGGTGGCTTTGGCAGTGTTTGCTCTGGGTGCGGTCGCGCAACAGGAGCAGCCGTGGGAGGTTGCGCTCGCCAAGCGGCACGATGAGCTCGTGGCGAAGAACGGCCCGGGCACGGATGCGGCGCTGCGCGACCGTCTGCTCGCCATGGGCAAGGAAGACCAGGGCGTGCGCTTCCGGAGCGGCAACGCGCCGACGGATCAGAAGAACGCGACCGCGGCAGAGCTGTCCGCCGTGGACCACAAGCTCACCGCGGAACTGCAGGATATCTACGCTGCGCATGGCTGGCCCACGATCCAGATGGTCGGCTACGACGCGTCGCAGGCCGCGATGGTGATCCTGACGCATTCGCCCGACCACGCGTGGCAGCGTGCGCTGCTGCCTAGACTCGAAGGTCTGGCGCACGCGGACCGCATCGATGGCGCGCAGGTGGCGGTGGCCATAGACAAGGAGCTGGTCTCCGAGGGCAAGCCGCAACGTTATGGCTCGCAGTTCAAGTTCGTGGATGGCCAGGGCATGATGGTTGCGGTGGAAGATCCCGCCAACCTCGACAAGCGCCGCGCTGAGGTGTTGCTGCCGCCGATGGATGCGTACCGCAAGCAGCTCGGCGACATGTTTCATGTGCCGGTCTCGGACATGATTGTGCGTCCCGACGCGCCTCGCTAACCTTCGCTCTCCTGCAATTCGCTGCGGCTCTCAGCGAGGTCGAGGTCGCGCTCCATGGAGCGGATCACTTCATCGCCGACGCTGCTGGCGTTGCGCAGCTCCATCAGGGCCTCGCGTTCGACGGTGATGGTTCCGCGGATAAGGTCGAGCCGCTGGCGCGCGCGTCCCGCAAGCCGTTGCTCTTCGTCTTCGTCGATCGTTCCCGCACCGTGACGAGTGGCTTCCAGGCGATGCTCGTACTTGTGCTTCAGGTCGTCGATATCGTGCGCGAGTTCGTGATTGGCATCGACGCGTTTCGCATCAAGGAAGCTGATGGCGCTCTCTGAGAGCACACGCAGCGCGTAGCGGCGTTCTTCCGCGATGGCATGATCGCCGCCGCCCAGGCCCAGCCGCCGAATCAACGGAGGCAGCCCGAGGCCTTGCACCACCAGCGTCACGAAGATGATGGTGAAGGTGAGGAAGAGGATCAGGTTGCGCTGCTCGAAGGGCTGGCCGTTGGGCAGCGTCTCTGGCAAGCTGAGCGCCGCGGCCAACGAGACCACACCCCGCATGCCCATCCAGCCCACCATGAAGATGGACCGAGCAGGCGGCATTTGCAGCTCCGCCGGCAACGTCTTGAAGATCCGTCTGCGCAGCCAGAACGACACCTTGGCGCCGGGAAAGACCCACGCCATGCGCAGCGCAATCAGCAACGCGCTGAACACTACGCCATAAAGGATGAGCGTTCCCACGCTGTAGCCGCGGATGCCATCGAGGATGTAAGGCAGCTGCAGGCCGATGAGCGCAAAGAGCACGCCGTTCATCAGGAAGTCCAACGCGCGCCACGCGCTCAGCAGCTCCAGCCGCGCGCCCGGGGAGAGATACGTGGCGCTCTTGCGGCTGAGGAAGATGCCGCACGCCACCACGGCCAGCACACCGGACGAACGCAGCTCTTCCGCCGCGAAGTAAGCCACGTACGGCACGATGAGGCTGACCACCATCTCGATCGGGCCTTCGTCCACCCAGCGCTCGACCCATGCCATAACCCACCCCAGCAGCAGTCCGATGCCCCCACCTCCCACGATGAGCCACAACAGCCGCTGCACACTGGCGCCGACGGTGGGATCGTGCCCGCTGAGCAGCATCGTCGTCCCGAGCTCGACGGCCAGCAGAGCGGTCGCGTCGTTGAGCAGCGACTCGCCTTCGATGATGGTGACCAGCCGGCGTTCGAGGCCCAGCGAGTTCGCGATGGAGGTCGCGGCGACGGCGTCGGTGGCCGCCACGATGGCCCCGAGCAGAAAGCCCGAGCGGAAGTCGAAGGCGGAGATGAAGTGATCCGCAAAAAAGGCGACGCTGAGCACGGTAAAGAGGACTAGCCCTGTCGCGAGCATGGAGATGGAGACAATCTGCCTTCGGAACTCCGGCCAGTTGATGTTCCACGAGGCGGCGTACAGCAGCGGCGGCAGCGCGACGTTGAAGACCAGCTGTGGCTCCAGCCGCACGTGCGGCACATGCGGTACAAACGAGAGCACCAGCCCGGCGATGACCAGCAGGATCGGGTAGGAGACATTCCATCGCCGCGCCAGCGTTCCGAAAAGAGCGACCAGTACCAGCACGAAGAGCGCGATGCCCTGGGCGGTGTGCGTGATCGGGGTGACGTCGGGCATGGCAAGCTCCTGGCGTTCGGCCCGTGCGCTGCGTCGGGCCCGAGCTAAGAGAATATCGAAGACAGAGGCGATAGGTTGTAGCAGGCGCGTGGGCAGATGGCGAACTCTTCATCCCGCGCTCGACCTGCCGCGCGTAGGATGTGGCGAAAGCCCGAAACATCATGCAGACCACGCTTCGTAGTCTCGTTACGTCCATGCACGGCCTGCTCTTCGGCGGCCTGTTCCTCATCGCCCTCGCTGCGGCGGTGCTGGAGCTGCTGCGGCATCGCGCCACGGTGCGCCCCGCCGAGCTCACGCCACGCGGGCAGCTCTTCGAGCGCATCGCATACATCAAGATGGCCGCGTTTGGCTGGATCGCCGTGCTGCTCGGCACCTACGTTATCTACCCGTGGTATCGCGCCAAGCCTCCTGCGGGTGCGGACGTCAGCGCCTATCCTCGCAGCCTGCTGCTCTCGAATCCCAACACGGCCGCGTGGCACAACTTCGGCATGGAGTGGAAGGAGCATGTGGGCTGGATCGCCCCGATCATAGCGACGATGCTCGCCGTGGTGATGATCCGCCATGCGGCGGCGCTGCGTGCCGACAAGCGCCTTGGCCGCGCTGTGCTGCTGTTCGCGTGCGCCGGGTTGTTCGCCACAGCCGTGGCTGGCTTCTTCGGCGCGATGTTGGACAAGACCGCGCCGGTGGTCGGCGGAGCGACCTACACCGTGATGGCAGGCCACCATGACTGAGCTGAGGAAGCCCATCGAGCATGCCGGCGCATCCACCGCGCAGGGCAGCGTCGCCGCGGCACTGGTCAGCGCGGGCGTCGGCTGCTTCCTGCTGGGGCTCACGGATGTCCTCGCGGATGCCATCCCCGCGATGAACAAGCTCTTCAATATCTACAACCCTACCGGCGCACTCTCCGGCGAGACGACACTAGCCGTCCTGCTGTGGCTGGGGACGTGGTTCGTGCTGGAGCGGAAGTGGTCCGCGCGGCCGCCCAAGCTGGGTGCCGCGCTGGGATTGGCGCTCGTGCTGCTGGCGCTGGGGCTCGTCCTTACCTTCCCGCCGATCGTGGACCTCATCACGAAGCACTAGCCCTGCAGGATCTCGTGCGCGGCATCACCGCAGGTGGGCTTCCCGTTGGTAGCATGGGTGCCATGCGCATTCTTGTGGTCGGCGCCGGCGCGGTCGGCGGATACTTCGGTGCTCGTCTCATCGCTGCCGGGCGCGATGTCACCCTGTTGGTTCGCGAGGGCCGCGCGGAGCAGCTCCGCACGCTTGGCCTGCAGGTCATCAGTCCCTTCGGCGACCTCAACCTGCAGCCCAAACTCGTCACCGCAGCCGAGCTGCGCGCGACGCCAACGCCTTACGACCTCATTCTGCTCAGCACCAAGGCGTACTCGCTGGAGGCTGCGATGGAGGACTTTGCCCCCGCGGTCGGCGCGCAGACTTCGATCCTTCCGCTGCTGAACGGCATGCGCCATCTGGATGCGCTGGAAGCGCGCTTTGGCGCCCACGCTGTGCTGGGAGGCTCCACGCGCATCGTCTCGGACATGGATGCCGAGGGCCGCATCCTGCACCTCGAGCCGCTGCACGACATCGTCTTCGGCGAACGGGACAAGAGCGTGACGCCGCGCATCCAGGCTGTCGCCGCCGCGCTCCAGGACGCCAACTTCGAGGCCAAGCTCTCGCCCGATGTGCTGGCCTTCCTGTGGCAGAAGTGGGTCTTCCTCGCCGCGCTGGGCGGCATCACCTGTCTCATGCGCGGCAACATCGGCGAGGTTGCCGCTGCTCCTGGAGGCCTGGAGACGGCGGCTGCCATCCTCGATGAGACCGACGCCATCGCCACGGCGAACGGCTATCCCACGCCTCAGGCTTTCCTGGAGAACACCAAGTCGCGTCTGCTCAAGAAGGACTCTCCGCTGACGGCCTCCATGTATCGCGACCTGGAGCGCGGAGCAGCAGTGGAAGCGGACCAGATCCTTGGCGATCTCATCCGTCGTGGCCGCGACAAGGGAGTCGCCGCACCGCTGATTACCGCAGCGTACGCGCAATTGAGTGTGTATTCCGCTCGCCGCGCGAAGGCCTGAGCCAAACCATCCGGCGCCGCGCATGTCATCATCGGATATGCCTTCGTTTTGGAGCCCGGCCAGCTGGTCGGAACGTCTCGCCGAGCTGGAAGCCCGCACGGGTGAAGCCAAGCAGGCGCCGCTGCGTCGCGATGTCCGCTCGTTGGGAGCCCTGCTGGGGCAGGTGTTGCGCGAGCAGTCCCGCGACCTGCCGAATCATGCGATCTTCGACGCAGTAGAGACCCTGCGCCGTACGGCCATCGCCCGCCGCGAAGCCGACGCCAAGGGGCCCGAGCATAGTCCCGAGGCCCAGCGGCTTCTGGAAGTCGCGCTGGACCAGGTGCACCAGGCCGCTGGGGACATGCAGACCGGCGAGCATGGCCGACCGTCCGCTGCGTATCGCCTCGCGCGCGCCTTCGCGTTCTACTTCGAGCTCATCAATCTCGCCGAAACCAATCATCGCAAGCGCCGCCGCCGCGCCTCGTTGCTGGACGAGAGCACGCCGCCGCAGCGCGGCAGCCTGCGCGGCACCTTTCGCCGTTTGCGCGAGGTCGGCGTCACGCGCGACGAGGCGCTGAGGCTCCTCGAACGTGTATGCGTCACGGCAGTCTTCACCGCGCATCCCACCGAGGTCGCGCGCCGCAGCGTGATGTTCAAGCGCCGCCGCATCTCGGACCTGCTTGCCGCGCTTGACGCCGTTCCTCTGCCTGCTGCCGAGCTCGAGATGCTCGAGTCTTCGTTGCTCGCCGAGATCACCGCGTTGTGGCAGACCGATGATGTGCGCTCCGAGCGCCCCACCGTTCGCGACGAGATCCGCATGGCGCTCGACTACTACGAGGCCTCCATCTTCGAGACCATGCCCGTGCTCTATGCCGAAATCGCGCATGCGCTCGACGCCGAGTTTCCGACGGGCCAGCCGACACGGCTCTCCGACCTGCCCATCGTCGCGAGCTTCGGCTCGTGGATCGGCGGCGATCGCGATGGCAACCCGTTTGTCACTGCATCGACGACGGCGGAGGCCATGTCGATGGCGCGCAGTCTGCTGCGCGAGCACTATCTCGGTCAGCTCTCGCTGCTCTTCGAGCAGCTTGCGTCCTCGACGCGGCAGGCGCCCATTTCGCAGGCGCTGCACACGCGGCTCGAGGAGTACCTGGCGCAGCTCCGCTCTTCAGGAGCGAATGCCTTCGGCGACCGCTTCCCGCATGAGGCCGTGCGCCTGCATCTCGCCTGCATCACGCTGCGGCTGGGCGGCTCGCCACCGACGACGATGCACCGCAACCTCTCGTTGAGCAACCGGGCCACGTTGCCGGAGTACCGCAGCGCTTCCGAGCTGCTCGACGACCTGACGCTGCTGCGTGACTCACTCGCGGAAAACCTCGGCGAGCGCCTCGCCGAACTCTACGTCGATCCGCTGCTCATCACCGTGCGCACGTTCGGGCTGCACCTGCAGACGCTCGACATTCGCCAGCACGCGCGCGTACATGCGGCAGCGGTGGAGGAGCTGAGCGCCTCCACGACTTCGCCGGAGATGGCTACGCCGCTGAGCCGCGAGACCGCGGAGGTGCTTGCGACCTTCCGCGCCATCGCGGAGCTGAAGCAGCTTGAACCCGTTGCGATTCGCCAGTACGTCATCAGCGGCGCGAGCTCTGCCGAAGATTCGCTGCGCGTGCTGTGGCTCGCCCGCCTGGGAAACGTGCGCGTGGAAGGCGGAGATGTGGACGGCCGTCACGATCCCGGACTGCAACCCGTACCTTTATTCGAGTCCATCGAAGACCTGCAGCAGGCGCCGGCCATCTGCCGCGAGCTTTGGTCGAGCGAGCTCTACAAGCCGCTGTTGAAGGCCTGGAGCGGCACGCAGGAGGTTATGCTCGGCTACTCCGACTCCAACAAGGATGGCGGCATGATCGCCTCCACGTGGGAGATCTGGAAGGCGCATCGCGCGCTGCATGAAGTGGCGCGCGAGTGCGGCGTCACGCTGCGGCTCTTCCATGGCCGCGGTGGGACCGTAGGACGCGGCGGGGGACCGACGCATCGCTCCATCTATGCGCAGCCCTGGGACAGCTTTACTGGTGAGCTTCGCATCACGGAGCAGGGCGAGGTGCTGAACTGGAAGTATTCCGACGTGGTGCTGGCCGAGCGCAACCTGGAGCTGATGATCGCTGCCTCCCTCGATGCCATCGCACGTCCCGACAAGAAGGCCAATCCCGATTGCCAGGCGCACCTCACCGGCGAGATTCTGCCCGCGTGGGAAGCCGCGTTCGATGAGCTCTCGGAGTCGTCTTTCCGTTACTACAAGCAGCACATCATCGATAACCCGGACATCTTCACCTACTTCGAGCAGGCGACTCCCGTAGCCGAACTTGAGCATGCCCGCATCGGCTCGCGGCCGGCCAAGCGTGTGGATGCCAGCGCGACGAAGCAACGATCTCTCGCTGACTTGCGCGCGATCCCATGGGTCTTCGGATGGATGCAATCGCGCCACGTCGTGCCGGCGTATTTCGGCGTGGGTCACGCCATCGAGAGCTTCCTCGAGAAGCATGACGATGGTCTCGCGAGGCTGCAGCAGATGATGCGCAGCTTCCCGCTCTTTCTCGACATGATCCGCAACGTGGAGATGGCGCTGGCCAAGGCCGACTTCGGCATCGCGAGGCTCTACGCCGGTCTCGTCGAAGACGAATCTCTTCGCGAGCGAGTATTCCTCATGCTCGAAGACGAGTTCGATCGCACCCGGCGCATGGTGCTGGCGGTGACGGAACAGAAGGAGCTGCTGGAGCGCAATCCCGTGCTCTCCAACTCCATTCGCCTCCGCAATCCGTACGTGGATCCGCTGAGCCTGCTGCAGGTAGAGCTGCTGCGCCGCAAGCGCGCGGGCGAGCGTAGCGATGAGCTGGACCGCGCCATCACAGCGACGATCAATGGCATCAGCGCGGGGCTGCGGAACACGGGCTGATTGGCTTGCGCCGTCCCTACTTGAGCGCGTTCTTGTAGGTCTGCAGGGTTCCGGTCCCGATGTCGCGCAGTGCGCCAAGGTTCGCCAGCGCATCGCGTACAACTGGCTGTGCCTGACGCAGCTCCTCGTCGGTGAGGTCTGCCGGCTTCTTGGTGGCCACGAAGCTCTCGATCTTCAGGTAGGCCTCCAGCGCATGCTCCTCCATGCGCTCGTACTGATCCTGCTCCTTGTAGCACTCGGCGAAGGCTTCAACCTCGGAGTAGTCCATGTAGGAGGCGACGCCCGTGGTGGACGCTGTTCGCCACGCCGCGTCCTTCAACGGACCTTCGCTGAGACCAATATTGAGCATGCTTGCGTCGAATGGCTTCTTCGCGAGCCGAGCATCAATGAAGTGGAGCACCATCATGAGGTCGCTGGTCTCGGACTTGAGGCTCTTCGCTAACTCTTTGAGCTCAGCCTGATTTTCCTTCAACTCTTCGCGGATCTTCTCTTCCGCCTCGCGGCGCTGGTGGCGATGGTGCCATGCCTCGGCGGCGTTCTCCAGGGCCAGCGCAATCAGCAAACCCACGGTGATGGTTGCGAGATGCACGAAGAAGTCGCGTACCCCACTCACTCGGTGCTCCGGTGCATGCACGTCCAGCATGATGTCTGCTCCTGCCTGGTTTCGAAGGTTGACGGTAGACTACCAGCCCGCAGATGTGGCTCAATAGCTCGCATGAATCTTCTGAATCTTCGCCTGCTTGTCCTGCTCTTCGCCGCCGGAACCTCTGCCGGAGCGACCCTCTCCGCGCAGCTGATGCCCAACAAGCCGGTGGAGTACAAGACGCACGAGGTGAATGCGGACGACTCCATCACCTTCCGCTACGTGGACGGAGTCGCAAAGCAGATCGCAGTCGCAACGGACGCTGCTCTGAAGCCGCTGGAGATGACCCGCGACGAAAGTGGAATGTGGACCGTGACCACGCCGCCGCTGCAGCCCGAGGTCTACGCCTACACCTTTCTTGTGGATGGCGTGCAGCACCTGGACCCGCGCAACAGCGATGTGAGGCCCAATTACAACTCCTTCGTCAGTAACATTACCGTGCCGGCTATGCCGCCTGCGCCGTGGGAGATGAACTCCGTGCCGCACGGCCGCGTCGATCACCACACCTTCACCACGCATGTAGTGAAGAACCTGCCGCGCGACCAGGATCGCTACATCGTTTACACACCGGCCGGCTATGACGAGCATAAGAAGGGCGGCTATCCGGTGCTCTACCTGCTGCACGGTTGGAGCGACCCGGAGACGGGTTGGACCGGCGTGGGCAAGGCAGACATGATTCTCGACAAACTGATCGCCGACGGCAAAGCGTTGCCGATGATCGTAGTGATGCCGCTCGGCTATGGGAACTTCGACTTCGCCACCCACGGTGCGGGCGTCTGGCAGGATCCTGCGAAGGTGGCGGAGAACACGAACCTGTACGAACAGATGCTCCTGCAGGAGGTAATGCCCGCGGTGGAGCGCGAATACAACGTCGCGAAGGGCCGCGAACACCATGCGATTGCCGGCCTGTCGATGGGCGGGCTCGAAACGCTGACCATCGGCCTGCGCCACCCCGATCAGTTCGCATACGTCGCGGGCATGAGCTCAGCGCTGCAGGGTGGCAAGTACGACGAGTCGTGGCCGGGACTCGACGCGAAAAAGGCCAACCTGAAGCTGCTTTGGGTCAGTTGCGGAACGGACGATCCGCTCATCAAACCCAACCGCGCATTCGTCGTGTGGGCCAAGGCCAAAGGCCTCGACGTGAATGCGGTGGAGACTTCCGGTGCGCATACGTGGTTGGTGTGGCGAGATAACTTGCTCCACATTGCGCCGATGCTGTTTCGGTAAGACGAAGCTCTTAGCCGTTAGCCTTTAGCTAGAAGCTAATGGCTAGCAGCTAGAAGCTTCCCTACGTTCCCGGCTGCACATACGGCACCTGCCCAAGGTACCGCCGTTCGCGGCCGCGAGGGTCGTCTTCCACCTTTGGTGGATCGTTGAGGATCATCGTCGCGCGCTGCTTCAGGTCGAACGCCGGCCAGCGTGGCAGCTTCGGGTTGTTCGGATTTCCCGTTCGCGCGAAGGCGATGTAGGTCTCGCTGACGATCTCGGCCATGCGCTGCGTGCGTGCCTGGTCGGCGGTGCTCGCTCCCACCATGCCCGGCGAGAGCGCCACGTTGTCGAAGGCCAGCGGAATGTCGAGCGTGTGCGGCGCGCCCCATTTGCCGCCGTCGACGCCGCTCTTCCAGTTCAGCTGATAAACCCACGTGTGCGGCTGCGCCTTCGGATCGGCCGCGCGCCGGTCCGCCTCGATCACCTCACCGCGCCACGAGCGCGAGTCCGTCGTGACGGCGAAGAACACATCGGCGGGACTGTAGTCCGGATGCCACTCACGATACTTCGCGACCACCTCAGCCGCGGGCAACGAGACGATATCGCTGCGCAGGAACGGATCGTTCTTCTCCAGCGCTGCAGGGAGCTGTTCCCACGTCAGCGCGAACAGCGCTGGCTGGCCACCACCGATGAGTACGCGCGTCTCATCGTGCGTGTTGCCGAGGATCATCGGAATATTCGTCGACTGCTGCGGATCGGTGGGTGAGAACGGATCGACCGGCAGCGAGCGTCCATCGCGCACCGGACCGAAGTAGCCCACGCTGCGCGTGGCGCGTTGAATGTCCTCCATGCTCGCTGAGCGGAGTACCTTCGCGGCCTCTGCAGGAGATGCGCTGTCCGCAACGCCGAGCGCTTTGAGCGCAGCCCGCGCGCGAGGCGTGGCGTGTGCAGGTTCAACGCCCGTCACCTGCTGGCCGCTCATTGAGAGCACGCGATGAAATAGGCCCTTCGCAGGAGGTTGCGCCATCAGCGTCGCGCACTTCGCACCTCCACCGGACTGGCCAAAGATCATCACGCGATTGCGGTCGCCGCCGAACTCCGCGATGTTGTCGCGCACCCATTGGAGTGCCAGCACAAGGTCGAGCTGGCCGGCGTTGCCCGAGTCCTCAAAGCCCTGCCCGGGCACTGCCTCCGCGAGATACATGTAGCCGAAGGCGTTGAGCCGATGATTTACCGCGACCACGACCACGTCGCCACGCCGCGCCAGCCGCGAGCCATCGTAGAGCTGCGCGTTGGCGGTGCCGTTCGCGAAGGCCCCGCCGTGGATGTAGAACATCACTGGCCGCTTTTTGTTATCGCGCAACGCGGGTGTCCACACATTGACGTGCAGGCAGTCTTCGCTCTGCGGGCCTTCGTCAGGAGGCAGGTGATAGCCCGTCGGCGGCGGTGCATTGCGCTTGCCGCTCTCATACGTGGGCCGTGCGCCGACGACTTGCGGAGCACGCGGCGCCCACTCGAGGCAGTCACGAACCTCCGTCCAGGCATCGGGCCGCTGTGGCGCGGCGAAGCGGGTCTTCGCTGTATCCATGCCGTAAGGGATACCCTTGAACGCGACCATGCCCTCCGCGCTGCGATAGCCACGCACCGGCCCGTTCCCGGTGTGCGCGACGAGAGGATCGTTGGCATGCGCCTGTGCGAGCAGTTGCAGCGGACGCGACGCGAGAAGCATCGTGCTTGCCAGCGATCCGGACTTGAGAAGTTCTCTGCGGTTCATGGAGCACCTTGTGGAGCGAAAACAGGTGTTGGGTGTTAGTCGTTCGCTGCTTGCTGCAGCCACGCGTTATTTCACTATTCACTACTCACTATTCACTGCTCTACTCACTGCTTCTCCGGCGTAATCTTCACCGCCTTGTTCTTCTCGAACTCCACATCGATGGGATGACCATCGTTGTCGAACTCCACGGAGCGGTTGCCCATGTCGTCGGAGCTTGGTTTGGAGACCTGGCCGAGCGCCATCATCACCTGGTTCTCGCTCATGCCGAGCGTAGGCTCGTGCTTGTCCACGTGCGACCACACCTCCGGACCCCAGTGTTTGTAAAGCTGGTGCGGGTCGTCGTAGAACATGATCTCGTCGGTATAGAAGGTGTACTGGCCCGCATCGTAGTAACCCACCGGCGTTGCATACAGCTGCTTCGGATCTGTCGAGTTCGGCAGCGTGAACGCGAGCAGCACATGCTTCTGGCCGGCGGGGATGCGGAAGGTGGCCTTGCCGGACTTGGGCGGAACCTGCTCGAAGACATCCTTGATCTCGAGCGGCGTCGCGGCCCACAGCGTGTCGACGGGCTTCGAGTAATCCACGTGCTTGCCGGTGTCCTTGAAGTAGTCGAGCTGGCCACCGGCGCTCACCCAGATGGTTTTGCCGATGAGGTCGCGCTCATCCTTCAGGGAGTCGGGCCGTAGCTTGCGTGGGAAGACCGCATCGTCGTCGCTCAGCTTGTACTCTGCCGCGACCGGAGTCTTCGCTGCGCTATCTTCGCCCGTATGGGCTCGATACGCGAAGTAGATGCGTGTGCCGAGCACTGCAATGAGGAGCGCCGTCACTCCGAGCCCGATCTTCATCCCGTTGGTCATCGTGTTGCGTGGCCTCCCGCCTGTCTGTCGAGGATTTTCTTCCTCACCAAGGTAGTAGATGCGGCGCGGACTGCCAACTTCGTGCCCTGCGAACGTGGAAACGGCTATCATCACGGCATCCGCAATTCATTCATATGCTGCTGAGGTTCCTCACGATGAGATGCCGTACGCTCTGCCTGCTCGCCTGCCTTTCGGTTCCGCTGCATGCGCAACTCTCGCCCGCCGTGATGAAGTACGTGAAGGTGCCACGCACGCCAGTGATCGTGCTGGAGCACGTGCGTGTGATCGACGGCACTGGAGCTGCGCCGCTCGAGGACCAATACGTGGTGATCGAGGGAGGCAAGATCGCCGCGATCTCTGCGAGCGCGCCGGCGGCGAACGCTTCGGCTGTGCATATCGATCTCACGGGCCGCACTGTCTTTCCCGGCCTTGTCGGCATGCATGACCACATGTACTACCTCACGAGGCCGAACCAGAATGCTGCGGGGGAGAGCGAGCCTCCGGTGGTGGTGCCGGAGGAGCCGTTCAGCTCGCCCCGGCTGTATCTCGGAGCGGGCGTGACGACGTTGCGGACGACGGGATCCGTCGAACCGTACCTGGACCTGAACCTGCGCCGCGCGATCGACGCGGGCAGGATCGTTGGGCCGCACATGGATGTGACCGGGCCGTATCTCGAAGGCCCCGGAGCGTTCGCGCTGGAGATGCATGAGCTGAAGGACGCCGATGAGGCACGGCGCATGGTGGACTACTGGGCGGACCAGGGCGTGACCAGCTTCAAGGCCTATATGGACATCACGCGCGCCGAGCTGAAGGCCGCCGCCGATGAGGCGCACAAGCGGGGCATCAAGATCACCGGCCACCTGTGCTCCGTGACGTATCCCGAGGCGGTCGAGGCGGGGATCGACAACCTGGAGCATGGCTTCATGGTGAACACGCAGCTCGATCCTGGCAAGGAGCCGGACCTGTGCCCGCGCACGGTGGGAGGTCCCACGATGACCAAGATGACTCCGGACACGCCCGAGGCGAAGGCGCTGATCGCGCTGCTGGTTTCGCGGCATGTCGCCCTAACCTCTACCCTTCCGGTCTTCCAGAGCAATGATCCCGCGCACCTGCAGCTGCAGCCGCGCGTACTCGCGGCGATGTCGGCTCCGACGCGGGAGCAGTACCTGACGACGCGCAACCTGGAGCTGACGCGCGCGTCCGCCGATCCCAAGGCCGCTGCGGCGCGGGCGCAGATCCTGCACAACGACATGGCGATGGAACGCGCGTTCGTCGCTGCCGGAGGCCTGCTGATGGGAGGGCCTGATCCTACGGGCGATGGTGGCACGCTGCCTGGCTATGGCGATCAGCGCGAGGCTGAATTGCTGGTCGAGGCTGGGTTCACGCCGCTGGAGGCGCTGCGTATCTGCACGCTCAACGGAGCAATCTACCTGGGCCGCGACAAGGAGATTGGCTCGATCACCGTGGGCAAGAATGCGGATCTCGTGGTGGTAAAGGGTGATCCCTCGAAGACGATCAGCGACATCGAGAACACGGAGATCGTGTTCAAGGATGGAGTCGGCTATGACTCGCAGAAGCTGCTCGACAGTGTGAAGGGGAGATATGGGCAGTACTGATGAGGGGCAGTGAATAGTGAGTAGTGAAGAAAAGCCTCAGGCTTCGGGCTTTCTTCACGATTCACTACTTCACGATTCACTCTGCTTCATCCCACCGGTTCCATCGACGAGTACTGCTTCTCCATCTCGATCAGGTCCTCGGCGGTGAGCTTGTTGGCTTGGCGCAGGGCGGGGAAGAACACGGACCAGAGGCCGGTGACGGCCAGGGACGCCATGCCACCGAGCACTACCGCGCGCACTGCGCCGAACCAATGTGCGGTGAGGCCACTCTCGTACTCGCCGAGCTCGTTGGAGGCTCCGAGGAAGAGCCAGTTGATGCTCGACACGCGGCCGCGCATCTCGTTGGGCGTTGCGAGCTGCAGGATGGACGAGCGCACGACGACGCTGATCATGTCCGTGGCTCCGACGACGAAGAGCGCGAGGCAGCTGAGCCACAGGTTGCGGCTCACGCCGAAGAGCACCGTGGCCGCGCCGAAGCCTGCGACGCAGAGCAGCATCGTCCTGCCCGCGCGCCGGGTGATGGGCCGGGCGAGCAGCGAGAGCGAGACCAGCAGCGCTCCGACGGATGGCATGGCACGCAGCAGGCCGAGGCCGTGTGGGCCGGCATGCAGTATGGTGTCGGCGAAGATGGGCATCAGCGAGACCGCGCCGCCCAGCAGCACGGCGAAGAGGTCCAGCGAGATGGAGCCCAGCAGCAGACGCGTGCTGATGACGTAGCGCAGGCCCGCCAGCATGGTGTCGACGGTGAAGCCCTTCTTCTCGCCGGCGCCGCGCGGTGGGATCTGGGCGATCATCACCAGGAAGATGGCGAGCGCGAGCAGCGTGAAACAGTAGACCAGTGGAGGCCCGTTGAGCACGGCGAAGCGGCCCGAGAAGTCATGCGCGAGGTCGACGACGAAGAGCAGGCCGCCGATCATCGGGCCGGTGACGTTGGCGATCTGGAAGATGCTGGCGCTCCAGGTCACGGCGTTGACGAAATGTTCTTTCGGCACGAGCATGGGCACGAGCGACCCGGCGGCGGGGCCGGCGAAGCAGCGGCAGGTCCCGATGAGCGCAAGGACGCCATAGACGGCCCACACGTTGCGCACACCGTGCAGGGTGATCGCCAGCAGCAGGGCCGAGGCTGTGAACTGGCCGGAGTAGCAGATCAGGAGCACGTTGCGGCGGTCGTAGCGGTCGGCGACGTGGCCGGCCGGGAGGGTGAAGACCAGCATCGGCAGAAAGAGCGCGAGGCCGGTGTAGCCCAGAGCCAGGGCGGAGTGGGTGAGCTGGTAGATCTGCCAGGCGACGCCGACGGCCTGGGCCTCGGCGGCCATGGTACCCAGGAAGCGCGCGGCGGAGTAGAAGCGGAAGTCGCGGTAGCGCCAGGCGATGGTGGGCGGCAGGCCTGGCAGTTTTCCGGGTGAACCCGGACGTAATTGGTTTTGACTATCCGCTTCGGGCATTGTCCTATGCTGACACAGCGCTTTGGAGGAGGGCCATGGCCGGGGGTACCCCCCTCCCCCCCCTTTCTCTCAAAGTCTTCGAAGAAGAGACTTTAGCTCCGGACCTTGGATTCGGGACCTTGGATTCGGGATTCGGGATGTAAGAGCTGGGGCTGCGTGATTTTGTTCCTACTTCCATTGTAGAGAGTTGAGTGGGTGAGTCTGCCACGTTGGCGGGGTTTATTGGGGTAGGTAGTTTTTCGTGGGAGGGTGCGGAGAAGGTTCAGATTCCAGATGCCAGGAGCCCAGATTCCAGATTCAGGGGGTGCAGTGCGAGGTTTCGGGTTCGCCCACGAATCGCTTCGCCGCCACGTACAATCCAATGAGACGTATGGCGAGCACGCTTCTCCAACCCGGAACCAACGCGCCGAAGGCTGGCGCGGGTCTTGAGCCGTCCAAGGACGCGCTGGCGGGCATGGTGCTGCTTCCGGCCGAGGGCTTCGCGCCGCGGGCGAAGAACGCCGTCGAGATTACGAAGAGCGCGCTGAAGCGCATCCGCGTGGCCATGGCGAAGGAAGGCATCTCGCCCGACGCCGGTGGGCTGCGGCTGGGTGTGCAGGGCGGCGGTTGCAGCGGTCTGAGCTACAACATCCGGTTCGATACGCAGCCTCGCGAGCGGGACCGCGTGTTTGTCTTTGGCGAAGGCCTGGAGACGCCGAACGATCCTTCGGGCGGCAAAGCTGTGAAGGTGTTCGTCGATCCGAAGAGCTTCCTCTATCTGGCCGGCATGGTACTGGACTTCGAGGAAACGCTGATGCGGCAGGGCTTCAACTTCATCAATCCGAATTCGACGAAGTCCTGCGGCTGCGGTTCGAGTTTTTCGGCGTAAGTCGTAGAGGCGTTCCCAAGGACAAGTCAGGAAAGACGGTCGTTCGCTACCGCGAACGATACCCCACCCTTTCACGATGGAGCTGTGAAAGGATAGGCCACCCGGCGGTGGCCCGGGGCTGAAGCCCCTTCGTTCCCTGCTTGCGTTCCGCGGGCTGAAGCCCGCTGCTACTCCGGTTCTGTCTCTGGCAGCTTCGGCGCCGTCTCCATTCGGGTGAGACGTTACGCGGCTTCGGTGTCGCGATCGGCCATCTCCACACGATTTCTGCCTTGCCGCTTGGCGCGGTAGAGGGCGTCGTCGGCCTCGTGCACGAGGATCTCCGGGCGGTCGCCGGGCTGGGGCCAGACGACCGCCACGCCGACACTCAGAGAGACGATGCCTCCTGCTGCCGGGTTCCCCTGGTTGGGAAGCTTCAGCGCGAGGGCTCCCTGGCGGATCTCATCGGCCTTGCGGGAGGCTCCCTCGGCGTTGGCTTCGGGCATGAGCACGGCGAACTCCTCACCGCCGAAGCGCGCGACCATGTCGTACCCGCGCATGGGGATCTCCTGCAGCATTTTGGAAATCCGCTTCAGGCAGGCATCGCCTTGCTGATGCCCCTGGGTGTCGTTGAGGCTCTTGAAGAAGTCGACGTCGATCATCATGAGCGCTACCGGTCCCTGGCGGCGGACGGCGCGGCGGAACTCGGTCTCGAGCATGCGATCGAAGTGACGGCGGTTGAAGAGCCCGGTGAGGCCGTCGCGGATGGAGAGCTCGTTGAGGTCGACGTTCATCTCGCAGAGCGAGGCCTGGGAACGCAGCAGCTCCTGCTGGGCGAACTCGAGCTCCTCGTTGGTGAGGCGCAGCTGCTCGTTGGCCGCGGAGAGTTGCTCATGGGCGTCGTGTAGCTGTTCGTGGGCCTTGCTGAGCTCGTCGTGCGCCTCGCGCAGTGCGGCGATGCGGCGTTCGTCAAAGGCCGCGCCGGCGAGTGTTCCGAGAAGAACAAAGGCTGAGACGAGTCCCACGCCGTACTCGCCGATGACGCCCACGCGGAGTGTGTGAGCCAGGTTGGGCACTACGCGCATATCGTGGAAGCTCACGGTTGCCATGGCAGTGTAATGCATGGCGGCGATGCCAACTCCCATGAGAGCGGAGGCGAGCAGGCGGCGCAGGATCTTGCGGCAGCGGGTGCAGTAGGTGGCGCGGGTTGCGACCGCGAGCGAGATCCAGGCAAAGACTCCGGCGGAGACGATGGCCAGCACGATGCCCCAGGGCTCGTACGCCTCCATGGCGCGAGAACGCATGGCGGCCATACCGGCGTAATGCATGCCGCCGATGCCCATGGCCATGAGCAGCGCGCTCATGAGCTGGTGACGTTGCGAGGTCTCCGCCGTGTGGCTGAGCTGGGAGAGGACGACGGCGGAGGCCGCGACGGCCATCATGGCCGAGAGCAGGACGGTGGGCCAGTAGTAGCGGACCTCTACGGGGAGCTGGACGGCGAGCATGCCAAGGTAGTGCATGCTCCAGATGCCGCCACCGAGGGCGAGTGAGCCTTCGAGCAGCCAGCCGCGGCGCTGCCACGGTGTGGTGGAGGCGCGCATGCGGTCGGCGAGAGTCAGTGCGGCGTAGGCGGCGGCGATGGAGGTCGCCACCGAAGCTACCACCAGCCACGGAAGGTATCGCACGGTGAGATGTGACATGCGGATGCCCGATTGCGCCGTCCCGGAACCTACCCAGGTGCGGCGCGTCCTTTCGAGGTATGACCTATCGGTTGAACGCACGAAGCTGTGCACGGCTTCTTTTGATACTCCAGGTCGAGGTAACAGCCACGAAGGTGGGATGGCGCGCGGGCGGTCCTGTCCGGATCCGGGACAATTCGCTACTGCAGATAAGCAAAACGTGGGAAAAAGTTTCGGTTTGCCTGATCGAGTGGCTAGGAAGCGCAGGTGCAGGTCGCGTCCCGGCACCCAACTTGCGGTCGTTCGAGACGTGAGCACCTTTCCCGGGTCTTTCTAAGGGAACGGCTCAGCGGGACCTGTACATCCACTAAAGTACAGCGCGGGTCTCGCCGATGGAGTAGCCTGAAATAGGTCCGAACGTTTCACGGTACGTAGAGGGGCTTGGGCGCATCCAACCCTCAAGCGGGTGGAACCGGGATCGAGCGCGGATGCCTCCTTCCGTGGGAAACGTCTCAAACAAAGAGGACTCACGTTGCACTTTTTTCTTGCGCGGAATTAGGTCCTCTGGAAAGATGGCTCGCAATGGCCCTACATTTGTTGTATGCGGTTGCTGAAGCAGAGTGGGATACGGCAATCGAACCGACGCCCGGCGCGAGCTCCGAACAGAGCCCGGTGGCTGCAGCTGTCTCGTCGTCACCACATGGTGAGGAGATCCAGCCGGTCGATCCTGGTCCGATCCTCAACCGCAAAGATTCGTTGAAGGCCATGAAGGAGATTCACCGCAAGGCCAATGAGTTGCGGCGTCTCCTTGTCCCAAAGCGGAGGCAGCAGTCAACCTAGCTGCCTATGATGCGGTGGGAGTTTCACTTAGGAACGAATTTCGCACTGGCGTTCAATCAGCAAGAGGCGGAATATAAGCGGCAGTCCCTTCTCGGGCATTCGGTGTTGCGTGCGCCCTATGAGAAGGAGCTCGCTGCCTTCTTGCGTATTGAAAATAAGCTGAATCGAATGGCCACGTTCCGCCTTGATCCGGCTAACATGCCTGCGGCTTTCGATCCGCCGCACCGCGACTTCCCAAATTTTCGAGTTATCGACGAAGATCCGTGGTTCGCCTATTTCTGCCTGAACCCCTTCGGAACTCCCCGAGTTACGTTTCTCGTCCTCCGCTATGGGAAGATCTCTTCGCGAGAAGGACTCGAAGCATTATTGTCGCAATCGCGGGAGAACTGTCTTTAAGGGGATACGCATTGGTCCGTTTAGTCACTGTACCAACCTGGCTACTGCAGTTCGTCATCGTTGTGATCTGCTCAGGCCTGATGGTTGGCGGGATTTGGGTTGCATTCGCTCGGCAGGAAGAGACGATCGGGGGACTGGGCGGAGCCGCAGCCGTCATATTGTCCTACGCCTTGCTATTTGTCCGAGACGGAAGGCCCGGCATGGCGGTCTCACTGCTGCGATTGCGGCCGCTTCGGCCCGGCAGGTACGACCCTCCGAATCCGGCTTCTGAACCAACCTTCGAGGAGCTGACCTCGAGAGTCCAGGCGCTTGAGGCCAACCTTACCTTGACAGCAAAAGCGGTTAGCCAGCAAAACATCTGGCTTGCCGTGGCTGCGGTGATCGGCAACAGCGGCTGGGCAATTGGCCAGTACCTTGCCTCTGTTTGTATCCGGGCGCACAGCATGAATCCGTTGGTGTTGTTGCATCTCCGCTAGAAACGCAGACCGACGCGACGCACGTAATGCGCGTCGGTCGGTCTGTCCCGTGAATACCTCACCTCGCGTCGAGACCAGGCTTGGCTTCGGGCTTGGCATCGCCTTTGGGTTCGGCTTTAGGGTCTGGCTTCGGCTTGGGCTGGATGCCGCGGACGTAGAGGTCGTACCACTCGAACCAGTGGTCGTAGCGGTCGCGGATGTAGCTGGGGCGGGTGAAGCCGTGGAACTGGTTGGGGTAGACGATGAGCTCGGCGGTGGTGCCGACGGACTTGAGGGCCTGGTACATCTGCTCGCCGCCCTGCAGCGGGACGTTGAAGTCCTTGTCGCCGCCCATGAAGAGCGTCGGCGTCTTGATGCGGTCGGCGTGCAGGAAGGGATAGGACATCTTGACGTACTGGTCGAGCGCCTTCCAGGGCGGGCCAATCTCGTTTTCGTACTGCAGGATGTACTGGTCGATGCCGTAGAAGCCGAGTAGATTGCCCATGCCGGCTCCGGAGCTGGCGGCCTTGAAGCGCGTGGTGGAGGCGATGGTGTAGTCGGTGAGGATGCCGCCGTAGCTCCAGCCGCCGACACCGAGCTGGTTGGGATCGACCTTGCCGGTGGCGACGGCGGCGTCGGTCATGGCGAGCAGGTCGAGGACTTCCTTGTTGCCCCAGTCGTTGTTGATGGCGAAGCTGTACGCCTCGCCACGGCCGGTGCTGCCACGGTAGTTCACGTTGAGCACAGCGTAGCCATGCGCGGCGAAGAGCTGGGTGTCGGTGTTGAAGCCGTGCGCGTCTTGCGCGGTGGGGCCGCCGTGGATGCGGAGGATCATCGGGACCTTGGTTCCTGCGACGTAGCCCACCGGCAGAGTGAAGAGGCCGTGGGCTTCGTTGCCGTCCTTGGTCTTCGCGGAGAGATCGGTGACGGTGGCGAGGTCGAGCGTGGCGACGAGGGCGTCGTTGTAGTGCGTCAGCGGACGAAGGCTGCCGTTCTCGAGCGCGAAGATCTCCGACGGCGCGGTGTCGCTGGACCAGAGCAGAGCGACGTGGCCGGCTTTCTCGTCGAGGCCGCTGGCTGCGCCTGAGCCTTGCGTGATGCGCTGGACTTTTCCGGAACCATCGAGAGCGATGGACGCGATGAAGTCCTGGCGGTCTTCCTGCACCTCGGTCAGCACGGCGTCGCCAGAGGCGGTGAGCACGGGAGCACCGACCCAGTGGTCGTACCTGGGTGCGAGGAGCTTTACGGGGCCGCCATCGGCGGAGACCATCGCCATCTGCTCCAGGTCATAGATGGAGTAGTGCGGGGTTACGCCTTCGCGAAAGATGATGCTCCTGGAGTCTTTGGTCCACTCCAACGGGCCGCCGTCGCGGCCGGTGAAGGTGGTGAGCTGTTTGGGGTGCGAGCCTGGCTTCGCGTCCACGACGAAGATGTCGGAGTTGGCGAAGCGATCGGGATCGGGCAGCGTCTGGTTGCTGACGAAGGCGACCTTCGTGCCGTCGGGGCTGAAGGCTGGCTGGCTTTCGCCGTAGGCGGTCTTGCCCGCGGCGGGACCGTCGGTGAGCTTGGAGAGCTTCTTCGTGGCGATGTCGAAGAGGTAGAGGTGAGGCTCCTTGTCGGTGACGTAGCCCTGGACATCTTCCTTGAAGTGGAAGCGGTCGATGACGATGGGCTTGGGGGCCTTGGGCTTGGCTCCGGGAGCCGGCTCGGGTTCTTCCTTCTCTTCGAGCGTGAGCAGCAGGGTTTTGGAGTCGGGCGACCACTTGTAGCCGTTGAGGCTCATCTTGACGTCGGTGATCTGGTGGGCCTCGCCGCCGCGGCGGTCGAGCACCCACACCTGCGAGCCCTTGGCTTCGCCCTCACGGCCGGAGGTGAAGGCGAGGTAGCGGCCATCGGGGCTCCACTGCGGCGAGCCGGCGCCGTCCTTGCCGTAGGTCAGCTGGATCTGCTGCGTGCCGTCCCAGCTGATCATCCAGAGGTTGTTCACGGATTTGTCGTCGCCAGTGTCGACGTGGGAGACGGTGTAGGCGATCCATGCGCCATCGGGAGAGAGCACGGGCGCGCCCACGCGTTGGATCTTCGCCAGGTCATCGAGCGTCATGCCGTGCTTCGCAGGCGCCTGCGCAAGAAGCGCGAGCGCGCACAGCGGCAGCAGGGCCGCGGGAAGGAGCTTGTTGAGTCGCATTGCGGAAGTGTAGCAAGCGACCGCCCGCTGCGCGTCCCCGTCGCAAAATCTTGCGCAGCTAGAATGGACCGGGGACGATCCAATCAGCCTATGAGTCACGACGGACAGAACAACTACTTCACGCAGTTTGAGCTGCCCATGCATCTGCACATCGATACGGCGGCTCTGGAGAAGAGCTTCTATGCGCAGTCGCGACGGCTGCATCCGGACCGGTTCGCGGCGAAGCCCGCGGCCGAGCAGGAGGCCGCGCTGGCGGCGAGCTCGCGGCTGAACGATGCGTATCGCACGCTGCGGGATCCGATTGCGCGGACGGAGTATCTGCTGGGGCTGGAGGGGGTTCAGCTGGAGGAGCAGTCGCGCGCGGCGACCGATGCGGCGAAGGCTGCGGGCACGGAGAAGAAGCAGGTGGCTCCGCCGGATCTGCTGGAAGAGGCGTTCGAGCTGAATATGGCGCTCGAAGAGTTGAAGATGGGCGGCGACGATCCGGACGTGCGGGCGCAGCTGGAGGGCGAGCGGACGAAGTTTACGAAGATGCTCGACGAGGCGGGGCGGGAGCTTGAGGGGATCTGGACGGCGTGGGATGGCGCTGTCGATGCGAGCGATGAGGCAGGGAAGTCGGCGGCGAAGGATGCGATGGTCGCGCTGCTGAACCGGCGGAGTTATATCCGCAACCTGGTGCGCGATGTGAACGCGGCGTTGGATCGGTAGCCTGCCTACCCCCCTCCCCCCGTTTCTAGTAAGTGCTCATTCGATGGGAGTTAGCTGGGTACCTTGTAACATCTTTCGTCTGAGGGAGTTACAGGCAAAGTCCTGATTGCATGGGGCTTAGCGGGAGCGTTGGGCTGTGTTGTGAGTGCAGCAATGCGCTATAACGGCCAAGGCCGGCGTGCCGGGCTGTATCCAGTGTAGGCCGTTGAGAGGATCGTTCTGCCAAGCGGATCGGCTGCGTGCTCAGTGAGATGAGGAATTTCGCGGTTGACGGGTTATTGCCTAGCTTCGTCTCGCGGAGGGTGAGGCCTTCGAGGCGGACGTCGAGGGCGCGATAGTCTTCGCTGAAACGCTGTAGGAAGGTGCCGTACCTGTGCGCCCGATGACCAGCGCAGTCCGGCGAGTTGCGCCATGCCACTCATCGCAACGGCGCAACGACGTTCGGGACGTCACAGCGATGGAGCGCCATGCTTTACGGGCCATGACGCGAGCGCACCAGGGTTGGGCAAGCCCTGGCATCCGAGTATTGAGACCAATTGAACGTCAACGCGCGCATCCGCTGGGATGTCTGGTCGACGTGCGCCATGAAGCTCGGAGCAGGTGCTCCGAGCGGCGGTCGCCGGCTGTGGGGCGAGGTTTTTCTGGTTGTCTGCGCAATCTTTTGTGGGCGGATGATGAATACAGCTTGACGAATATACAAAAACGCACTACACAATAAATACCAATTTGTACACGCAACTAGTCTTCTGCGGCCTTCCGCCGAGGGCGAGCGACACGCCTCACGTCCCTGAGGTCCCGGTCGGTCTGCATCCAGCAGCCCCCGACGCTGTCGTGTACTTCGAACTATCCGCTCTCCCCTGTTGTTGCACTCACCTGATGTTTTGTTCACGTAGCGCTACGGAGGTCACGATGTTTCGCCGCTATTCTGCCGTCTCTCTTTGTCTTTGTTTGCTTCTCCTGGCGATGCCACGCATGGCGGGAGCGCAGGCCAGCACCACCGGTAACCTCTCCGGCACGGTGACCGATCCCACCGGGGCAGTCGTTCCGAACGCGACGCTGACCCTCGCCAACCCCGCGGTGGGTGCGTCCGTGACGCAGCACTCCAACGCGCAGGGCGAATATGGTTTTTCCGATCTACAGGTGGGCACGTACAACCTGACCGTTACCGCGCCAGGTTTCGCGAGCACGGTGATGCATAACGTCGTCATCGATACCGGCCGTACAGCGAACCTCAATCCGTCGCTGGTTGCGGGAGGGGCGAACGACCAGGTCAGCGTGAATGCCAGCGCCGAGGTGCTCGAGACGACGACCAACACGCTGGCTGCGACCATCCGACCGGACGCGGTGCAGGACCTTCCGTTGAGCGGTCGCGATGCTTCTCCGCTGACGCAGCTGGCGCCCGGCGCCCAGACGAACGGCGACGCGCGCTACGGCACCTTCAATGCGTTGCCTACGGGCGCCATCAACATCACCGTCGACGGCATGAACTCCAACTTCCAGAAGTTCCGCACGCAGAGCTCTGGCAACTACTCTCCAGCGCCGGTTCGCCTGGGCGCGGTCGAAGAGGTCTCGGTCTCGACGACCGACCTGACTGCCGACTCCGGCGCCGAGGGCGCGGTTGCTATCCGTTACCAGATGAAGCGCGGTACGAACAAGTTCCACGGCAATGGCTTCTGGGAGTTTCAAAGCAGTGCGCTCAACGCCAACTCTTACTCCAACGATGCCTCCAAGACGGCCAAGACCAAGTTCCACTACAACGATGAGGGCGGCAATATTGGCGGTCCTTTCTGGAAGGACAAACTGTTTTTCTTCGTGAACTACGAGCAGGAGATCACGAACGGCAAGACCCAGGGTTCGGGCTATCTGCTGACCCCTGCCGCGCAGGCAGGCAACATCACCTACACGGACGCGGGCGGTGTCGTACACCCCGTCAATGTATTGACGGCACTGGGGAGCCAGGGATTCTCCTCCGCGATCAATCCGATCATCGCCTCGCAGCTCGCACTGGCCAATCAGTACAGCGCGAGTGCGCAGCTCACGGGCGGCTCGTTGCCTTACCAACAAGCCGCGAAATGGACCTTCCCGACGACCACCTACAACATCTACCCCACAACCCGTCTGGACTGGCAGATCAGGCCCACGATGGACTTCCACGTGGCGTATGACCTGTGGTGGCGCAAGCTGCCAGGATCGCAGGTCTACGCGGGCGACCCGATCTATAACAACAACTTCAAGTCGAGCTACCAGACGATCTCGTTGGGCTTCGACTGGACGATCACGCCGCATCTCGTGAACCAGGTGAACGCCGGCATCCTCAACGTCCAGGAACACTACAGCTACGACAACCCCTACAACCTGTTCGGCTCAGTGAACGATGTCCTGTACACGGCGCCAACCTTCACCAACGGCGGCTTGGCGCTTGCAGAGACGACGCCGACGGCCGACACGGAGCCTCGCAACAACCCGGTGCGCGACATCTTCGACAACGTGACCTGGACGAAGGGCAAGCACACCGTAACCTTCGGCGGCGACTGGCGCTACTCGTCGGCACATGACCTCTCCATCAGCAACCCGCCGACCCAGACCCTGGGCATCGATACGGCGAACGATCCAGCGAACGTCGCGTTCACTAACGGCACCCTCTTTCCGGGCCTGGTCACCACCGGCGCCAGCACACCGGACCTCAACAACCTGCGGTACCTGTACGCGACGCTGACGGGCCGCCTCAACGGAATCTCCGGCACGAACAACTACGACACTGCCTCCAAAGCGTACAAGTCAGAAGGCGCCCTGGTGGAGCTGGATGCGCAGACGGTCGGCGGATTCTACGTGCAGGACAACTGGCGTGTTACACCGCATCTGGCCATCAACGCCGGCTTCCGATGGCAGATGTCTGGCGCGATCCACACGCCTACACCCCAATACACGCAGCCCACCATCGCGGATCTGTTTGGACCGTCGAAGGCGCCGTTCCAGCCGGGTGTACTGACCGGCGTCCAAAACCCGATGCTGTACGCGCAATCTTCCACCTACAAGTCGGATTTGCGTGAGCCCGCACCGAACTTTGGCTTCGCCTGGAATCCGGCCTTCTGGGGCGGCAAGCTCGTCGTTCGCGGCGGCGGCGCCATCAGCTACTACGACGAGGGCTGGGAGCCGTGGGAAGAGGCTGCCGTTTTCTATAACCCTGGCGTAAAGCAGACTGTTTCTCTGAACTCCAATACTCCAGGAGCCAACCAGCCGGCTGGCTACTACTCGGCGGGATCACTCTCGCTCAGCAGCACGATCCCTTCAAACGTGGCTGTCACGCCTGCGGCTTACGCGCCACCCTTTGCAGAGTCAGCCTTTACCTACAAGAGCACGTTCTACGCCACCGATCCAAATCTGAAGACGCCGCAGGTGCAGAACTGGAACCTGGGCGTGCAGTACAAGATTGGCTGGGACACCGTTCTGGAGGCCAACTACGTGGGCAACCACGTGATCCACGAGTGGCAAAACTTCAACATCAACGAAGTTAACATCTTCGAGAACGGCTTTCTGAACGAGTTCCAGAACGCCGTGGCTAACTACAACAACTCCGGCGGCAAGACCTTCGGCGGCACGAATACGCCAATCATGAACCAGGCCTTCGGTGCAGGTGGCTCGGGCTTCACCAACGCCACCTTCCTTAACTACGTGAAGACTGGCCAGGCCGGCGCGCTGGCCAATGCCATCGCCACCAGCAGCACGTATTTCTGCAGCCTGGTTGGTGGCGCGAACTTCTCTCCCTGTGCAGCGAAGGGCTACACGGGCTCTACCGCGTATCCGATCAACTTCTTCACCCCGAACCCGTACTCGGCAGGCGCGGCGACACTGCTCTCGGATCCGGGCGCCTCCAACTACAACGGCCTGCAGACACAGATCAAGCATCCGATGGGCCATGGGTTGACGCTCCAGGTCAACTACGCCTATAGCCACGCCTTCTCCAACCGCTATATTTACACGGATACCGGAGCTGCTAACTTCACCACGCTGCGCAACAAGAAGCTGAATTGGGGTCCGGCGCCAAGCGACGAACGAAACGCCTTCAATGCTTACGCCGTATATAACATCCCCTTCCATGGCAGTAACACCCTGATGAAGGAAGTTGTCGGCGGGTGGACCGTGTCGCCGATCTTTACCTGGAACACGGGCCGTAACTTCAAGCTGGCCGGCGGCACGGACACCGTCAACACCAGCGACTCCGGTGTCGTCCTCAACGGAGTCAGTGTGCATCAGCTGCAGAAGAAGGCTGTGGGCTACTACAAACAGAACAACAGCACCAGCAATCCGCTGCTCCTGCTGAACCCGGCGTTGTTCAACCTGAGCAACCAAGCACAGGCGACCGTATCTTCACCCTCTACGCCGGGCCAGTTTGGCCAGTTCGTCTACCTCACCAGCCCGCAGTTTGTGAACACCAACTTTGCGGTCACGAAGAGCTTCCCAGTGTTCGAGAAGGTAAAGCTCAACATCCAGACGGAGTTCCTGAACATCTTCAACCACCCTAACTTCGCGATCGAAAGCACGGGAGCCAACGACCCGGGCCAGATGGCGACCATTACCTCTGCTCCCAGCACCCAGGGCGCGGTCAGCACACTGGGAACGGCGTTCGCGAACGGAGGCAGCCGCGCCATCCAACTCCGCGTAAATATAGCCTTCTAACCCCGACGAACGCAGCCCGATGCCCCGCATGCGCTAAGGATGCGGGGCATTCGTTTAAGATCCAGCGGGGGACTTACCGTCGCCAAAGGCGAGATGAGCAGCGTCGCACCGCGGGACGGGAGATTTCCTACTTACGGCACAGGTCCGCTACTGAGATATCCTTTTTCTGATAACTCGGTAAGAAGCGCAAATGTTGGTCCAAGGTCCGCCGTCGCGCTTGGCTGGAAACCATGTATCCGATATGTTTGGTAACGGAGCACGCTCAGGGAAACTGAAGTTTCTCCCCTGCGTTAAGGATGTTGTTCTCACCGACCGCGTCGCAGAGCGCACCGGCCGAGCAGCGCCTTCTGAGGCCTCGTATTCTCCGCCTGCGCGTGAGCGGGTTGGCCGTCTGACTCGGTTCTGGTTCGGGAGCACCCTTCAACTGCTTTCCGGGAGTTACAGCTCGTTCTCGGGCGGGAAGACGAGTCGTGGGGATGGCCTCTTTGACGTTTGCGCAGAGATTAAAAAGTGAGCTTGTGGCATAGTTTGTATGCAAAATAGTCTACAATCACAGTCATGGTTTCCTGGCAGATGAGCAGGCGTGTGCGTGTGCTTGATTCGCACACGGAGGGAGAGCCGACGCGTGTGGTGGTTGAAGGCGGGCCGGATCTCGGGGCAGGACCGTTAGCGGAACGTGTTGAGGTTTTTCGCAGCCGATATGATTCGTTCCGCGCCGGAGTTACGTGCGAGCCTCGGGGATCCGAGGTTGTGGTGGGCGCGCTGCTCTGCGAGCCGGTGAATCCGGCGTGCGTAACAGGAGTCATCTACTTCAATGATGTGGGCTATCTGGGCATGTGCGGGCACGGCACCATCGGGACCGTGCGCACCTTAGCGCATCTGGGGAGAATCCAGCCCGGCAAGCACCTGATCGAAACTCCCGTGGGCGAAGTGGAGACGGAACTGCATCCCGATGGCAGAGTCTCCGTACGCAATGTGCTGAGTTATCGATACCGCTTCGCGGTCCCTGTGGAGGTTCCTGGAATTGGGACGTTGAAGGGTGATATCGCATGGGCGGGAAATTGGTTCTTCCTCATCGGCGAACACCCGTTCGAGCTGAAGATGAGCCGTCGGGCCGAGTTGACTGCAGCGACGCAAGCGATTCGTGCGGCGCTGGTCGAGCAGGGAGTGACGGGCAAAGATGGCGGCTATATTGACCATATCGAGCTCTTCGGCCCCCCTGAGCATGCGGAGAACTCCAGCCGAAGCTTCGTTCTGTGCCCGGGTGCATCTTTTGACCGATCGCCGTGCGGCACGGGAACGAGCGCGAAGATGGCTTGCCTCTATGCTGACGGTAAGCTGGGTCCGGGAGAGCCGTGGCGCCAGGAGGGCTTCCTTGGAACACACTTTACCGGCTCGGTAGAGGCGCACGGAGACTGCGTGCTGCCGACAATCAGCGGCCGTGCCTGGATTACCGGAGAGTCATGGCTGATCTTCGATGAGGACGATCCGTTCGCAGGTGGCATTGAGTTCTGATGGAAACGTTTGACGTACTGATCCTTGGGGCAGGCATCGTCGGGGCAGCATGCGCGCATGAGCTTGCCTCTGCCGGCCTGCGCGTCGGGGTTGTCGAACCTGGAGTGCCCGGCGGCGGAGCGAGTGCGTCCGGCATGGGCCACCTCGTTGTGATGGACGACTCTCCGGCGCAGCTTGCGCTCTCCCGCTACTCGCGGGAGCTGTGGCGCGAGATGCGCGACGCCTTGCCTGCGGGTGTGGAGTACGAGGAGTGCGGCACGCTATGGGTCGCTGCTGATGCCGAAGAGATGGACGAGGTCTTTGCGAAACGCGCTACGTATCGTGGTTGCGGTGTGGCGTCGGAGGTGTTGGACGAGCATGCCCTGCGCGAGGCCGAGCCGAATCTTCGCCCGGGCATGGCGGGCGCGCTGCTGGTACCTCACGATGGGGTGATCTATCCCCCCAGCGCCGCGGCGTTCTTTCTGCAACGGGCGATCAGCAAGGGCGCCCGTCTGCTGCGAGGCCGGAGGCCGTTGCATGCTGCTGCCGGTGAGGTGGTGCTGGAGGACGGAACGCGGCTAAAGGCCGGGCATATCGTCGTCGCGACGGGAACGGATACGACGTTCTGCCCGTGGCTCACGATCCAGCCGCGGAAGGGACATCTCGTGATTACCGACCGCTACCCGGGATTCGTGCGGCACCAACTGGTGGAGCTTGGCTACCTGAAGAGTGCGCACTCGATCACGACGGATTCGGTGGCGTTCAATGCGCAGCCGCGTAAGACGGGGCAGATTCTGCTGGGCTCTTCGCGCCAGTTCGGAGCAGTGGACGGAAGCTCCGAGCCACAGATGGTGAAGCGCATGCTGGATCGTGCGATGGAGTATCTGCCGGCATTGGGTTCGCTCTCGGCGATTCGTGTTTGGACGGGGTTTCGCGCGGCGACGCCAGACAAGCTGCCGTACGTTGGGCCGACGCCGGACAGGACGGTCCTGGTGGCGATGGGCTTCGAGGGCCTCGGGATTACGAATGCTCCCGGAGCGGCGAAGCTTGTGCTGCATCACCTGACTGGAGCGCCGGTCCCGCTGGATCCGACGGCCTTCCTTCCCAGCCGCGCGACCGCCACGGAGGCGCTCTATGCCTGACGTGATGATTCAGCTCAACGGCGAGCGCGTTCGGCTGCCACGGGGCTCGACGGTGGCGGCTGCACTGCTGAATGCTGGGATGCTGTGCCGTCGCTCCGTCAGCTCCGAGCCTCGGACAGCGTTGTGTGGCATGGGGATCTGCTTCGAGTGCCGCGCTGTGGTCGATGGCATCCAGCAACAACGCACATGCCAGATCCTCTGCCGCGACGGGATGACCGTGGAGACCCAGCCATGAGCGGAGAGGCTAAAGCCATCCATAGCCCGGCGCCGATGAGTTCCGTGGCGACGGGTCAGCGTCCTTTCGAGGTTCTCGTTGTGGGCGCGGGTCCTGCGGGGCTTGCCGCTGCGACGTCCGCAGCCCGCGCAGGTCGCAGCGTCGCTGTGCTTGATGACAATCCTCGGGCGGGCGGACAGATCTGGCGTGAAGGCCTCGGCGCATCGCATAAGGACCGCGTCCGTGACCGTGTTGCGAAGGCCTTTGCCGAGTCGGGAGTGGAGTTGTTCGGCGGCCGGCAGGTTGTGGAGGCATCGGTCTCGGGCGCACCCAAGGGCGGGCTGCTGCAGGCATGGAATGCGGTGGCGAATCAGCTCGAGAGCTTTGGTTTCGACAAGCTCATCCTTGCTACGGGAGCTCGCGAGAGATTCCTTCCGTTCCCAGGCTGGACGCTTCCGGGAGTCTTTGGCGCGGGCGGATTGCAGGCATTGGTTCGCGGCGGCTTCGACGTGCGGGGTAAGCGAGTGGTTGTCGCGGGCACGGGACCCTTGCTGCTTGCGGTGGCGGCGCATCTTCGCCACGAGGGAGCTGAGATTGTAAGTGTGGCGGAGCAGGCTTCTATGCGGACCCTTGCGCCGTTTGCTGCGTCGCTGCTGAAGCGGCCCGGAAAGATTCTGCAGGGTATCGAACTTCGCGGGCAGATCGCCGGCGCTGCCTATCGCGCCGGCTGCTGGCCGGTTACAGCGGAAGGCTCGAGTTCGCTGACTGCGGTGCGCCTGACCGATGGCAAGAAGGAGTGGACGGAGTCCTGCGACCTGCTTGCGTGCGGGTTTCACCTAGTGCCGAATACAGAGCTGGCTTTGTTGCTTGGCTGCCGTGTTGCGGAGAGCGGTGTCGTGGTCGACGCGAACCAGCAGACGACAGTACCCGGCGTTTACTGCGCGGGCGAGCCGACGGGGATTGCCGGTGTCGATGCAGCGCTGGTGCAGGGAGAGATCGCGGGACTGGTGGCCTCGGGCAAGGCTTCCGCTGCGGTGCGCCTTCATCCACATCGTGACGCCGAGGTTGCCTTCGGCCTTGCGATGAGCCGTGCCTTCGCGCTGCGCGATGAGCTTCGGAGGCTCGCCGCGCCGGAGACGATCGTCTGCCGTTGCGAGGATGTTCGTTATGCCGACCTCGCAGCGCAGGCCGCGCCCAACAGCAGCTGGACCGATGCCAAGCTGCAGACGCGTTGCGGTATGGGACCGTGCCAGGGGCGCATCTGCGGTCCTGCTGTCGAGACACTCTTTGGCTGGCGCAATGTCTCGGTGCGTGCCCCGTTGTACCCCGTTCCCATCGCGGCGATGGGTTCCCAAGCTTCCAACAAAACGTAATTGCTCTACGTAATCCCTATATCTGTTGCACAGGAGACCTCTCGATGAACTGGTTTGGCGTAATGCCTGCGATGACTACCCCCTTTACCGCGGACCTTGCCGTGGACCATGCGTTTCTTGCCCACCACGCGGCCTGGCTGCTGGAGAACGGTTGCCTCGGCCTGGTGATGCTGGGTTCACTGGGCGAAGGTGCGACGCTCGAGCACGCCGAGAAGGTTGCGGTGCTCAAGACGGCCGTGAAGGCTTCCCAGGCCAAGGGCACCCCGGTGGTTGCGTCGATCTCGGCGCTCTCCACGCGCAATGCCGTGGCGCTGGCCAAGGAGGCCGAAGAGGCCGGTTGCAGCGGCCTGATGGTGTTGCCTCCGTATGTGTATACCTCGGACTGGCGCGAGATGAAACAGCACGTGTCGACGGTGATTGCCGCGACCAAGCTACCCTGCATGCTCTACAACAATCCCATCGCCTATAAGACCGACTTCCTGGCGCACCAGATTGCGGAGCTGGCGCAGGAGCACGAGAATCTGAAGGCGGTGAAGGAATCCAGCGCGGATGTGCGACGCGTGATGGCGGTACGAGAGCTCCTGGGCGAGCGCCTGAAGATCTTCGTCGGTGTGGACGATGTGCTGGTGGAGGCGGTGGACGCGGGTGCGACCGGATGGGTCGCCGGCCTGGTGAATGCCTTCCCACGCGAGTCCGTGGAGCTGTTCGAGCTTGCGCTTGCGGGCAAGCGCAAGGAAGCCTACGCGCTCTACCAGTGGTTCCTTCCGCTGCTGCGCATGGATACTGTTCCTAAGTTCGTGCAGCTCATCAAATGGGTGCAGGGTGAGACGGGCACCGGCACGGCAACCGTACGTGCTCCGCGGCTGGAGATCACAGGCGCGGAGCTGGCCGAGGCGCAGGCGGTGTTGAAGAAGGCGCTTGCCAACCATCCCGCCGTGAAGTCGACGGCATTGAACGCGCTGCAGGAGGCGTAATGGCTCAGGACCTGCTCGAAGGTCTTTCGTTGGTTGCCGGTGTTCCCGCTCCCCCGAGTGGGAACACCAGCTTCTTTGGCTACAACCCCGTTGATGGCAGCGCGCTCGAACCGGCTTATGTCTCAGCCTCTGCCGCGGATGTGGAGCGGGCGGTGAAAGCCGCCGAAGATGCCGCGGTGTTCCTGGCGACGACCTCAGGAGCGGATCGCGCTCGCCTGCTTCGCGCCATCGCGGATGGCATCGATGCGGCGGCCGAGAACCTCATTCAACGCGCAATGCTGGAGACGGCGCTGCCGCGTCCTCGTCTGACAGGCGAGGTGGGCCGCACCAGCGGACAGCTTCGGCTCTTCGCCACGGTGGTGGAGGATGGTGGATGGTTGAACGCGCGCATCGATACGGCGGATCCTCACCGCACGCCACCGAAGCCTGATGTTCGCTCGATGCTTCGTCCGCTGGGGCCGGTGGTGGTCTTCGGTGCGAGCAATTTTCCGCTGGCTTTTTCTGTGGCTGGTGGTGACACGGCATCGGCACTGGCCGCGGGAAATCCTGTCATCGTGAAGGCGCACCCCGCGCATCCCGGCACGGGTGAGCTTGTTGGGCAGATCGTCGCCAAGGCTGCGCAGGATGTGGGTTTTCCGGCTGGCACCTTCTCGCTGCTCTTCGATGGTGGACACGAGATCGGAGCGGCGCTGGTGCAGCATCCGGGCGTCAAGGCGGTGGGCTTCACAGGCTCATTCCGTGGCGGCCGTGCACTGATGGACCTCGCGGGGCAGCGTAAGGAACCCATCCCGGTATACGCGGAGATGGGCAGCACGAATCCTGTGTTCGTTCTGCCGGGAGCCCTCGCCGAGCGTGGGGAAGCACTGGCTACGGGACTGTTTGCCTCGTTCACGCTGGGTGGCGGACAGTTCTGCACGAAGCCGGGCATGGTCTTCGCGGAGAAGGCTCCGGCCGCGGACTTCACAGAGACTCTGCGCAAGAACGTGTCAGGCGGCGGCTCGTTCTCTCTTCTTACCGAGGGCATCGCGTCCGTCTTCCGCAAGCAAGTGGAGCAACGCAGCTCACTGACAGCAACGACGGGTGCGGCGGCCGGCGAGGGCTTCTCCGCGCAGGCGACGCTGTTGGAGGTCGATGGTGCGGACTTTCTCGCCGATCCTCACCTGTCGGAGGAAGTCTTTGGGCCGACGACGCTGCTCGTTCACTGCGATTCCCGCGAGCAGATGCTGAAGGCGGCGCGCGAGCTCGAAGGGCACCTGACGGCTACGCTGCTCGCCACCGAGAAGGACCTGGAGGAGAACGCGGAGCTGCTGCGGATTCTCGAGACCAAGGTGGGGCGAGTGATCGTGAACGCTTTCCCGACGGGCGTTGAGGTGAACCACGCGATGGTGCATGGAGGGCCGTATCCTGCTACCTCGGATGGACGCTCGACCTCGGTCGGTAGCCTTGCAATCCTGCGCTTCGCGCGGCCGGTTGCGTATCAGGGGCTGCCGCAGTTTGCGCTTCCGCCCGAGCTGCAGGATACCAATCCGCTGAAGGTGCCGCAGCTGGTGAATGGCAAGCTGCAACTGCCAGCGAAGGACTGAACGAGCATCGTTGCAACGGCAAGAGCCACGCCTTGGGGCGTGGCTCTTCTGTTTGGGCCGATAGCCGCGTTACGCTCGCGACTGCATCCAGACTTTGGAGTCCACCTTGCGTGGACCACGCGCCCGTCGCGGCGCTGTGGCTGGAGTTCCTGGGACGGTTGAGCCCTGGAACGCTGCAGCACTGTTTGCCGTTGCGGGCTTATTGTTGATCGCTGCGGTCGTGGTCGCACCTGGAGCATAGTTCACCGAGGCATCGCCCCCGGCAATCTCGGGACGATCATGGGCTATGCGATTCATGCGGGCGTAGTTGGGAATCGCGAGCATCGGCGAGCCGTCCGCCCACTTGCCGCTGATCGTCATGACGCCTCCGAGCAGCTCAGGACGCCACTCCGGCTTCAGGGGCTCGTCGCTCAAGGCCAGATCGAGGTTGTGCTGGTCGGCAGTCTCCACGTTGTAAATCAGCGGGCCATACTGCAGTGCAATCAGGTTCGCGTCCGCGTGGATGCGAGGATCGGCCTTGAGACGCTGTATCTCCATCGGCATCTCAAGTTCGATGGTGTCACCTTTCTCCCAGCGGCGTGTGATGACGGCGTAGCCCTTGATGATGTGCGGGGTTACGGACTTGCCGTTGACCGCAAGCGTCTTCAGCCCGCTGATGGAGGGTGTTGCGGTGTACAGCTTCGAGGTCGAGCGGTTGGGGACGCGCACATAGATGCTGAAGGTGTTCGCCTCATCTGGGTTTACGGTGATCGCGACAGCACCCTTCCAAGGGTATTCGGTCTTCTGCACCATCTGGACATCCGTACCGGCAACCTTGCCTACGTTGACGCGGCCTCCGATGTAGAGGTTCACGTGGAGCGCATCGGGACCCTTGGTGTAACTCCAGGTGGGGACCATCAGCAACGTGCGCGAGATGTTGCTGACGCAGCACGGGCACACGTGCCACGGTGTGCGCTGCGTATTCACGAGCGGATTGGTGTAGCAGAAGTTCCTGCCTTCCATGTCCACGGCTCCGAAGAGAGCGTTGTACATGGTCTGCTCGTAGAGATCGGCGTAGCGAGCGTCGTGGTAGGCGAGGTTCATCTTGTACTGAAAGAAGATGAGGCCGCAGCTCGAGCAGGACTCGCAGTAGGCTTCGTTGCGCAGCGAGTAGTTGGGGCCGAAGCCCTCCGAGGTTTCTCCGCTGCCGATGCCGCCGGTGATGTAGAACTTCTTGTTCACCATGTTGTCCCAGAGGGACAACACGGCGCTCTGGTAATCCTGGTCGCCAGTCTCGGCGGCGACGTCGGCCATGCCGGAGTAGAAGTACACCGCGCGCACGGCGTGGCCCACCGCTTCATACTGGCGGCCCGGAGGCAGATGGCTCTGGTCGTACTCCTGGCCACCGCGGCGGGAGTCGAGCAGGAACTTGGCTAGCACGATGTAGCGATCACCGCGGCCATGGCCCTCCTGGTCGTTGACGAAGCGACCGAAGCGCACCAGGGCCTGCTCCATCTCCTGGTGGCCGTCGAACCACTCTTTCTTCCCGACGCCGATGTTGGATGACCAGCAGTCGGCGAGCTTCTTCGCCGCGTTGTAGAGGCGCAGATCCTGACCATTGGTCAGCGTGTAGTGGTTGATGGCCGACTCGATGAAGTAACCGGCGGTATAGCCTTCGTGGTTGCCGCGATGTTCGGGCATCCAGTGCTCCGGCCATACCTTGCGGTCGGCGAGCGTGTAGGCCGTCTGCATGTAGCCATCGGGCTCCTGCGCGGCGAGCACGATAGGGATCCAGCGTTCGAGCGTAGCCCTCATGTGCTCCTGCGATGCGATGATGTCGGCGTCGCCCTGCGGGTCCACCATGAGCGCGATGCACATCGCTTCGACCGTCTGGTGCACCCAGGCATTGGAGAAGACATAGCCTTTGTGTTTCGCGTGCGACTCGCCACGCAGCGCTTTGGCGGCTTCGATGAAGTTATCGAGGCCACCCTGGCCCTGGGTCAGATCGGTGCGCTCGCACATATCGATGCAGTGAGGAATCCAGTTGACGATCAGGGTCTTCGCGCGCTCATTCCACATGGGATTGTCGATGGAGTAGCGCGTGGTGTAGACGACGTCGAGACGCTGCCTGGGCGGAGCGTGCTCGGCCTGCACGACCAATCTCGAGGTTTTGTTTTCGTTCTGGCCGAAGGCCGTCAGTTCGAGCACATACTCGCCTGGGACGGAGAAGACCGCAGTGGTCTCAGGCGAAGTTGCCTCGGCGAAGACCACAGCACCTGGGCCCGACGCCTTCGACCAGCGCACGCGTTGCACCGCGGGAGTTACAAGCCAGTCGGCTTTGCCGGACAAATAGGACTTACCGCCGAGCACAACGGAGCGATCAATGCCGGCTTCCACGATGGGAGGGAAGAGCGGCACAGGGCCGGAGCTGAGGACCTTCCACTCGAGTATGCCGATGGAGTGCGTGCCGTCGGACTCGATCTCGAGCCGAAGTTTGTCGGTGGTTACGGGATCGAAGCTGGTGCTGTTGAATGCATTCGCTTCCAGGCCGAAGCCCTGCGCATTGGCGACGGGCACAAAGGCCGATCCGTTCCAGTAGCTCAGCTTGCAGGAGGCAGGCTTTCCGACGCCCTGCCCATCGATCCACCAGTAGACCTCGATGCGGTTGGTGGTGATCTTGCGGGACCACTCATACTGCACCCACTGCGGGTCGGTATGTGGCCAGGCGCCGAATGCGCCGTGGTGCTGATCGCGCGAACTGGCAGGGTCGAAGCCGTCGTTGAGAGCCTGCAGCTTCGTATCTCCCGAGGAGTAGGAGGCTGTGGGCGTCGCTACCTTTGCGAGATTTACCGAGACGCCGTCCTCCGCCATTGCGGACAGGGCCTTGGAGCGATCCACTGCCGTCAGCAGCGCCGTGCCTGCGACTCCGGCGAGGAAGTGTCTGCGGTTTACCGCGGGGGCTGCGATCTGCGAGGTCTCATGGATCCACGGACGGACGGGCTTCATCGTCGATTCCTTTCCAGCTAATTCGCGGGCTGGCTGCGGCATAGTCTCCCGATCTCCCTTTTTAGACGACGAGGAAGAGGCCGGAGGGCCAGCGCTCCGACACGAGAACTTTACCTCTGGCGGCGTTCCTCGATCCACGAGAAAACGATTTCCAGCGGTGAATTTGTATACGACAATGTACGCATCAACTGTGGACTTGTCCAGAAATTCTTGCCGAGGCCCGTTTGGGTAGGTATTGCGGGCAAAACCGCAGGACTTCCCGGGAGCGGGTTGCCGCTGCGAAAGAGCGCCTGGAGCCGGAAGGCAGATTCACGAAGCCATGGATACATCCGTGTGCACGCGAATAGTTTGCAAAAAAACTGCAAACTTTCGTTGACATTGGATACACAGTTGAATACAAAGTAACACACATCAGTGAGAAAACGATCTCTCAGGCGTATTCGTGGTCTTCAGGCCGTGACCGCGATCCCTTTCCTTGCTGGTGTTCGCTGTTCCTACGGAGGCTGTATGACTTTCACACGTACCCCCGCTATGCGCCTGACGCTCTGTCTCGCAGCGCTTATGTTCATCTTGCCGGGGAGACTCTTCGCCCAGTCCGGCAACCAGGGAACTGTCACGGTTACAGTTCAGGACACGTCCGGGGCAATGATCCCTGGGGCCAAGCTCGAGCTTGTCGAGAATCAGTCCAACAGCGCCCGGAATGCCGCCACGGATTCCAAGGGCCTGTACACCTTCGTCAACCTGAGCATCGGAACCTACCGTCTCACGGTGACGCATGACGGCTATCAAACGAAGATCTACAGCAACGTGCTCGTGGACAGCTCCACAACCACCACGTTGACGGTTGCTCTGCCCGTGGGGGACATCTCCGAGACGGTGAATGTGAGTTCTCAGGCCAATGCATTGCTGCAGACCACATCGACCGAGGTGGGCACGGTCATCAACACGACCGACATCGAGAACCTTCCGATCTCCGGAAGAGCGATCTCCAGCCTGACGCAGTTGACGGCGGGCTACAACGGCACATGGAACGGTTTGCCCGAGCCGGCGGAAGGAACAAACATCGACGGCGCTGTTGGCAACAACGGCCGCACCAAGTACCAGGGCACGATCGCCACCGCTATCTCTCCACGGATCGAGTCTTTCGAGCAGGTCAGCGTGGTGACCGATGGTCTGAATCTCGGCAACGGATTTGGCACGGCGACGATGCAGCTGAACTACGTTTCGCGCCGCGGCAGCAACCAGTTTCATGGCCGCGCGTACTACGACTTCCGCAACGATGGCCTGAACGCGAATTCGTGGGTCAACGACGTCGCGGGTAACCGCAAGACCAAGCTCATCCAGCATGATTTTGGCGTGAGTATCGGCGGACCCATCTTCAGGGACAAGCTGTTTTTCTTCGGCACCTACGCGGAGTTCAAGCAGCCGGGAACGGCAACAACGACGAACAATATCTTCCCCACGTCGGTTGTGAACGGCAATTACACTTACACCGGGACGAACGGGCCGGTGACCGTGAACCTCTTCCAGTTGGCGGCAAAGTACAGCCCCGCGCTGCCCAGCGCGATCGACCCAGCGATCAATACTTTGATTCAGAACGCTCTGACTGCGTCGCAGGGGTTGGCGACCGCGCCTTACACCGACAAGAATCTGGTTGAGGTCTTGTTCAACGAACCGGGTGCGCAGACGCAGTACTACCCAGTGGCCCGGTTGGACTACAACATGAACCAGAAGGTCCGTATGTACCTGTCGTGGATCATGAGCCAGAGCAACCCGGTAGGCAGCTATCCCCCGCCATTTCCGGGCTCCTCGTTCGCCAGCCAAAATGGCAACAACTTTACGCGCAACTTCAACGGCAACTATGGTCTCGACTACATCATCACGACGAAGCTGATCAATCAGTTCAAGTTTGGGTTCATGTACAGCGATCAGCAGTTCGCTTCCACGGCGGCACCGAATTGGTTGACGACGCCGCCAGTCTTCTTCAACATGACGGGCGACAGCGCCAACCGCATGTCAGGTGTGAACTACACACTACCCAGCGGCTATGAGTATCCCGTCTTCAGCCTCTCGGACAGCATTACGTATGAGAAGGGGGCGCACAACCTGAACTTCGGCTTCCAGGGCTATCGCGAGCAGGACCACTACTACAACCCGCCGGTGGGCTTCCCGAACATTAACCTGGGCCTGGTTACAGGTGATCCAGCGCAGAACGCTTTCACGATCGGCACGAATGGGACATTGCCAGGGACGACGGCGGCCAGTAGCACGATTCAGTCGGAGGCGTGGCAGATCTATGCCATCCTTGCCGGCCGTATCTCCAGCGTTAGCGGAAGCAATGGCTATGACCCGGTGAAGCAGACTTATGCGGGGCACTCTTTCAACCTGGACGAGGTCGCGCTGGCGAGCGGCATCTGGGCGCAGGACTCCTGGAAGCTCCGTCATGACCTTACATTCAATTACGGTTTGCGATGGGACTTCGTGGTCGATCCGCATGATGTGAAGTCGGCGTACCATAATGCGCTGCTGGACAGCATCTACGGTCCGACCGCAGTTGGCCAGTTGTTTGCTCCTGGCGTGCTGGCTGGCAACCAGAACCCGGCATTCGTGCTGAATCCACGGCCGTTCCATGGCTTCTACAAGACGCCGCAACCGCAGGCGGCACTCAACTGGAGCCCTCGACCGGCGGCTGGAGGCTTCTGGCGTAAGGTATGGGGCGATGGGGCCAGTTCCATCCGCGCCGGCTTCGGTCTGCGTAACTTTACGCAGCCCTACCAGTTCTATTGGGATGCGGCCTCGGACCAGGCGTTGCTGTACTACCAGACGTTCGCTCTCACGGCGAACACCACTGGAGCGACAGGCACGTTTGCTCCTGGAGCGCTGACCTACGGCCAGGCGCTTCCGCCGTATGCCTTCAACCCTATAACCTTTCCGACGACGGCTCCGCTGGCGAACTTCACGTTCATCAACAGCGGCGTTCCAGTAGGGGGCATCAAGTCCAACATCCGCATGCCGTACACGGAGTCGTGGAACCTTGGCATCCAGCGCACACTCGCGCGCAACACAGTGCTGGAGGTGCGTTATAACGGCAATCGCACGATCCACAACTGGACCTCGCTCAACTACAACGAAGTGAACATCTTCGAAAACGGCTTTCTTACCGACTTCAAGAATGCGCAGTTGAATTACGCGGCCAGCGGCAACGCAAACTTCAGCGATGCCGGCCGTATCCACACGCCGATCATCGACGCGGCATTCACCAACACGCCGAGCGCCTACACCAATGCCACCTTCATTGGTTATCTGCAGCATGGAGCGGCCGGATCCTTCGCGCGTCAGCTGGCCGGCAACGGCCAGTCGACGCCGGCATACTTCTGCGCCCTGGTGGGTTCGGCCTTCGCTCCCTGTGGCGTGAACGCGAAGTTCACAGGCGGGGGTGCGGGGTATCCCATCAACTTCTTCCAGGCAAATCCCTATGCCGCTGGATCGAACACGAACTACATGACCGATGCGGGTTACTCCAATTACAACGGTCTGCAGGTGGACCTCCGCGAAGGCGGATGGCATGGTCTGCAGGGCGACTTCAACTACACGTACAGCAAGACGCTGGGCTTCGGCACCAACAACAACGACTATCTGGCTTCGGCCGACAACTTCTACACGCTGCGCAACCTGCACCTTGCCTATGTGCCGCAGTCGTTCGATGTGCGTCACGTGATCCATGGTTACGGCACCTATGAGCTTCCGTTTGGCCATCACAAGGCATTCCTCCACAGCAACACACTGGAGAATGAGGTCTTCGGCGGATTCACGCTGGGTTCGGTCATCACTTATCAAACGGGCTCTCCGTGGCTTCTCACAGGCGGCTATGACACCTTCAATCAATACGATGGTGGAGTTCAGCTGACCGGCACCACTGCCAAGGCCCTGCAGAGCCAGGTGGGTATCCATCATGTGGCGAGCCATACTACGGCGTTGGCCCTGAACCCATCGCTGTTCTCGGGTGGAGCGGCGGGCGGAACGGCGAACTACTCCACGATTGCGCCGAACACGACGCCGGGTACGATCGGCAGCATCGTCTGGCTCTATGGTCCGCACGCGTTCAACCAAAGTATGGAGCTGTCGAAGCTGATCCCGATCAAGGAAGGCATTGCACTGAACGTGCAGGCGGTATTCAACAACGTCTGGAACCATCCGACCTGGGGAACACCTTCGGGTACGATCCAGTCCACCAGCTTCGGTACATCGAGCATTCTGAACAGTGCTCGCCAGATCGAACTGCGCGCCAACATTACGTTCTAGGACAACAAAGAGGCTGTCCTTGGATGCAACCTTATCCTGGCTGATGCAGCGACGACCGTCGCTGCATCAGCTTTGTCCTGTTGAACCGGGAGCGAACCGGCCCCCGCGCACAGCACGAGGATCCACTGATGCATAGTAATCGCCGCGAATTTCTACAAGGAGCGGCCGTGCTGGCTGCCGCTGGCGCCGCTCCAACGCTGGCTCGCGCCGCAACGGTAACTCTGCCGCGGAGGGCGAAGCCTCTGCCGCTATCGGCTGTCAGGCTGCTGCCTTCCGACTATGCGACCGCTGTCGATGTGAACCGGCAGTACCTGCTGAGCCTCAGCGCGGATCGCTTTCTGCACAACTTCATGAAGTATGCCGGCCTCCCGCCGAAGGGAGAAATTTACGGAGGGTGGGAGAGCGATACCATCGCGGGCCATACGCTGGGGCATTATCTCTCCGCGCTGGCGTACACCTATCAGCAGACCGGAGATATGGCCTGCCGCGAACGTGGGGACTACATCGTTGCAGAGTTGGATCGAGCACAGCAGGCGCGTGGCACGGGATATGTCGGTGCGCTTGGCCGCAAGCAGAAAGGCGGCGTTATCGAAGATGGCGAGGTGATCTTCCACGAGGTGATGAAGGGTGACATCCGCTCGGGCGGATTCGACCTCAACGGCTCCTGGTCGCCGCTCTATACCGTGCATAAGCTGATGGCCGGCCTGCTGGACGTAGATGCTGCATGGGGCAATCCGACCGCGATCAAAGTCAATGTCGGCCTCGCCGACTATTTCTCGAAGGTCTTTGCCGCGCTGAGCGATGAGCAGATGCAGCAGATGCTCAACACGGAATATGGCGGCCTGAATGAGAGCTTCGCCGAGCTATCCGCACGCACCGGAGAGGGACGCTGGCTCGTGGCAGCGCAGCGCATCTATGACCGCAAGGTGCTGGACCCTCTGGAAGCCGGTCAGGATAAGTTGGCGAACTTTCATGCCAACACGCAGGTGCCGAAGCTGATTGGTCTTGCTCGCATTCACGAATTGAATGGCAAGCCCGAGCCTGGGAATGCAGCACTGTTCTTCTGGACTGCGGTGACCGAACATCACAGCTACGTGATCGGAGGAAATGCGGACCGTGAGTATTTCTCCGCGCCCGATACGATTGCCGCTCACATCACGGAGCAGACCTGCGAGCACTGCAACACCTACAACATGCTGAAGCTTACGCGGCATGTCTATAGCTGGAAGCCGGACGCCGCGTACTTCGACTACTACGAGCGTGCGCACCTGAATCATGTGATGGCCGCGCAGGATCCCGCGACGGGTGGCTTCACGTATATGACGCCGCTGATGACGGGATCGCGGCGAGGCTACTCCAGCCCGAAGCATGATGCGTTCTGGTGCTGCGTCGGCAGCGGCATGGAGAGCCACTCCAAGCATGGCGAGTCCATCTTCTGGGAGGGTGACGGCACGCTGCTGGTCAACCTGTATATTCCCGCCGAGGCGACATGGGCTACGCGCGGCGCGAAGCTGAAGCTCGAGACGAGATACCCGATGCAGCCGGAGTCGAAGCTCACACTCACCGAACTGCACAAGCCAGGGAGCTTTGCGATCGCACTGCGGGTTCCCGGTTGGGCGAAGGGCAAGGCGGTGCTCGCGGTGAATGGCCGCGCCGTGACGCCGGCGCTGGCGAATGGCTATGCTGTCGTGGATCGCCGCTGGAAGCAGGGCGATGTGGTGTCGATCACATTGCCGTTGGAGCTGCGCATCGAATCAACGCCGGGGGATGCGAAGACGATCGCTATTCTGCGGGGACCGATGGTGATGTCGGCCGATCTCGGCCCGGTGTCCAAGGAGTGGGACAGCACCGATCCGGCGATGGTGGGATCGGACCTGCTGGGGGGCTTCACGGCGATGCCTGCGGCCGAGCGTGTGGCGTATGAGACTCACGGTATTCTGCGACCAGCGGACCTGACGTTCGTGCCGTTCTACAGTCAGTACGAACGCCGCAGCGCGGTGTACTTCAAGCGCTTCACGGATGACGAATGGAAGGTGGAGGAGGCGGCGTTCGTGGCGGAGCAGGCGCATCAGCGCGATATCGCCGCTCGTTCCGTGGACGTGATGCATCTCGGCGAGATGCAGCCGGAGCGCGATCATAACCTCGTCTCCGAGATCAGTTATCCGGTGACCTATCGCGGCCGCAAGGGCCGCGACGCGCGCGCGGGCGGCTTCTTCGAGTTCACGATGCAGACCAAGCCTGGCCCGCTGGTGCTGCTGGCCACGTACTGGGGCGAGGAGCGCGGCAACAACTTCGATATTCTCGTGGACAACGTGCTGCTGTCCGCGCAGATGTTGAAGAACGATAAGCCGGGCAAGTTCTTCGACGTGGAGTATCCCGTGCCCGAGGCGCTGACCAAGGGCAAGACGAGCATCAAGGTGCGCTTTGTCCCGCACAGCCGGTCGACCGCGGGACCGGTCTTCGGCGTGAGGCTGTTTACGCAGAAGCCGGCGGAAGGAACGACAGGGAGCTAGAGCCTCTCTGGCAACAAAAGCCCGGGTCCGAGAATCCGGACCCGGGGCACTCGATTACCGAGTCGCAAGCTACGCCAGCGTCACCGATGCGGCGCCTGCTCCTAACGTGACGATCTTCTCTTCACCACGAATAAGTTTCACGCGGAATCTCTTCGGCTGTATGCGTGAACCCTTGGCGTGGCGCAGCGACAGCGTCTTCGTAGCATCGCTCCAACGCAGTGAGATTTCGGCGAAGTCGCCATGCTCGTAGGCGAAGCTCTGGCCGTCGTCCTCGTAGAGCGTGAAGCTGCCATCGGCTCCGGGATAGACGGTGATGGTCAGCGGCTCGGTGGAAGGTTCGTCGGCGTACTGCTTGACGGGACCGGTGGGGACGATAGCGCCTGCGCGGACGAGGAGCGGCATGGACTCAAGTGGAGCGTCGAGTGTGACGACGCGGCCACCTTCGAGGCTCTTGCCGGTCCAGAAGTCCCACCATTGGCCTGCGGGCAGGGTGAGCTTGCGCGAGGTCGCGCCGCGCTCAAAGACCGGTGCTGCCAGCAGCGAGGGCCCGAAGAGGAAGGCGTCAACGGTTGCCCAGGCTTCGGCGTCGCTGGGGAACGCCAGCCCCAGGCTGCGAATGATGGGCATGCCGGTGGTGTGCGTCTCGTAGGCAGAGGAGTAGAGATAGGGAAGCAGGCGGTAGCGTGTCTCGAGAAAGGTGCGGCAGATGGGCTCGACTGCGGCGTTGTGCAGGTCTTCGGGCTTGGGCAGGAAGTTGGCGGCGTTCGCTCCCATCTCGGAGGGGCCATAGCTTCCGGTGTCCCAACCCCACGGGCGGCGCAGTTGCCAGGTGCGGCCATGGCAGCGGAACGATGGGCAGAAGGCTCCGAATTGAAACCAGCGCACGAAGAGCTCCGCGGTGAACTCGCGCGTGGGTACGAAGCCGCCGATGTCTGTGCCCCAGTACGGAACGCCGTTCAGCCCGGCGTTGATGCCTTCCATGATCTGCGTCTCGAGAGTCTTCCAGGTCGAGTTGGTATCGCCGGACCACAGCCACCCCCAGCGCTGAATGCCCGCATAGCAGTTGCGATGCAGAGCGAAGGGTCTGCGATCGGGGCGAGTCTTGCGGCCTCCCTCCCAATACATGCGATTGCGGACCAGGCGCGAGGGTGTCGGCAACACGTCGCCTTCATCGGGCCACCAGCCATCGACACCGAGATGCACGAAGGGTTCATGTTGCATCCAGTAATTGGCGGCGTTGCCGGGGACGGTTGCGGCCGTCCCTGTGTCAGAGACGCGACCATGCAGGGTTTCGGGAGGGTTGACGACGTGCAGCACCACGTTGAAGTGCTGCTCATGGAACTCGCGCAGCTCCTGTTGTGGGGCAGGGAAGACGCCGCGATTGAAGACGAACGAACCGTGGCCGGTGTTCCAGCCAGAGGGGCAGAAGCCAGTGCCGAGGTAGATCATCGCGTCGCAGGGAAGCTTCTTCTCGCGGAAAGTGCGGGCTTCCGCGAGTATCTGGTCGCGGCTATCGAGCGTGCGATGCGACTGCTGGAAGCCGAATGTCCAACGAGCGGGAAGATGAGGATAGCCGGTGAGCTCGGCATACTGACGTAAGAGTTCGGTGGGAGTATCCCCGACGATGAGATAGATATCCTGCGCTCGCGCACCATCGCTGGGATGCCAGATGCCGCTGTCTCCTCTGAGATCGAGCTGGCCGGTAGGCAGGTGGAAGTACAGCCCCCAGCCCGTGCCCATGAGCCAGGGAATCGGGTTGCGCGCTCCGAAGATGCGGAGGTCGTCGCCGGCTCCATTGCGCATGATGTCCTTGGTTCCGCGACGGTCGAGGGGATGGGTCCCAGGCCCAAGGCCATAGACCGGAGCGGAGCCATACTCGAAGAGGACCTGGTTGCTTTCCGGATGAAACGTCAGCGTCTGCACAGGGCCGCGCTCGCGGTGTTGGACGCTGAGGCGCAACGGTCCGGTCTCCACACTCAGCTTGTACTCGCCCCAGTCTTCGCTATAAGGCTGCGCAGACTGATCGGAACGCTGCGTGTGCCTTGGCGTGACGGGGGCGCGCTCCACGAGGCTGCCATCGTCATAGTAGAGATCGATATCTTCCGCGACCGCGGCTACGGTGATGCGCAGCATGTGGGGCGTCACCGGAGTGAGTGTGAGCTGCATTCCTGCGTCGGCGGCGCGAATGGGCTGGGTGGCCGTTGGGTGGCTCGGCATGGAGGGTGCGGAGTGACCTGGCTCGGCGGCGGCTGCGGAGCCGGGCGTCAGCAGCGCACCCGCCGTAGAGGCCCCAGCGGCCTTCAGCATCTGACGGCGGGTCATGGAGGAGAAGGACGAGGGCATTGGGAGCTCCTTGTGCAGGCGCGGAGAGCGCTACGCGGGGAAGATGGCAATGTGGCATCAAGATATACGAATACCGATTTGTATACAAACTCGTAGACGTGTATAAAGGTCCAACACGCGGCAGATCCCATACGAAAGCGACCCACCTGGCCGCTCCCTTCGCTGGTCTTGCGCGTTATCTGCCCCCTGGGAGTGCGATATGTGTCGATCGTGGAGGAAGACTGTCAGCAGTCTGGCGATGGCGGCTTTGTTTGCGGGATCTGCGTGGGGCGCGGCCCCGGCTTCGGCTTCTGGATCGGTGGATGGGAGCCCGGTGATGCGGCCCATCCTCGAGCAGTACGCGGCCGATGGCATGGCGCTGCAGCGGACTTACCCGCTGGCGATCTCCACATCTCACATGGCCCGCTTTGCGAAGTTCTATGCGGATGAACTCGCATCTCTGAACGCTATTGATTTCGACCGTCTTTCGCATGAGGACCAGGTCGACTACGTGCTCTTTCGTAACTTGCTGGTCTCGCAGCAGCACCAGCAGGCGATCCAGCAGAAGCAAATCGAGGAGATGCTGCCACTGCTGCCGTTCGAAAAGAACGTGGAGGCGCTGCTGGACGCGAGGCGGGAGATGAAGACGCCGAATGCGGAAAAGACCGCGGCGACGCTGACGGAGATTGCGCGGCAGATTGAAGAGGTTCGCAAGGAGTACGATCCTTCGCCTCGTGGCCCGCGTGGGGCGGCGAAGACGGTTGATGCCGCGCCGGCAGCAGCGAAGCCAAAGGTCGATCCGGTTGTCGCCAACCGCGCTGTGAATGCCACCCGCCAGATCGGCATGGCGCTGCATGACTGGTTCGACCAGTACAACGGCTATGACCCGCTGTTTACCTGGTGGGCGGCGCAACCATTCAAGGATATGGATAAGTCGCTGACGGGCTACTCCGGGTTTCTGAAGGAGAAGCTGATCGGCATCGCGCCGGATGACAAGACGACGATCATCGGCGACCCCGTGGGCCGCGACGCTCTGTTGGCGGAACTGCAGGACACGATGATCCCGTACACGCCGGAAGAGCTCATCGCGATTGCACAGACCGAGTACGACTGGTGCATGAAGGAGATGCTGAAGGCGTCGCATGAGATGGGCTATGGCGACGACTGGCACAAGGCCGTCGAGAAGGTGAAGTCCATGCATGTGGAGCCCGGCGAACAGCCGGAGCTGATTCGCAAGCTCGTTGTCGAAGGCAGCGACTTTGTGAAGAAGAACGATCTCGTGACCGTACCGCCGCTGGCCGATGAGACGTGGCGCATGATCATGATGACGCCCCAGCGCCAGCTGGTGAACCCGTTCTTCACCGGCGGCAATGAGATCAGCGTGTCGTACCCAACGGATACGATGACCTTCGATCAGCGCGAGATGAGCATGAAGGGCAACAACATTCCCTTCGCCCACGCGACCGCGTTTCACGAGATGATCCCGGGCCACTTCCTGCAGTTCTACATGGCCTCGCGATATCACACGTATCGACGGCCATTCTCCACGCCGTTCTGGAGCGAGGGTAACTCGTTCTATTGGGAGATGGTGCTCTGGGACAAGGGCTTCGATCGCACTCCTGAGGAACGCGTGGGCGCGCTAGTGTGGCGCATGCACCGCTCCGCGCGCGTGATCTTCACGATGAACTTCCACCTAGGCAAGTGGACACCCCAGCAGTGTGTGCAGTTCCTCATCGATGCAGTAGGCTTCGAGCCGGACAACGCAACAGCCGAGGTGCGGCGTTCGTTCGATGGTTCGGTGGGACCCCTGTATCAGTGCGCGTACCTGATGGGCGCCCTGCAGTTCCGTGCGATGCGGCATGAGCTGGTGGACTCGAAGAAGATGACCGAGCGTCAGTTCCACGACGCGATTCTGCATGAGGGAGCGATGCCCCTCGAGATCCTGCGTGCCGATCTCGAGAACCAGAAGCTCAGCCGCGATTACAAGACAAGCTGGGAATACTACGGCGCGCATCCAACGCATCCGTAAGCGCCCTTCGTGTGGAAGCATGCTAGCGGCTCTAGAACCGAAAGGTGACGTGCACCATGGATCGACGCAGGTTTTTGCAGACGGTCGCTGCCAGCGCGGCGGCTGCCAATACCCTGGGCGCTATCGCTGAGCAGAAGGCCAGCAAACCCGCTCATGCCGCAGGCACGCTGGGCAGCGTGCCTGCGGGCAAGGTGGATGTTGCCGGGCACGCGTTGATGGCAAGCTTCACTCACAACGGCGAAAGCTGGAAGGCGTATGAGGATCTGCGTACACGCGACGGCGCGATCACATTCGTCTCGATCTCGGGACGTGCGCGTGTGATGCCCAAGAGCGCCGAGGCCAGTTTCGCTTCGGATGATCCGCAGCACCTTGGTCTCGACATCAAGGACATCGGTATGGCCGGTCCTGACTTACTTGCGGACAAGCTGCTGGAGCATGGCGATCCAAAGGAAGATGAGGTTCGTGCCGCCGCGCCTCCGATGCACTCGTCGCATCCGAAGACACCGAACCCTAACTATCGTCCAAGCTGGGACACCTTCGTGGGCACGCGCGAGTGCAGTGACACGATGCCGGTGTTTCCCAGCGGCAACACGCGAACTTACCATCCGGTGCAGTACTTCAAGGAGCTCACTCAGGAGCGTTCCAACGAACGTCATGATGGCCTGATTGGCGGCTGGATGCCGGCAGTGCGCAAGGTGATGCCGGCTGATAATGGCGGCCACTATGAGATTGTCGTCTTCGGCGATGTGCTGGCGAAGGGTCGCTTCATCGTGCAGACATGGCATCGTATGGCGCATGTGCAGGATGGCAAGGTCGTGAAGGTGGAGTACGGCTACAGCTATCCGGCGTACACGCGGCGGCGTCAAGATCCGAAGCCCGAGGAGTTCTTTCAAGCTCTGCTGGTCTTTGCCGAATACTGGGAGCATCAGCTTCGCGACATGAGCACGATCACGCTGCCCGATGCGAGTTGGACCAACATGGCACGCTATGCCTTCGTGAAGGAGTTGATGGTGCGCCCGGGTGGCGTGTATCCCAAGTACGGCGCGGTGGATCGCGACTACTACGGCTCGGAGTATGACGGGTTCCAGGACATCTTCACGATGTCCTTCTACGCGAACATGGAGTGCGGGCGGCTGGAGCTGGCGCGCGAGGTCTTCGAGAATTACTTCTCCGACTTCACCGATAGCAAAGGCATGGTCAACATGCGGGGTCCGGAGACGGCGCAGTATGGGCTGACGTTGCTGCTGATCGCGCAGTATTACGGGGCCACTGGCGATCGCGCGCTGCTGACGAAGCATCGCGAGAAGATCGAGGCCATCGCCACAATGCTTGCCGAGCTTCAGGACGAAGCGCTCGCGCTGCCTGAAAGCGACCGTGGTCACGGGCTCATCCACGGCTGGTGTGAGTCCGATGCGTGTCTCTCGCCCGATCCTTCTGTGTGGTGGAAACCGTACTACGCGAACAGCGCGTTTGCGGTGCGTGGGTGGCGCGAACTCGCGACGACATGGCGCACTCTGGGCTTTACGGCGAAGACTGCCGACTGGGAGAAGCGCGCCGATCGTCTGCAGGAGACGCTGCTGAAGAGCCTTGACGCCAACACGCGCGTCGACATGAAACCGGCCTATGTGCCGCTGCTGCCTGGGTCGCAATATACCTTCCGCGAGGCGCTCGAGAAGGAGCATCCCAGCGAGCAACAATGGCCACATCGCTGCTACGCGGAGCTGCTGCAGGCTAACGTGTTGCCGGAGGCGAAGGCGAATGCGGTCATCGACACGATGCGGGCGTATGGAGCGACGACGGTGGGTGTCGTAGCGAACGTGGGGCGGGCGAATCCTAACGGGCGTGCGATCCTCGGCTTCATTTCGTATGGCTATGCGCAGATGCTGCTACGCCTGGGCCGCATCGAGGAGTACATCCTTTTCCTGTACGCGCATCGTTATCACGATCACACGCGCGGCAGCTGGACGGCGGGTGAGGTCTCCGGGATCACCGGTGGCGGGGCGATCTTCTGCATCCCCGCGCAGCAGACGATTCCTCTGCTGGTGCGCTGGATGCTGGTGTTTGAAGATAGCGACAAAGACCAGCTGCATCTCGGCCGTGCCATTCCGAGGGAGTGGATCGCTACCGGTAAGGCGATTGCGATGGAGCAGGCTCCTACGCGCTATGGCCGCGTGAGTTACAAGCTCGAGTCGCGCGGCGGCGACATGCTGGTTGCCACGGTGACGTTGCCGGCGAGCGGCAAGCTACCGAAGGAGATGCACGTGAGCTTCCGCGCGCCGGAAGGGAAGAAGCTGGCGAGTGTTCTTGTGAACGGGAAACCCGGTACAGTGGGCGGTACGCATCGTGAGGCCGCGGTCTTTGCTCCCAACGGTGTTCGTCACTTCGAGGTCGTCGCGACGTTAGCGTAGTTGACGCGAGAGCAGGCAGGTTCACCAGGAGGCACAGCGTTTGAGCGCAGAGATTCATTCCATGCAGGCGGAGACGAGCGGCGAAGGTGGAGAGTTCCAGAGAGCCTTGGGTCTCTTCGACTCTGTGATGATCGTCTCGGGCATCATGGTGGGCTCTGGCATTTTCATTGTGAGCGCAGAGATCACACGGCAGGTCGGCTCGGCGGGCTGGCTGCTGGTTGCGTGGGTCATCACGGGTGTGCTCACGGTGGCGGCGGCGCTGAGCTACGGCGAACTGGCGGCGATGATGCCCCGCGCCGGCGGCATGTATGTCTACCTGCGCGAGGCCTTCTCGCCGCTGGTGGGCTTCCTCTATGGCTGGACACTGCTCACGGTGATCCAGACAGGCACGATCGCCGCGGTGGCGATTGCCTTCGCGCGCTTTGCCGGAGTGATCTTCCCTGGGATCAGCGAATCGAACTACCTCGTCGCGCCGATCAATCTGCTGCCTGGTTATGCGGTTTCGCTTTCCACGGCGCAGGCACTTGCGCTGGGTATCATTCTGTTGATCGCGGTAGTGAACTGCTATGGGGTGCGCTGGGGCAAGCTCATCCAGAACGTCTTCACGGTCGCCAAGCTGTTGGGAATGGTGTTGCTGCTTGGACTCGGTGGTTATGCGGCGCTGCACTCCTCCGCTGTGTTGCGTGCCAACTTTGCCGATGCGTGGACGCCACATGCGACAGCGCAGATTGGGGCGACGAACGTCGCAACCCTCTTCGGCATGATCATTGCGTTGTGCGTCTCGCAGACCGGTTCATTGTTCTCCGCGGATAGCTGGCATGACATCACCTTCGTTGCGGGTGAGGTGCGGCGACCGGAGCGCAATTTGCCCCTGTCGCTGGCTCTGGGCACCTCGCTGGTTATCGTGCTCTACCTGCTGTGTAACCTCTGCTATCTTGCGGTGCTTCCGGTGCATGCCATTCAGACGGCGCCCTCGGACCGTGTGGCCACTCTGGTGGTGGATACCGTGTTGCCGGGAGTGGGGAAGCTCGCGATGGCCGTGCTGATCATGGTCTCCACCTTTGGCACGGTGAACGGCATTACGCTGGCGGGCGGACGGGCCTGTTATGCCATGGCGCAGGACGGGCTGTTTTTCCGCAGTGCGGGGCGGTTGAACCGGCAGGGCGTTCCCGCCTCTGCCCTGATGATGCAATGCGCGTGGGCGCTGGTGCTGGTATTGCCCCGTACTTATGACGCGGCGACTCGCACCTACGGCAATCTCTATAGCAACCTGCTGGACTATGTCATCTCCGCAGCCCTGATCTTCTATATCCTGACCGTGTTCGCGATCTTCCGGCTGCGCCGCACGCAGCCGCATGCTGTCAGGCCCTATCGCTGCTGGGGCTACCCATGGCTGCCGGCGCTGTACATCGTGGGAGCGACCATCGTGCTCGTAGTGCTCTTCGCCTATCGCACGGCAACGACCTGGCCGGGGTTATTTATCGTGCTGAGCGGGGTGCCGGTCTATTGGCTGCTTCGTCGCCGGGCACAGGATGCCTGAGCCTTTCGCCGCAATGTATCTGGAACCGGCTGGAGGTCAGTACACGACTGGCGCACCCCTTCGCATACAGTTTTGCGTTTCAGTCGTGTGATAATAGGTGTTTCCGGGCAATAGACCGCGAGCATCATGACAACGAAGACGAGCAAGAAGTCCGCCTCTGCGAAGAACCCACGAGCGAAGGCCGAGCACGGCACGAGCCTCATCACAGCGTTTCGCGATATCCGCGAGTTGATCGTTCACGGGCGACTGTCTCCCGGGACGTGGATTCTCGAAGCCGATCTCGCCGAGCGGCTGAACATGAGCCGCACCCCTGTGCGTGGGGCCATCCACTGGCTGCAGCGCGAGGGATATGTGCTGGAGCATCGTAACGTCAGCAAGTCGCGCATGATTGTTGCTCCGCTGACGAAGGAAGATGCCAATGAGCTGTACATGATCATTGGCAGCCTCGAGGGCATCGCCGGCCGCGGCGTCGCGCAACTTCCGGAGGCACAACGCAAGCAGATCGCCGCGCAGCTCAGCGCGCTCAACGGACGCCTGAGTGCGATCGCCAGCGGACAGAGCGGGCATCCGGGGGAGATCTTCGAGATCGACCGCGACTTTCATCGCCTGATCATCAAGTACGGCGCCGGACCGCGCCTGACTACGCTGCATGGCGGTATCGAGCCGCAGACGGAGCGCTACTGGAGGCTCTATGCGAGCTCCATCATCAAGGACCTCCATACCTCCGTGGAGGAGCACAAGGTGGTGATCCGCGGGGTTTTGGCGGCAGATCCGGATGTGGTGGAGGTCGGCCTGAAGCAGAACTGGCTGAAAGGCGCCGAGCGTCTTGCCCACGTGATCGATATCTTCGGTGAGCGCGGGAGCTGGTAAACGCCGGCAGCGAGACATGATCGAGATACGGCAGCCCTGGTGGGCTGCCTTTTTCTTTGACATTTTGAGTGCAGCGAACTTTTTTCTTTCCAGTCTTATGCCCGCGCTGATATATACAAAAAAGTATTCATTATTCTCCGGGCCCTGGAGCTCAGAGTCTCTCGCTCCTTCTGAACCAGCAGATCCGGGAAGCACGTACCGGTCTCTTTGGAGTTGCCATGAAGTTCCGCTCGAGCTCTTGCTCATCGCTCTTTGTCTTTGCCGCGCTCCTCACCGTTGGCTCGGTGGGCGCTATAGCGCAGGACCTCAATGGCTATTGGGACGTACGTACACCGCAGCCCAATGGGGATGGGACGTTTCGCGAGACGTATTTCCATATCCAGCAGAGCGGCGAGACGATCTCCGGCGAACTCATACGGCGTCCGACTGGAATTCCGATCGCGGGCACCTTCCAGGGCGGTGCGATTCATTTCGTCACGGTTCCACCACCGCCGCCACCACCGCCGCTCGGACAGCCACCGCGTCGCCAGATGCCGCCCATCACGTATGACGGGACTCTCGAAGGCGGCAAGCTGATGCTGACGACGCAGGGACGCATGGGCGAGATTCACGCGGTCGGCGAGAAGGTGACGAAGGAGGCGACGGAGCCTCCGGCTCCGCTGCCGCTGCCGGCGCTCAAGACGCTGCCGGATAACGGCCTCGCGAAGACTCCTCCGATGGGCTGGAATAGCTGGAACAAGTTTGCCGGCCGCGTAGACGATGCGTCGGTGCGGGGCATGGCGGACGCAATGGTCGCCAGCGGCATGCGCGATGCGGGCTACGTGTATATCAACATCGACGACACGTGGGAGCTGGGCCGGGACGCGCAGGGCAATCTCATCCCGAACAAGAAGTTTCCGGATATGAAGGCGCTCGCGGATTATGTGCACTCGAAGGGATTGAAGATCGGGATTTACTCTTCGCCGGGGCCAAAGACGTGCGCGGGCTATGAGGGCAGCTATGGCCACGTGGCGCAGGATGCGAAGACCTTCGCTGCGTGGGGCATCGACTACCTGAAGTACGACCTGTGCAGCGACCTCGACGTTTACAAGGACGATGCTCCGACGCTACAGGCCATCTACCAGGAGATGGGCGAGGCGTTGCAGGCCACGCATCGGGCGATCGTCTATAGCCTTTGCGAGTACGGCCGCGCCCAGGTCTGGACGGGCTGGGGAGACGCGTCCGGCGGGAACCTGTGGCGCACGACCGGTGACATCAGCGATCGCTGGGAGTCGATGGACCGCATCGGCTTCGGGCAGCTCAAGCTGGCTGGCTATGAGAAGCCCGGACACTGGAACGATCCGGACATGCTGGAGATCGGCAACGGTGGTATGACGGCCGATGAGTACCGCACGCACATGAGCTTGTGGTCGCTGCTGGCCGCGCCGCTGATTGCAGGCAATGACCTGCGCTCGATGACCGACGAGACGAAGAGCATCCTGCTCAACCGCGAGGTGATCGCCGTCGATCAGGATCCGAACTACAAGCCGGTTGCCTCGGTCTCGAGCAAGGATGGGCTTGAGGTGTTGATGCGGCCGCTTGCGGATGGATCGGTGGTGGTGGGGCTCTTCAACCGCACCGGTTCGGCAGCGGAGATGTCGTTCCCGAAAGCAAGCCTACCGGCGTCTCTCGCGGGAAAGAAGCTCACGCTGCGTGACCTGTGGAAGCATGAAGCCGCGTCGATGACAGGCGAGAGCCTGACGGCGACGGTGCCGACGCACGGCGTGGTTCTGGTGAAGATCAGCGCGAAGTAGATTGTTGCAGGATGGCGGAATGGGCGTCTGTGCCGTAGAAAGGATCGGATCGTGCCGTCTCTGCCCGCGTATTTGAGGTTGTCCATCGGTGAGGCCGCCGCCTGGTTCGCGGCGGCCATTTTTTTGCCGTTGTGCGCTGCGCAGACGGGAGCACCGACGCCTACGATCCTCCATACCGGTGGCAATCCGATTCTCTCCGATGGATCGTATTACTCAGCTGATCCCGCGCCCGTGGTTGCGGGCGACACGCTGTACATCCTCGCGGGACGCGATGAAGCTGCGCCGAACCGCAATGACTTCGTGATGAACGAGTGGCAGATCTTCGCCACAAAGGATGTGGCGTCGCATACGTGGCAGCACTATCCTAATATTCTTCGGCCGGAGTCTCTCTTTGCATGGTCGAAGCCTGGGCATGCCTATGCCGGGCAGATCATCGAAGGCCCGGATCACCGGTTCTACCTGTATGCGCCGGTGCAGGAGGGCCAGCGTGAGCATCGCGATCCTTTCGTCATTGGCGTTGCGGTGGCGGACAGCCCGCTGGGACCGTGGAAGGATGCGCATTCTGCGGGTCCGATCGTCTCGCAGTCTCTGCCCGAGCCCAACAATATCCAGAACATCGACCCGACGGTGCTGGTGGATGACGATGGCCGCGTGTATCTCTACTGGGGCACCTTCGGTCAGCTTCGGGGTGTTGAGCTCGAGCGCGACATGGTGACGCCGAAGGGCCCGGTGGTGACGGTGAAGTCGCTGACGGGCTTCTTCGAAGCTGCATGGCTGATGCGGCGTGGGGATACTTATTACATGGTCTATGCCGACAACCAGGCTGGACCGAACTCGCCCTGCACGCCCGCGATCTATCACGCGTGCATTGCCTACGGCACGGCGCCTACGCCGCTGGGCCCATGGACGTACCAGGGAGTGATCCTCGATCCTGTGTCGTCCACGACGTCGCATCCGGGCGTGATCCAGTTCAAGGGGCAGTGGTACCTCATCTATCACACGGCGGATGCTAAGGATGGCGGCCACTTCCGCCGCAGTGTGGCGATCGACAAGCTGGAGTGGGACGACAGCGTGAGGCCTGCGCGGATGCTGAAGGTGAAGCCGACGCATGAGCCGCAGCCTCCGCCGCAAGCGACGCGCAACGTCGCGATGGCCGCCTATGCGGCGGCGAGCAATGATCCCGTGCCGGTGCAGTACTGGATCAAGGCGCTGAACGACGGCATCGTTCGAGCGAATCCGTTGCCGCCGGATATGTGGGGAAGCTGGTCGAGGAACAATCCGCCCAGCCAGTGGATCGAGTATGCGTGGTCGAAGCCGGTGAAGCTGAATGGTGCGCGCATTGTCTTCTGGGGCGATCATCCGGCAGGAGCGGCGGAAGGCGTCGCTCCCCCGGCCAGCTGGCGGCTGGAGTATCTGGCGCATGGGGTATGGACGCCGGTCCCGCGGCCGAGCGTCTATCCGACGCAGCCCATGCGTCGTTTCCTCGATGTGAGCTTTGCTCCGATCCGCACGCAATGCCTGCGCGCGGTCTTCGAGGCGTCGGGCCAGGACGGCAAGTATGCCGCGGTCGCGGTGGAGGAGTGGGAGGCGCTGACGCCCAAGGCGGAGTTGCCCTCCCGCCGTCCGGCGCCGCCTGCGGATGCCAGCGTCTGCCGAGGCGCCGGCGCGCGAGAAGACAAAAAATGACGGACAGGTGCGTCTAATAAAAATACTTTTACGTATACTTCTTCGTGTCCCTCACATTCTCGCGATGCCTTCGCCTGTCCCCATCGAAGCTCTGTCTTCGGCGTATCGGTAGGCACCGCAAAGGAGCCCTTCCTCCGATGAACTTCGCCGGCCGCCTTGTTCTTTCGCTTCTACTTGGTGCTCCGCTTTCCGCTACGCTGCACGCGCAGGGAACGCTGGCTGATTATCAGCGCGCCCATGACCTGCAGGAGAAGGCGCGCGACCTCGTGGTGAATGTTCCCGGTCCCGCGCATTGGATCGGCGACACACACCGGTTCTGGTACGCGCATACGGTGAAGGGCGGCACGGAGTATCTGCTGGTGGACGCGGATGCGGCGAGCAAGAAGCCAGCGTTCGATCAGGAGAAGCTGGCAGAGGCCGTCAACAAGGCTGCGGGAACACATTACACGGCGCTGAAGCTTCCGTTCGAGCCCACGCTGGCGCAGCGTGGCGGCGGAGCTCGTCCTGCGGCGAGTGCACAACAGAGCGCGCCCCTTACCTTTGTGGAGGAGGACAAGGCGATCACCTTTGGCGAGGCCGGCTCGATGTATCGTTGCGATCTCGCGGCCTACACTTGCACGAAGACCGGGCCGATTCCCGCGGGAGGTCCTGGACGCGGGATGGCGAGTGAAGATGAGGATCTGAACCCCGAGGAGGTCAGTCCTGAGGGGCCGGGCGGAGATCCGATGGATGGGCTGGCATGGCAGCCGCCTGCGCCACAGGAGGGAGATAACGGACGGCTCAGCCGTCTGCCGCGTGCCTGTGCGGTCAGCAAGGATGAGCCCGCGCGCGGACAGGGCCGTGGAGCTTCTGCCCTGGCCCAGCCTGCACGGCTCGGCGTCGGTTCGCAGTTCGGCGGGCAGCTTCCAGCGACGCCCCCAGCAACGTGCGATTCCTTCGACGGCAAGTGGCAGGCCTTCATCCAGGACTTCAATGTCTTCCTGAAGCCGGTGGGCAAGGGCGAGGCTGTGCAGCTGAGCTTCGATGGCTCGGAGAATAACTACTACTCGCTGCGGACTGTGGCCTGGTCGCCGGACTCGACGAAGATCGTGGCGTATCACACGCGCCCCGGATTCGATCGCGAGGTGATGTACATCGAGTCCTCGCCAAAGGATCAGCTGCAGCCGAAGCACACGACCGTGCACTATGCGAAGCCCGGCGATCCGGTGGACATCGCGTATCCAGTGCTCTTCGATGTGGCTTCGCGCAAGGGGATTGAGATCGACCGGTCACTCTTTCCGAATCCGTATGACATCACCCCTCCGGTGTGGTGGAAGGATGGCCGCGGCTTCACCTTCGAGTACAACCAGCGTGGTCATCAGGCCTACAAGGTAATCGAGGTGAGCGCGGCGACCGGCACGCCCCGCGCACTCATTGATGAAGAGACGAAGACCTTCTTCTACTACAGCAACCTTGGGCCGGGGCTCTCGGCGGGACGCAAGTATCGCTTCGACGTGAACGACGGCAAGGAGATTCTCTGGGCCTCTGAGCGCGATGGATGGGAGCACCTTTACCTCTACGACGGCGCAACCGGAAAGGTGAAGAACCAGATCACCAAGGGTGACTGGCTCGTTCGCGAGGTCGCGTGGGTGGATGAGGCGAAGCGGCAGGTCTGGTTCGCCGCGGGCAGTAGCGTGCCCGGACAGGATCCATACTTTACGCAGTATTACCGGATCAACTTCGATGGCACGGGGCTGACGCGCCTGACGGATGCCGACGGCATGCATACTGCGGTGTTCTCTAAGGACCATGCGTTCTATGTCGATACCTGGCAGCGCGTGGACGTTGCTCCTGCCGCGGAGCTTCGCCATAGCGAAGACCACAAGCTCGTACTCGCACTGGATAAGGGGGACACGTCCGCGCTGCTCGCCGCGGGCTTCCGTTCTCCCGAGGTTTTTGTGGCCAAGGGACGCGACGGCAAGACGGATATCTGGGGCACGATCACGAAGCCTCTGAACTTCGATCCCTCAAAGAAGTATCCGGTCCTCGAGAACATTTATGCGGGGCCGCAGGGATCGTTCGTGCCGAAGACATTCAGCGCCGTGGCGCCGGACCAGGGGCTGGCGGAGCTTGGCTTCATCGTGGTGCACATCGATGGCATGGGCACCAGCAATCGCTCCAAGGCCTTCCATGATGTGGCGTGGAAGAACCTCGGCGATGCGGGCTTCCCGGATCGCATCTTGTGGCACAAGGCAGCTGCCGCGAAGTATCCCTGGTACGACGCCACGCGGGTGGGTATCTTCGGCACTTCGGCTGGAGGACAGAACTCGCTGGGCGCCATGCTGTTCCACCCGGAGCTCTACAAGGTAGTGGTGACGAACAGTGGTTGCCACGATAACCGCATGGACAAGATGTGGTGGAACGAGCAGTGGATGGGGTACCCGATCGGCCCGCAGTATGAGGCCGCGTCGAACGTCGTCAATGCAAGCAAGCTGCAGGGACGCGCGCTGATCATCATCGGTGAGATGGACTCGAACGTGGACCCCGCGTCCTCGCTGCAGGTGGTTAACGCGCTGGTGAAGGCGCACAAGCACTTCGACATGATGTACGTCCCGGGGCAGAACCATGGCGTGGGCATCCTCGCCAGCGAGCATTATCGCGACGACTATTTCGTGCACTATCTCCTCGGTGTCGAGCCGCCCGATTGGAATAAGGTCGCTCTCAAGGAAAACAAGGAAGACCACGAAGAGGCGGGGCAGTAGCGGAGGCTCGACAGGTGCTATTGAAGCGGAGCCTGGGAAGTGAAGGTGCGGAGGTCGCAGCCATTGGGCTGGGGACCTTCAGCTTCTCTCATGCGTATGGTCGAGCAGATGCGACGGAGTCACGCCGCACGCTCGATCGGGCACTGGAACTCGGCTGCACCTTGTTGGACACCGCAGACAGCTATGGTGGCGGAGAGAATGAGCGGTGGCTGGGCGAGATGCTGGTGGGTCGCCGTGATGCGGTGGTGTTGGGGACCAAGGTCGGGCTGGTATGCGACTCCTCCGGCAAGGTGGTTGAGCGTAACGGCACCCCAGAGTATCTGGGTAAGGCTATTGACGCGAGCCTGCAACGTCTGCGCACCGATGCGCTGGATCTCTGCACGCTGCATCGTGTTGACCCGCGTATTCCTATCGAGGAGAGCGTCGGCGCGCTTGCCGAGGCTGTAACTGCAGGCAAGGTCCGGAGCATTGGACTTTCGGAGGTGACGTCGACGGAGTTATTGCGAGCACAGGCCGTCCATCCCATTGCGGCGGTGCAATGCGAGTATTCGCTTTGGACGCGCGAGCCGGAATGCGAACTTATTCCGCTCACAGCGAGACTTGGCTTGGCCTTCCTCGCATTCTCCCCGTTGGGACGCGGGCTGTTCGCTGCTTCTCCTGGATCGATTGCGCTTGAGCAAGGAGACTTTCGTGGCTCACTGCCTCGCTTCCAGGGGGAGAATTTCCAAAGAAATACTGAGCTCGCCGCAGCCGTTCACACTCTGGCGGGACGCAAGAATGGCACGAGCAGCCAGGTGGCTCTCGCGTGGGTATTACAGGCCTCGCCGAATATGTTTGCTATTCCAGGCACACGCACGGTGAAGCATCTTGAAGAGAACTTTGGAGCTCTCGACATCGAGCTGACGAAGAGCGAGAGGGAAGAGCTCGATCGCGTCTTTGCCCCGCAGAACATTGCGGGGGAGCGATATGCGGAAGATTCGATCTTTGCGCCAACTCGCGATTCTTAGAACAGACGACGCCATGCTCCGCATAGAGCGAGGAAGGGATGGGCACAACGTATGAGGATTACTCGAGGGTTTGCTGTATCGCTTCTGGCTGCTTCGATGTTCTGCGCGGTATTGAACGTTATGGCGCAGACCACTGTCGCGGGCGCGCCCGCCGCCGTGAGTGACGCCGACCGGCTGCGTGGAGAGTACGGACCGTATCGCGCGAACAATGACCTCCTCTATTACCACCTTGATGTGCGCGTCGATCCTGAGCATGGGACCCTGGGGGGAAAGAACCTGATCCGTTTCAAAATGCTGGAGCCGGGCAAGCGCATCCAGCTGGACCTTGTCCCGACCTTCAGCATCGATAAGATCCTGCTGGATGCTGCCGATGGCAGCACGCACGAACTCAAATATGAGCGCGCTGCGGGCCGCACAGTATATGTCGACTTTCCGGAGACGCTGCGCAAGGGAGACACGTACAGCATCGAGTTCTATTACTCCGGTCATCCGGTGGAGATGGGGCGCTTCGGAGGCTTCGTCTTTCGCAAAGATCCCATGGGGCGTCCGCTTGCCAACACTGCGTGCGAGGAAGAGGGTGCGAGCGTATGGTGGCCAAACAAGGACCAATGGCGAGATGAAGTCGAGTCGATGGACATCAGCGTTGAGGCACCCAGCGATCTCGTCGAGGTGTCGAATGGCCGCTTCCAGAGTAAGACGGATCTAGGCGACGGCTTTACCCGATGGAACTGGCATGTGAGTTACCCCATCAATAACTACGACGTGTCGCTGAACGTGGGCAAATATGTGCATTTCAGCGATGTGTACAGCGATCAGTATGGCGCGCTCACTTTGGACTACTATGTCTTCCCCGAAGATCTCGACAAAGCCAAGCATCAGTTCATTCAAGTGAAGAACATGCTCAAGGCGTTTGAACATACCTTCGGCGAGTATCCGTTCTATCGCGATGGCTACAAGCTGGTAGAGGCAATGTACTCAGGCGTTGAAAACCAGACCGCCATCACCTATGGCAATCACTTCGAGAACGGTTACCTGGGTCGGCCGAAGACCGGCATCGGCACGTGGTTCGACTTCATCATCGTGCACGAGAGCGCGCACGAATGGTTCGGCAACAGCATCACGGCTCGGGACCGCTCCGATATGTGGATTCACGAAGGTTGGGCGAACTACCTCGAGGGGGTCTTCGTGGAGTATATGTGGGGCAAGGGCGATGCGATTCTGTACGTGAACACGGGTAAGGAAAATGTGAAGAATGCTGAACCTGTGATCTGTCGCGAGGGAACGGTGTGCACGCCGCCGGTTGATCAGTATAAGAAAGGTGGACTGTTTCTCAATACAGTTCGCAGCGTCATCGACGATGATCGCGAGTGGTTTGCCCTGCTGCATGACTATTACCAGCACTTCAAGTATCAGACCATCATGACAACGGATGTTGCGGCGTTCTTTAGCCAGCACAGTAAGAGGAACCTGACGCCGATCTTCGATGAGTATCTCCGTCATGCGGCGATTCCCGTGCTCGAGCTGCGCTTCGATGAGCACGCACATGCGGTCTCGTACCGCTGGCTGGCCGATGAAGCTGCCTTTGCGATGCCGATCAAGGTGGGCGACAAGGAGCATTGGCAGCTCATTACGCCCGTGACCACGCGCTGGCAGACGATGAAGACGCCGCTTGATCGCGAGCGCTTCGATGTAGCCACCGATCTCTATTACGTGAAGGTTCAGAAGCAGTAACGACCGATATTTTTCCTGAGGATAAAAACTCGCATGCGTACTCGTATCTCGATGAGGAAAAGATTCTGCGCGGCTTTGTGCCAGCTCACGGGCTTAGTGTGGATCGGCTCGATCGTAACTGCTGCCGCGCAGGACCGCATGTCTCCAGGCAAGTCCATCGGCACTGTGAGCACGCACGGCAACCTCATCGTCCTTACGTTGAATGAGGACGCGCTCGGCAAGCCACATCTGTTCGACCTGGAGCATCGCACGCTCCGCTTCACTCCAGAAGGCTCACGTTATCGCATGGAGACGCTGCCGGAAGCATGGGACAAGGACTTCGGTGAGGAGGTGAAGAATCCCAACGCGACACTTACGAAGTTCAGCTTTCCATTCTCTGGCATGGCGCGGAACGCTTTGTCTATAGGGCTCACAGGTTCTATCACTTTCGGAGAACCGGCTGCGACGGGCGGAGGTCGGTCTCGTGGCCAGGCTCTGCCGGGCAGCCGCGAAGGTGGCCTTGCGGTGGAACGCTATGCACTGCTGCAGCACGTGGGCAGCACGTTCATCAATGGGACGCCGGCTATCAGTGCGTTCTTCAAGCCGCGCATGAATGGCACGCGTTACCTGAAGGAGCTAGATGACCGCGCAGTGATCACCTGGACGCTCAGCGAACCTTTTGCGGGCATACAGGACTGGACGTGGAGGCCGACGACGAATCGCTTCCAGGCCGTGCTCTACAAGGATGGCCGCATCGACCTGACATACGATGAGGTGCATGCGCGCGATGGCATCGTAGGAATTTTTCCGAAGGTGCAAGGCGGAGAAGAGAAAATCATCGCCACACTGACGCCGTCCGCACAAGCCATGGATCCGAAGCTCGCGATCAAGAGCATCAAGCTCGGCACGGCGGATGGTGTCTATCTCAAGGCTCGGCTTGAGACCGAAGGACCTATTCCCGCAGCGGATGATCCCGGTGCCGCAGGTCTCGTGTATCGTGTGTGCCTCAGCGCGACGAAGCCCACGGGCTCCTGCGTGGCTGCTACTCCGGGTGTGACGGTCTGGAGTGTACAGGGCATGCGCGCGTTCCGGCAGCGTCCCGGTGCGGAGGGCCGCGGGCCGCGTTACGTGGGTTTCGGCAATGGCCTCTCACCGGAGGTGATGGTCGAGGGCAACGCGATCATGCTGAGCGGAACGTTGCCCGTGGGCATGCGCGAGGGCTCCGAGGTCTATCTCTCCGCGAGCGCCGAGGCCACCGGAGTTCATGCGGCACAGGCGCCGGCGCAAGTCGTGAAGCTTGCGGGCATTGGCAGTCCAGAGGTCGACCTGGCCACACTGAAGAAGCAGGATGGAGCGTTCCCTGTGCTCTATGAGAGCTTCTACTATCCCGAGGCTCCGCGCGCGAACGATCTAACCTGCTCGGTCATCAAGGCGCTGGGTGATCGCTTCGACATGCTCGCGTATTACTCGGACTTCCGCATCGACAATCCGGAGGCCGGTACTCCGAGCACAGGGCCGCTGGGCGGAGGCCCCAATGGTGGCGCCGTGACAGGCATCGGCACCCAACAGCGCAATTTGGCGAGCTACTGCACGCAGGGCCGCTTCCAGTGGCAGTTCGTGCAACCGGTGTATATGGGCTCGAACCAGATGGCGGAATATCCGCCGGAAGGCGTGAAGGACGAGAGCCGGCATAACATCGTCGCTTACACGCATCAGCTTGCGGAGCGCACCTTCAATGGCAAGCTGCCACCGTATGACTACGCGATGTCTCAGATCGGGCATGAGATGGGCCATCGCTGGTCGGCCTTCGTCTCAGCGAAGATCCATGGCGAACTCATCCCGCTTGGGCCTACGCATTGGGCTACCGGCCTGCAGGCTCCCGCGGCCTTTCCATATCAGCGGCCGACCGAGGCCTCAGCGATGGGCGGAGGTGTGTGGCAGGATAACTTCGATGGCACGTTCACACAACTCGATGACGACTATTACGTGCCGGCGACGGGGTGGTCCTATCTCGATCTTTATCTCATGGGACTTATTGCCCCGAGCGAAGTGCCGGACTTTTTCCTGCTTCGCAACCTGCAGCGGCAGGGCAACGACGCAGACGGCCACCCTATCTTCAAGGCGGATCGCACGAAGATCACCATCAACGATGTGATCGCAGCTGAAGGTCCCCGCATGCCGGATGTGGACCATGCGCAGAAGCGCTTCAATACGGGCATGGTCCTCGTGCTCGAGCACGGACATACCGTACCGCCGGAACTGATGAAAGATGTGGACGGCATCAGGGTTCACTGGATGGACTATTGGGATACGACCACAGGGCACCGCTCCGTGATGACGACCGATCCACGCTAGAGGGGGGATGCGAGATCGTTGGGAGGGAAGAGATGGGAGCCATCGACAGCGTTGTCGCCATCCGAAGGACCTGCACCTTAGCGAGCGCATAGCTTTTCGTGCACGCTGATCGAGCGGCTGCCAAATCTAAGGTCGATCAACTATCGCTGGCACGAACGCGGTTTGGGTAACCACAGCGAGGGGCAGACGTTGACCGCATCGACCTTGCGGCTTCTAAAGTTTCTTTGCTCGTGTTGCCCGCTTGGTCCCCTTCGTGGTTCGAGGCGATGGCGGATTGTGCCCGATCCCAACCAGGGCATCGAAGATGTTTTCGAACACCTGCTTGGCGATTGCAGAAGAGATTAGCGTGGGGCTGAATTGCTTCTCCAAGATCAGGGCACTTGGGATGCCTCGCAGGACGGCCAGAGCCACGAGATCCCTCTCTCGCGTTCCCTCCGTAGAGAAGCCCTTTCCAGCCAACATGGCCCGGCTGGTGTCTTCATAAGCAAGCTGATAAAGATCCCGCATCCGCTGCAGGGAATCCTTATTACGTAATGCCAGGAGCTTGAACTCCAGCATAAGAATGGGCCAGGTCTCATCTTGGAGCGCGCCAAGAAAGAGCTGCTTGACTGCGGCCCGGCGTTGATCGATGTTCATTCCTTCAGAGGCACGAAGAAACTCATCCCGTCTGCCCTTGATCTTCTTCTCGATCAGAGCAAAGAAGATATCTTCCTTACTCCGGAAATGCGCATACACGGCGCCTTTTGTGCGGCCAGCTTCTGCTGCAATGGTTTCTATCTGGGCGCGCTCATAGCCGTCACGAACGAAGACTCTCTCCGAGGCCTCAAGCAGACTGCGAAGTGTGGCCGCAGTTTTTGCCTGGTGCTTATTGAGCTCGGTTGCAGGTATTACGGTCTTCATCCTTACCTCTTTAGCGGTCTGTCCGGCGGCAGAAACGAGAGTCCCGAGCGATACCTTACACGGACAGAAGATGGATCCAGGAGGCGAGCCGCAAAGATGTGCCACTTCAGATCCTCCGAATCGGCCTCTCACGAGAAAATTGCATCCGTACGCGTATCCCTCTATTCTAATCGACAGTTCAGTCCGAAGGAGCGTTTGATGTCGTATTTCTCGAAGCCTCTCGTCGTTGCTGTTTTCATGGTGTGTTCGATATGCGTCGAGGCGCAGGGTCTTCAAGAAGCCGCCACTCGGAACCCGGCCGAAAGCGTTGGAGTTGTCCATGTGGCAGGGCTGGTGGAGGTTAAGCCGGATGTCAAGGGAAGTCTGGCGGTCACCCCAGGTGAGGTCATCTTCTCGAACGATTCGGTACGCACCAGCATTCCCAGGAACCGGATTGTCAATGTCTTCGTTGGCGATCAGCGGACCGAACCCTGGGGTACGACCGGGAAGATCGTTCGCAAAGTTATCCCGTACGGCGGCGGGGCTGCGCTTGGTGCGCTGACCAACGGCCAGGTCGATCTGCTGACCGTCGAGTCGCTCGATGACCATGGTGGTTATCACGGAGTGGTCTTTGCTGTGCCCTTTCAGAAGGCTGCTGCGATCCGCGAAGACCTGATCGCAAACCTTGTGCCACCCGCGGTGATTTCACCCCCTCCATGTTCTGGAACCGAGCCGAGGCCAAGATCAGTTTTGCTTGCTCCGATTACCGTGACCGGGATAGCCTTGCCGGATGAGTATCGAATTCTGCTCTATGAGCAGATCTATAAGCAGTTGAAGGTGCGGGATCCGAACGATAGCTTCCTCCGGGCAGGTGATCGTTCCTCCGGCGTTGGATGCACGGCATTGACCTTGCATGTGACGGTAATGGGATTCAAGAAAGGCAATCGTGCCTTGCGCGCCTCGACTGGACCCTTAGGGTTGTTTCTCGGAACGACATCTCTTTCCTTCGATATCAGTCTGCAGGACGTCAAAGAGAAGACTGTTTTTGACGCGCAGATGAAGAAGAGCGATCGTAGCGACTCCGACAGTCTCGGGCTTGCAGACGGCATCGCGAAGTCTATTGCGAAGCAAATCGACAGGGAACTGCAGAAGCGCGAACCGAAACGGGCTGCGTGAGCGGAATTATGCAACGTTGGCGGGGCAACCGGACCGAAGATGAGTGAAGAGGGAAAATCTTGGAACAGAACGACGACACCCTAAGCAATCCTGACTTGCCGCGGCCATTGACGACGGGCGACAATCTGCCTCCGCCGGGTGCTCGGGAACCGGCTGCCGCCAAACGACGCATCTGGCTGTGGCTTGTCGCGCTGGTGGTGGGCGCCGTTGTCATTGTTGCCGTCATAAGCGGTGTGAAAAAAGGAAGGGCTGACGCTGCCAACAATGTCGAGCCGCCGCGGATCGCCACGATCAAGACCGCTACAGCGCACCTCGGGTCGATCGGCTACTACGTGCAGGCACTTGGCACCGTAACCCCGCTGGCGACGGTCAACCTCTACAGCCAAGTGAGTGGCCGCGTCACGGCGGTGCACTATGTCGAAGGGCAGATGGTGCATCGTGGCGATCCACTCATCGACGTTGATCCCCGCCCATACGAAGCCCAGCTAAAAGAGGCGCAGGGCACGCTGCAGCGCGACCGCGGTGTGCTCGCACAGGCGGAGATGGACCTTGCACGCTACAAGGATGCGTCCGCACAGCAGGCCATATCCCGGCAGACCTACGAGGACCAGATCCAGATGGTCGAGCAGGACCGGGGAACCGTCCAAAACGACATTGGTCAGGTGGAGTACGCGCAGGTTCAACTCAGCTACTGCCACCTGTCGTCTCCTATCGCCGGCCGCGTCGGACTTCGTCTCGTCGATCCCGGCAATGTCATCTTCTCCGGTGGCTCCAATCCGCTGGTTGTCGTCACGCAGCTGGAGCCGGTCACCGTTGTCTTCAATGTGGCAGAGGACGATCTCAACCAGGTGCGAAACGAAATTCTGCGGCGCAGTTCGTTGGTCGTCGATGTGTTCGATCGGTCTCAGCAGGCGAAGATTGCGACGGGCAAGTTGCTCACCCTCGATAACCAGATCGACACGACCACCGGCACCGTTCGATTCAGGGGGCAGTTCGCCAATACCGACCTGCGGCTTTACCCGAATCAGTTTGTCAATGCGCGGCTGCTGGTGAAGACGTTGCAGAACGCGGTGCTCATTCCCACCGCAGCCGTGCAGCATAACGGCACGCAGGCCTTTGTCTATATCGTGTCTGGAAACACGGTCAAGCTGCGGAACGTCGAGGAGCTGACCAACGAAGACCAGGTTGCGGCCGTGACCGGCGTCCATCCGGGAGAGGTCGTGCCGACCACCGGATTCGATAAGTTGCAGGACGGCGCCAAGGTTATCGTCGAGGGTTCTGCTCCTGGTCAGTCAACGGGAGGAAAAGCCGACGGCGGTCCGTCAGGGAGCAGCCGGTGAACCCTTCACGGATCTTCATCCTGCGGCCGATCGCGACCATCCTCCTGATGGCGGCTATTCTCATCATCGGCGTGGTGGCGTACACAACGCTTCCGATCTCAGCCCTTCCCGAGGCCGATTACCCGACGATCCAGGTGCTGACGTTTTATCCGGGCGCCAGTCCGCAGGTGATGAGTTCCGCTGTCACCGCGCCGCTCGAACGGCAGTTCGGCCAGGTCGCGGGCCTCACCCAGATGACTTCGACGAGCTCCGACAGCAGCTCGGTCATTGTGCTGCAGTTCTCGCTCGACCTCAACATCGACGTAGCCGAGCAAGAGGTGCAGGCCGCGATCAACTCCGCACAAGGATACCTGCCTACCGATCTTCCCGTGCCGCCGGTGTACAGCAAGTCGAATCCCGCCGATGCACCGATTCTTACGCTCGCGCTTACCTCGAACACCCTTCCGCTTTCGAAGGTTGAAGACCTGGTCGATTCGCGCCTCGCGCCGAAGATTTCGCAGCTGAACGGTGTAGGTCTCGTCACGATCAGCGGCGGCCAGAAGCCTGCTGTCCGCATCCAGGCGAACCCGGTCGCGTTGTCCTCCTACGGCATCAATCTCGAAGATCTGCGGTCTGCGCTGGCCAGCACCTCGGTCAACACCGCCAAGGGCAGCTTCGATGGCCCGGCGCAGAACTTTCAGATCAACGCGAATGACCAACTGCTTACGAGCGATGGCTACCGCGATGTCGTCGTGGCGTATAAGAACGGCGCGCCGGTGATGTTGACGGACGTAGCCAAGATCCAGGACGGCATCGAAAACTCGAAGCTGGCGGCCTGGATGAACCAGACGCCAGCCGTTATTCTCAACATCCAGCGCCAGCCGGGCGCCAACACCATTGCCGTTGTCGAAGCCGTGGAGAAGCTTCTACCGAAACTTCAGGAAGGGCTTCCGGCTTCGATCAAGCTGCAGGTGTTGACCGACCGTAGCAACACGATTCGCGCTTCCGTCTCGGACGTGGAATTCGAGTTGATCCTCACGATCGGGCTGGTCATCCTGGTGATCTTCGTCTTTCTCCGTAGCGTGAAGGCGACGCTTATCCCGGCTGTGGCCGTGCCGCTATCGCTCATTGGCAGCTTCTCCGTGATGCATCTGCTTGGCTACAGCCTGAACAACCTGACCTTGATGGCTTTCACCATCTCGACCGGCTTCGTCGTCGACGATGCGATCGTCATGATCGAAAACATCTCACGCTACCTCGAAGAAGGCATGGAGCCGATCGAAGCGGCGCTCAAGGGTGCGGATCAGATCGGCTTTACGATCATCTCGCTCACAGTTTCGCTCATCGCCGTGCTGATTCCGCTCCTCTTCATGGGGGACGTTGTAGGGCGGTTGTTCCGCGAGTTTGCTGTCACGCTCAGTGTGACGATCCTGATCTCGGCCGCCGTCTCGCTGACGCTCACCCCGATGATGAGCTCGCGCCTGCTGCGGCATACTCCGGAAGACGAGCAGAACCGGTTCTATCGTTGGACCGAGGACCTTTTCAAGCGCATCATCGCTGCCTATGGGCGCAGCCTCAAATGGGTGCTGCAGTATGAGACTGCTACGTTGCTTGTTGCTGCTGCCTTGCTCGCGCTGACGATCTTCCAGTATGTCGAGATTCCGAAGGGGTTCTTTCCCACCCAGGACACCGGCATCATTCAGGGCATCACGCAGGCGCCTGAGTCCATCTCGTTTCCGGCCATGTCGCACAAGCAGCAGCAACTCGCCGAGGTCATCCTCAAGGACCCCGCCGTCGCCAGCCTCTCCTCGTTCATCGGGGCTGATGGTGTGAACAGCACGCTGAACAGCGGACGCATCCAGATCAATCTCAAGCCCGTCGCTGAGCGTCATCTTACGGCTACAGAGGTCATCGACCGCCTGCAAAAGCGTGCCGACCAAATCCCGGGAATCCACCTCTATCTGCAGCCTATCCAAGACCTCACCGTGGATGACCGCGTGAGCCGGACGCAGTACCAGTACACGCTCGAAGACGCGGACGCAGGTGAGCTCGATGCGTGGACTGCGAAGATGCTGACCGAACTACGCAAGCTTCCGCAGATTACCGAGGTTGCCACGGACCAGCAGAACAACGGCGTCAGCATTCAGCTGAACTACGACCGTCCTACGGCTTCGCGTCTCAACATCTCGCCCGACCAGATCGATTCGACTCTCTATGACGCCTTCGGTCAGCGGCAGATCAGCACCCTCTACACGCAGTCGAATCAGTACCACGTGATCCTCGAGACGCTTCCCGAATTTCAGCGAAGTCCGCAGAAGCTCAAGGATATTTACATCCAGGGCTCCAGCAGCTCTGGCTCCGGCTCGAACGCACAGAGCACCTCCGGCCGCACCTCCTCCGCCTCTAATGGCACCGTCGCGACACTGAGTCCCTCGTCGAGTAGCGGCCTCAGTTCGTCTACGCCGACCAACACCCTGACGACCACCACGGGCACGACCAGCACCGTCTCCTCGAGCAGTGCGAGCCTGGGCGCGGCGAGCTCAAGTTCCAGCTCGCTCTCTTCTTCCACTCCGACCACAGCACTCGCGTCTTCGAATTCGAATCAGAGCTCCTCAAGCGGCCAGAGCAGTAACGGCTCTTCCGGATCGGGATCGTCGAGCTCAACGCCCGCGCTTGCAACGCCCGTTCCACTCTCTGCGATCAGCAGCTTTACCACCACTCCTTCGCCTCTCACTGTGAGCCACCAGGGCCAGTTCCCCGTCGTTACCATTTCGTTCAATGTTGCTCCTGGCTATTCGCTCAGCCAGGCAGTGGATGCGGTGGAGAAGACCAAAGACCGGCTGAAGATGCCCGCCAGCGTCGACGGTAGTCTGCAGGGAACTGCCGCGGCCTACAAGACCATCGGCGGCAACGAAGCCTGGCTGATCCTTGCCGCGTTGGTCGCTGTTTACATCGTGCTGGGCGTTCTCTACGAAAGCTTTATTCACCCCATTACGATTCTCTCCACGCTGCCTTCCGCGGGCGTCGGCGCACTGCTCGCGCTTCGGCTGTTCCATCAGGACCTCGACGTGATTGCCATCATCGGGATCATCCTGCTGATTGGAATCGTCAAGAAGAACGGCATCATGATCGTGGACTTCGCGCTCGATGCGGAACGCAACCGCGGCATGAACGCCGAAGATGCGATCTTCGAGGCATCGCTGCTGCGCTTCCGTCCTATTCTGATGACCACGCTTTGCGCCCTCTTCGCTGGTATTCCATTGGCCTTCGGCTCAGGCATCGGTTCCGAGCTGCGGCGGCCTCTTGGAATTGCGATGGTCGGCGGTCTGCTGGTTAGCCAGATCCTTACGCTTTACACCACCCCGGTGATCTACGTCTTCTTCGACGGTCTTGCACGACGTTTCTTCCCGGCTCCGAAGCCCACATTCACGCAGGTCCGTCCGGTGGAGCTGCCATGAGCTTCTCGGGCATCTTCATCAAGCGGCCCGTCGCGACCATCCTGATGGTTGTTGCGATATTGCTTGCCGGGGCCATCGCCTTCCGCGTGTTGCCGGTCGCATCGCTGCCGCAGGTAGACTTCGCAACGATCACCGTTGCAGCTACTCTTCCGGGCGCCAGTCCCGAGGTCATGGCATCCTCGGTCGCGACGCCGCTGGAACGCCAGTTCGGCCACATTGCCGGGGTCACACAGATGACCTCCGCAAGTACTCTCGGCACGACCAGCATCACGCTGCAGTTTGACTACAGTCGAGATGTCGATGGCGCGGCGCGCGATGTGCAGGCGGCTATCAATGCCGCGCGAACGTACCTGCCAGCAAATCTGCCTTCCAACCCGACTTACAGGAAAGTAAACTCTGCTGCCTTCCCAGCCGCTGTGCTCTACATGACGTCGCCCATCCATACCAAGGGCGAGTTGTTTGACACAGCAGCCTCCATCGTCCAGCAGAAGCTTTCGCAGCTTCCCGGAGTTGGCCAGGTCCAGGTCGTCGGCGGATCTCTGCCTGCCGTGCGGATCGATCTCAATCCGCAGCAGCTCAATAGCTACGGCATTGGCACCACCGATGTCGCGCAGATCCTCTCCCAACAGAACTCGAACCGTCCCAAAGGTCAGATCAGCGACGACGACACCACCGCCGATATCAACGCCAACGATCAGATCAGAAAAGCGAAGGATTACGCTCCTCTGGTGATTGGGAGGAACCCAGACACTGGCGCCATCGTCCGCCTGCAGGATGTGGCCGAGGTGTCCGACTCTGTGCAGACCACTCGCTCAGCTGGCTATGCGAATGGCCAGCCCTGCGTAGTGCTGGTCGTCTACCGCCTCCCCAACGCCAACGTCATCAACGTCGTGAATAGCATCAAGAAGGCGCTCCCGGGGATTAGTGCGTCCATCCCGGTTGCCGACAAGATCGACGTCGCCATCGATACCACCACTACGATCCGGGCCTCGGTCTTCGACGTCGAGCGCACGATGATGATCTCCATTCTCCTCGTTGTGGCTGTCGTCTTCATCTTCCTTCGCAGCCCACAGGCAACGCTGATTCCGGCCGTCGCTGTTACCACATCGCTGGTTGGGACTTTCGCCGGCATGTACCTGCTTGGGTATAGCGTCAACAATCTCTCCCTGATGGCGCTTACCGTCTCCACCGGTTTCGTGGTCGATGACGCCATCGTCGTTATGGAGAACATTACCCGCTTCATCGAGCAGGGTTTGCCACCTTGGGAGGCGTCTCTCAAAGGGGCACAGGAAGTCAGCTTTACCGTGCTCTCGATGAGCCTTTCGCTAATCGCTGTCTTCGTTCCGCTCCTCTTCATGGGTGGCCTGATCGGCCGTCTCTTCCACGAGTTCGCGATGACTCTTTGCATCTCCATCGCGATCTCAATGGTCGTCTCGCTTAGCGTGACACCGATGATGTGTGTGTATCTGCTGAAGCCGACGGGGCCTGAAACGCACGGGCGTTTCTATCGTCTCAGCGAGGGCGGGTTCGCCGCGCTCCTCAATGGATATCGACGGTCGCTAACCTGGACACTCAAGCATCCGGTTCTCGTGGTCCTGAGCTTCGTTGCCACGCTCGTCCTCAATGTTGTTCTGCTCATCTTCGTTCCGAAGGGCCTCTTTCCGATGCAGGATACGGGCCTGGTCTTCGGTGGCCTTCAGGGCTCGCAGGATGCCTCGTTTCACTCGATGCGCGACTCGCTCCTCGACGTGCAGAGCACCATCAAAGCCGACCCGGCAGTGCAGACAGTGGTGGGCTTTACTGGCGGCGGTGGCGGGGCCAGCAACACTGCCTTTGTCTTTCTCTCCCTCAAGCCGCGCAACCAGCGCAATGTGACTGCGAGCCAGGTCGTCGACCGGCTGCGCCCCAAACTCGCCGCATTGACCGGGGCGTCAACGTATCTGCAGGCCGCACAGGATCTCGGGGTGGGAGGCCGTCAAAGTAATGCGCAATACCAGTACCAACTGTCGGGTGACACGGTCGACGACCTCGCAACCTGGGGGCCGGCACTCTACAAGCAGATGCTGCAGATGCCACAGCTTAAGGATGTAACCACTGACCAGCAGAACGGTGGGCTGCAGATGTTGTTGAACTATGACAGGTCAACCGCTGCGCGGTTCGGGGTCACGCCGAAACTGATCAACCAGTCTTTGTATAACGAGTTTGGAGAGGCTCAGGTCTCGACCATCTACACGTCACTCAATCAGTACTACGTCGTGATGGAGGCTGCGCCGCAGTTTTATCGCGATCCGGCGACCCTGAACTCCACGTATATCCATGCGTCGGGCAAGAAGGTTGTGCCTCTGCAAGCTTTTGCGACCGCACATGCCGCAACCTCGCCGCTCGCAGTGAATCACTCCTCGTTTTTCCCGTCGGTAACGATCTCCTTCAATCTTGCTCCGGGCACTTCGCTCGGTCAGGCAACGACGGCAATCAACCAAATGCAGCAGCGCATCGGAACACCTGCATCCGTGCGTGGACAGTTTGCTGGAACCGCCCAGGCATTCCTCGCATCGTTGTCGACCGAGCCGATGCTCATCATCGCCGCGCTCCTCTCGATCTACATCGTCCTGGGTGTCTTGTACGAGAGCTTCGTCCATCCCATCACGATCCTCACCACGCTGCCGTCCGCGGGTGTTGGCGCCATCTTTGCGCTGCTGGTCTTTCATAGCGAATTCGATGTGATCTCAGTGATCGGCATCTTCCTGCTGATTGGCATCGTCAAGAAGAACGCGATCCTGATGATCGACTTCGCTCTGCTCGCCGAGCGCGAACAGGGGATGAGCACCGAGGACTCGATCTTTGAGGCGGCGATGTTGCGCTTCCGGCCCATCATCATGACCACCTTCGCAGCCTTCTTCGGCGCGATGCCCCTCGCTGTCGGGACCGGAACCGGCTCCGAACTGCGCCGCCCGCTGGGCATTGCAATCTGCGGTGGGCTTCTCTTCAGCCAGATTCTGACGCTGTACACAACGCCGGTCATCTACCTCTACTTCGATCACTTCAGCCAGTGGATCAAGCGTCGGCGCGGCTTTCCCAATACTTCGAAATCCCTCGTAGCGAGCCATCCCGCCAGTCAGGAAACAGCATGAGCGTCTTCCACACAACATCCCGGCGTGCAATACTCGCCTCCTTCAGCACCCTCGCGCTTACGGCGTCCTTGCTGCTCCTCGAGGGATGCGTCGTTGGCCCGCGTTACGTTGCACCCGTGACGCAGGCGCCGCCCGCCTTCAAGGAAGCTGCCCCGCAACAGTCCTCCGACGGCACCACGTGGGTCCCAGCTACTCCGCAGGATGCGACCCTGCGCGGCAACTGGTGGGAGCTTTATCAGGAGCCCGAACTTAACGCTCTCGAAGAAAAGCTCAACACGTCGAACCAGAACGTTGCCCAGTCTTTCCAGAACTTCATGGCGGCGCGGGCGCAGGTTAAGCAGGCTCGCGCTTCCTACTACCCGACCGTCACCGTAGGCCCCTCGTACACGCGAGGCCGTACCTCGGGTAATGAAGTCTCGCAAGCGACCGGGGTCAATGCGAACAGCAACGAATTCAATCTGCCCTTCGATGTCTCCTGGGAGCCCGATGTCTGGGGACGCATTCGCAACACGGTCCGAGAGTATGCGAATGCCGCCCAGGTGAGTGCCGCCGACCTTGCCAACGAGCGCCTTAGCCAGCAGGCGAACCTGGCGCAGGATTACTTCGAGCTACGCGGTCAGGATGCCCTGATCGATCTCTACGACAAGACCGTTGTGGCGTATCAAGAAAATCTCAGGCTTACGCAGGTGCGCAGCAGGACAGGAGTCGATACGGAGCAGTCGGTCGCCGAAGCGCAGGTTAACCTCAAGACCGCCATCGCTGCAAGAACCAACCTCCGTATCGCTCGCGCGCAATATGAGCACGCCATCGCCCTTCTCACGGGGCAAGCTGCTTCCTCGTTTTCCATGCCGGTCCGGCCGCTGACAACGAGCGTCCCCGTTATCCCCATCGGCGTACCCTCGCAGATCCTGCAACGCCGGCCCGACATCGCGGCGGCAGAGCGGAGCATGGCCCAGGCCAACGCCCTCATCGGTGTCGAAACCGCAGCCTACTATCCCACGTTCAACATCGGTGGCGACCTTGGCCTCGAGAGTTCGAGGATAGGACATCTGTTCACCTGGCCGAGTCGCTTCTTTTCGGTCGGCCCATCCGCGTCCGAGACGCTCTTCGATGGAGGCCTTCGCCGAGGTCTCCTCGATCAATACAAAGCTCAGTACGAAGCTGATGCCGCTGCCTATCGCCAGACAGTGCTGACAGCATTTCAGCAGACCGAAGATTATCTAGCGGCAGAACGGCTACTCGGCCAGCAACGGCGCGAGCAGCAGGAGGCCATCGATGCCGCTCAGCACTATTACGACTTATCTAAGATCCGCTACACGACCGGTGTCGACACCTATCTCAATGTTTTTACCGCGGAGGCGAGCCTGCTTAGCGATCAACAGACCGGCCTCACCTTGTATGTCCAGCAGATGACGAGCAGTGTTCAGCTCATCGAAGCCCTGGGCGGCGGTTGGAATACTTCACAACTTCCATCCGAGAAGGCTGTTGCAAGACGATAGACGCCTTTTCTGCAGGGCTACCTGCAGGAGTTGCGGCGGCATCTTCACGTCGCCAAAGCCGAAGCCAGCCAGCATCGAAATCAGGCTGATCATTAGAAGGACAGAGGCCACCCTTCGCGGTCGCTCCTTGATCGGGATTCGCAGGAGTACGTATGTGGTGACGGGCACGGAGTGATGCACATCCCGGCGACCCCGGTGTCGGGCCAGTCTCCGCAAGCGTGGTTATCTCTTATCTGATGGACTCGCGAGGAAGAACTTCACCGCCAACCGCCATGGGGAAGTCGGAGGGCGTCCGCCTTGGACAGTATTTCTGCAATCCTACAAGTATTGTCGCTGGACACATAAGCGGAAATGGGAGCTTCTATATGGCACTTAGGTGTAAATCATTTGATGTGTAACATTGCGATTCCGGCAAGGTCCTGAGGAGGGAAATGGGACGAACGCGCGTTGATTGTTCTGCAAATTGCAGGATCATCTCAAACGGGAATTTCTACCACACGTAGCTGGCGACAACGTTGGTTGCGGCAGGCTTGAAGTCCACCACTTTCACATGCAGGACGATCTGCAGGTTGCGGTGCTCCCATCCTTTGGGTACGGTGCGCATGACACTCGAGATCTCTTTGGGGTCACAGGCGAAGTCGGCTGCGGCCATTGTGCCGTACTGTCCCATACCTGCAACGCTGAGGATGGGGGCCTCACCACCGCGCTGCGTGAGTCGCGTGACGATTGCATAGTCCTCGGTATCATGCGCGTCCTGGGAGGCATGCAGCAGCCACTCCTTTCCGGTTTGCGTGTCGTCGATCTCATTCCGGAAGCGCAGCACATAGCGTAGATTCTTGGTTAGCTCGATGGTCATGGGGTTGTTGAAACCACCGATGAGCAGCGAAGGCGTATCGCGCAGCTCCGCAAAGGAGATGTCGTTATGGAAGCGCTCCTGGGAGTCTTGCCCCTGGCGTGTGAGGCTGGCGACGAGGTGCGAGACCGCAGCCACATCACCTAGAGCGACGAAGCTATCGTCGGCGGCGGTGAGGTCGCGCCCATGAAGAACCTGGTCGGGCATCAGCGGGACGAAGAACTCCTCGCCATTCGCACCTAAGTGGTGTGCCTCCGCATAGTCGTCCATCATCTTATCGGAGAGTCTGTAGACCGCGTTTCTGCCGATGACGAGGATCACGGGCTTCGAACTGCCCGTCCACGGCTCCCAGAATTGGTAGAAGCGGGCGTTCTGCCGGGCGTTCCATGGGTCCGAGGCGAGCGCTGCCAGCAACGACATGAGCAGTAGAGCTGCTGCGATGCCATATCGGTAAGAGGGCTGGCAGAGCTTCTCCATGATGCGATGCGGCAGGGATCGGGCATCACCGGCGTGGGCCGATGGCTGGGTGTCGTGATCGGACGCGGCGTGCTCCGGCAGTAGCATCGGGGAGGGCTGGTGAAGCAGCGCCTCGTCGCGATGCCGGAAGATAGCGCGATAGGAGCCTGCCGGAATTTCAATCTGAATCTCGCTGTCGTCGTGAACTGACTGGTAGTACTGCGCAAGCCGCTTTCGGACCTCGGCGGCGCGCAGGCGTACGACCGGATCCTCGCCAGGCTCGTAGTTGGGCCGCCGCCCGAAGACTTCGGAACCGATGACCCGCTCTCGGAGGAGATTGTCTTCCCCCGCCAGTGAATGCTTCACCACGTAGCGCAGCAGGCTTTGACACTGCTGGGTGTTGCGGAAGGGTGGGCTCGACAAGATCAAGGCGAGCACGTGTTGGACACGGGCGGGGTCGACGGTCCATGTGTCTTCCGGAGGAGGGCACTGAGAGGTGAGGATCGGTTTATCTGCGGAAGTCATCTCTGCTTAGCTCGCCTCCGGGGTACAGTACCTGACAAAAAACCTTGTCGTCAAAGCCTCGATTCAATCACTTACGGCGGTACACAACTGTAGTCAGCCTTGTCGCTTCTTGGTAGAGCGCGTTTCTTGTGTGCACCCCGGAGAGAGCGATTTCGAGCGCTCCCAACATACCACTCGTTCCAGAGGAAGTGATCTTTCCGGCTTTGCGCCCCTTGAGGGCCTTGAGGAGAACAGATGACTGCAGGTACGAATCCGAAGATTGAGTTCCAGGACGGCGCCAACCCGGCCATCGATGGAGGGCGGGGTCAGGTGCGGCTCCAGGGTCTCCTCCTGGCCATGGTCGCAACCGTCCTTCTCATCGCCGGAACGGCAAGAGCACAACTCACCACGGGCAGTCTCTCCGGCACGGTGGACGATGTCACCGGTGCAAGCGTCCCAGACGCCACCGTAACCCTGACCAACGATGAAACTCAGGACATTCGGACGACGAAGAGCAACAACGTAGGGCAGTTCACCTTCGCGGCGGTCCAACCCGGCAGTTACACCGTGAGCATTTCGGCGGCGAGCTTCAAGACCTGGAAGCAGGCCAGCATTCCGATGAACCCGGGCGACATTCGCGACATTCCTCATATCAGCCTCACAGTTGGAGCGGTCAGCGAGACGGTCTCCGTTCAGTCCAGCGCGATGGAACTGCTGCCGACCGATTCCGGAGAGCGTTCGGCGATTCTGAGTTCGAAGGATATCGAGCGGCTCTCGCTCGTCGGCCGGAACGTCTCCGAGCTTCTGAAGGTTCTTCCCGGCGTGACCAGCGTTCCAAACGGCGTGGGTAATGGGCTAGGCTTCGACTTCACCGCGTCTTCTTCGACAGGCAGCACCATCGGTGTGGGTCTCTCCCCCGGGGGCGCTCCGTACCGTGGCGGCACGTCCTATATCCTCGACGGCGCCAACATTATCGACCCTGGCTGCAATTGCTGGTCGATTGCGGTAGTGAACCCGGATATGACGCAGGAGGTGAAGGTGCAGACCTCCAACTTCGGCGCCGACAGCCCCAATGGTCCCGTGATCGTGAACGCCATCAGCAAGAGCGGCGGAGATCGCTATCACGGGCAGGCGTACTTCTATGCGCGCAATGCGGTGCTGAATGCGAATACCTGGGGTAATAATCACCAGGCCAGCCCCCGCCAGGCGGCAGAGTATTACTATCCGGGCGGTAACTTCGGAGGCCCGATCAAGATCCCGGGGACAAACTTCAACCACAACAACAAGCTGCTGTTCTGGGCGGGCTATGAGTACTACTACCAGCTTCTGCCCTCTACCAGCCCGCTGGAGTCCTATGTGCCCACCGATGCGATGAAGGGCGGCAACTTCACTTCCGGCGGTGCGGGCAACTCTGCATTGTGTCCTGGCGGCTTTACCGCGAGCGCTACCAACTGGTGCAACAACCTGAGCGGCACGGTTGCGCCGGACGGCACTGCGATCACCGGAGGGATCATCCCATCGCAATATCTCGATGCCGGTGCGGCCGACCTGATGAAGCTCTTTCCGGCGGCCAACGTGAACCCCGCGACGACGCCGGGTGGCTATAACTATTACCTCCCTATCAGCACGCAGCAGAACGGTTATGTGTGGCGGGCGCGCGTAGATTACAACATCGACGCGAATAACAAGGTCTTCGTCACGTGGCAGACGGGGACTAACAGCTCGTCGCAGCCGGCGCATATCTACTGGAACCCGAACTATGCCGCGCTGTATCCGGGTGGCGTCATCAATAACCCGACGGTATCGCGCGTGCTCACGGGCAACTACGTGCACATCTTCAGCGCCACACTGACCAACGAGTTTGTCGCGGCCTGGGGCTATGCGCGCAGCCCCTATCAGCCCTCCAACCTTCCGGCGGCGTATAAGTCGACCATCGGCTATCCCGATGGCACGATCTATAACAGCGCCGCGAAGGTCGCGCCCTCTATCAACAGTGCTGGGGCGCAGACCTTCCCCGATCTCTCGCAGCCGGACCTGTGGGAGGTTGGCGGTGAATATCCCCTGGTCAAGGCCAATCCAGCTTTCTCGGACAACGTGACGAAGGTGGTCCGCAACCATACCTTCAAGTTCGGCATGTTCACGGAGCTGGCCGGAAATCGTCAGGGAACGTGGTCTTATCCAAACGGCGATCTCTCGTTCAACACCGGTTTGCAACCTCGCTCCAGCCACCCCACCGTGCGCATCGGCTCGAACAACCCGGTGGCGAACCTCGACATGGGGATCGCGACCAGCTTCACACAGAACAACTACATGCCCATCGAGGACATGGCGTACCGCACGACCTCCGGTTACGTCATGGACGACTGGCGTCTTCTCCATCGCATCACGTTGAACCTTGGTGTCCGCTTCGACCACATCGGGCGCTGGTATGACCGGCAGGGAACCGGTCTTGCGGTGTGGCTTCCGGGCCGCTATGCTTCGGATCTTGCAGCCGGGAAGACGTATCCAGGCGTCTCGTGGCATGGCATCGAGCCGGGCATCCCCAACGGCGGTTCGCCGACAAGGGCGGCCTACACTTCACCTCGTCTCGGTGTGGCGTGGGACCTCGCCGGCGATGGCAAGACTGTACTGCGCGGAGGATGGGGACAATACCGTTGGAACGACCAGTACAACGACTACGGTGGAGACTTGAGCACGGCGCAGCTAATGGCGACGTATAACTCACCGAGCGGCCAATCGATGACTCTCTCCGATATCTCCAACGCGGCCAGCGGAGCGAGTGCAAGTCTCCCCGGGTCGGTCTCCGCAGCCGACTTCAACGATTGGCAGGTGCCAGACACCTCTGCATGGAACTTCACGATCGATCGCCAGCTGCCGCTGCATTCTCTGCTCGAGGTCGCGTACGTCGGTAACACCACGCGCCATCTTCTGATGGGTGGCCAGAGCAGCGGCTCCTCGGTGGGCGGCTCGGAGTTCATCAACGTCAACAAGGTCCCGCTGGGCGGTCTGTTCGCTGCCGATCCCGTGACGAAGGCCGCTGCTCCGGCTGACCCTGATAACACCTCTACCTACACGCTGGCGGATTACTTTCCGTATCACACCGGCTACGGTACAAACTCCATCGCAGTCGGCGAGCACGTGGGCTACTCGAACTATCATGGCCTGCAGGTTGCCTGGCTCAGGCAGGCGGGGCGGCTCTCGTTCAACATCAACTACACCTGGTCGAAATCGTTGGGCATCATCAACAGCACGGTGGATGCCTTCAACGTGCATGGTAACTATGGTGTGTTGAACATCGATCGCCCGAACGTAATCAATACGTCCTATGCGTACGACTTTGGCAAGCTCTATCGTGGCGACCTTCCCGTCGTTGGATCAGTGACCAATGGGTGGACGATCTCCGGGACGACTACATGGCAGTCGGGAGGCAATCTGCAGGCGCAAGACACGCAGAACCTCGGGCTCACCATCCTGAATACGACGACCAATGAGACCTTGACCTCGAAGACATATTTCGGGACGGATGCAGACGAGATTCTGCCTGTGGCGACCTGCAACCCAAAGGGTGGGCCGGCGTCGCAGCAGCTCTTGAAGCTTTCGTGCTTCAGCGCGCCGGCGATTGGCCAGCAGGGAATCCGGCAGTTTCCGTACCTCAGCGGGCCATCCTACTCCAACTCCGACCTGACGATCTACAAGACGTTTGGCATCACGGATAAACAACATCTACAGTTTCGTCTGTCGGCGTTCAACTTCCTCAACCATGCCCTGTGGGGCTTCAGCACGACGAACGACATCACGCTGAAGTACGCGACCGCCGATGGGAAGACGTTCACGCCGAATGTGGCGTCGGGGCTTTCTTCCGGCTATACCTGGGGCACGATGGACGGCAAGTCCGGAAGCCCGAGGATCGTGGAGTTGTCTCTGAAGTACAGCTTCTAAGAGGCGCGGCGTTTGCATGACGATGGGTGTGCAAACGCCGCAATCTAATATGATCGCGGCACCGGATCGAGTGGGCACGGCGCCGTTTCTTCTTTCTCTCTGCGCGGTTTTTGGATTGTGCGCACAGCTTCGTTCGTAGCAATTGGGAGCCCGGATGTTTCGGTTGCATCACTTCAGTTCCATTGGCTGCAGTTTGTCTCTATTTCTCCTGGCGCTGGTTGCGGGTGAAGGTCTCGCACAGCAGGTGGTGCTCACGCGCGCCAATGCGACGGTGGTGCTCGAAGGCTTCGCTCCCAACATCGTGCGTGTGACGCTGAGCCTGGATCGTAACTTCGCGTTGAAGGGGCCGGGCGTCGGCGTTACAGCTTCAGGCAGCGATAGCGGATGGACACACAGCTCGAGTGCACAGGGCATGGATGTCTATCAGTCGAGCCGCATGACGCTGCATGTGACGCCCGAATCGCACGGGGCTCCGACGGGAACGCAGACCGATATCGCGCGCTACTTTAGCGGCTCAGCGCCGCATGTAGGCGTCACGATCGACACACCCGATGGGAAGCGCATGCTGGACATGAACGGCTGGGAGATGGCTGTACCCAACCACAAGGATGGCGATGCGGATGTCCTGCAAGATCGGCGCCAGGGCGACGATCCATTCTTCCGTGTAGGCGCGAGCTTCGCAGCTCCTGACGATGAGCACTATTACGGGCTGGGCCAGAATCAGCAGGGCTTTCTCGATCTGCGTGGACATTCCATCGAGTGTGCGCACGACTATAACGCAGCCGCAGGGCCCAGCGTGTGTGTGCCTTTTGTGGTGACCAATAAGGGTTACGCCATCGTGTGGGATAACCCATCGAAGACTCGCGTCGACTTTGCATTCGATGGTGAAACGCGCTGGACATCGCGGGTGGGGCAGCGCGTATCTTTCTTCGTCATTGTGGGCAACACGTATGACGAGTTATACGGAGGCTATCGTCTGCTGACCGGCGACGTGCCTATGTTGCCCAAAGCCGCCTACGGCTACATCCAGTCGAAGCAGCGCTACGCTTCGCAGCAGGAGATCCTCGATGCAGCGCGCGGCTATCGTCAACGCCATCTTCCTGCGGACGTGATGGTTGTCGACTGGTTCTACTTTACCAAGATGGGTGAGATGGACATGGATCCAGCGCGCTGGCCTGATCCAAGAGCCATGAACGACGAACTCCACAAGATGGGCTTCCAGAGCATGATCAGCGTGTGGCCGCGCTTCGTTCCGGACGATCGTTACTACAGCACCCTCCTGGCGCATGGATGGTTCGAACATCTGCCGGATGGCACGCCCACCAACGGTCTTCCCTATGACCGCGCGGGCTCGGATATCGACACCACGAACCCTGAAGCCGCGCGGTGGTTCTGGGACCGCATTCGTGAGAACTTCATCACCAAGGGTTTCGACTCCATCTGGGCGGATGAGACCGAGCCGGATCTTCCCCCTAATGGAAGCTATCTGCACGTCGGTCCGGGCACAGAGTTCTTCAACGTCTATCCCTACTTCCATACGAAGGCTATCTACGACGGCTTCCGCCGCGACGTAAAGGATCACCGAGCGCTCGTGCTCTCCCGCGATGCGTATCTTGGTGCGCAACATCATGGCGCCATGTTCTGGTCCTCAGATATTTCGCCTACATGGGACACGCTGCGGCGCGCCGTCCCGACAGGCATCAACTTCGTGGCCTCAGGAATGCCGTACTGGAGCACGGACATCGGCGGCTGGCAGTATCTTCCTGGCGCACACAGTCCGTCCCGCCCTCCACTCATCGATCCCTCCGACGCGCGCGACAACGTTGGCCACTACGATGACTATCCCGAACTCTATGTGCGGTGGTTCGAGTACGCGACGTTCCAGCCCAACATGCGGGCGCATGGCAGCCGCAAGAATAACGAGGTGTGGTCCTACGGTAAGCAGGCTGAGCCGATCCTCGAGAAGTACCTTCGTCTCCGGTATCAGCTGATGCCATACATCTACTCGCTCGGCCATGAGTCGCACGAGACAGGCGCGCCTTTTATGCGTGGGTTGTTCATGGACTTCGGCAGCGATCCGAAGACGGCCGACATTCGGGATGAGTATATGTTTGGTCCCGCACTGCTCATCGCTCCGGTCACGCAACAGGGGCAAACGAGCAGGCAGGTCTATCTGCCCGCAGGAACAGACTGGTATAACTACTGGACGAACGAGCGCGTCCGTGGGGGTCAGAACGTTACCGTCGCGGCGCTAATCGATGTGCTGCCCATCTTCGTCCGCGCGGGTTCCATCCTGCCTCTCGGTTCGCCTGTCGAAAGCACGAGCGACAAGCAGACCATCACCGAGGTGCGAGTGTATCGGGGCGCCGACGGAAACTTCGCGCTCTATAGCGACGATGGAAAGACCTATGCGTACGAGGGCGGATCCTATCAACTGACACACCTGCTCTGGTCAGACGCGAGAGGCTTATTCGCCCACGACGGCCCGCCCGCATGGACGGGGCCTGACGCCGCAGTTGTGCGCATGGTAGGAGGCCACTGATCCGGCCTCTCCCCGAGGCGGCTTTGGCGATGGCCAAGCGTACCTCAGGCGCTAAAGCGCGGGGAAGAGGGGCGAGTTACGGCACGACTGAAGTCGTGCCCTTAACGGGGCTTGCTGCGGTACGACTGAGGTCGTTTCCAAACAGGATTGGCTTACGGTGGGACTGTAGTCCTGCCCTTAACGGGACTGGCTGCGGTACGACTGGGATCGTGTCCTTGGCGGGATTTGGCTTACGGTACGACTGAGGTCCGCCCCTAACAGGATCTGCGGTCTGATGTTCCGGTTGGAGTTAGTCGGCTTCCGTCGCTGAAGCCGCGTGTGCGTTGCTATAGGCGGAGGAGTAGGGGTATAGCTCGGGGAGCTGGCAGAGGCGGGCGCGGACGGGGTTGGTGTGGATGTAGTCGCGGTGCTGGAGGAAGTCGGGGCGGTCGCGGATGCGATGGTCGGTATAGCCGCGTTGCCAGACAGGGAGCTTCGATTCGAGGCGGTGGGAGAAGCCGCCTTTAATGTGCTGCATCGCGCGCTCGATCGGGATGGCCTGCGGGGTGAGGAGCAGGTGAATGTGGTCGGGCATGACGACGAAGGCGTGGAGCTTGTAATGGCCCGCACGGCGGTAGTGTTGGAGGGTTTCTAGGAAGAGCTCGGCGTTGCGAGTTACCTGGAAGGCGCGGGTGCTGTTGTACGTGCGGCTGCTCCGCGAAATTTATAAGTGCACGATCTCTATATCCCCCCAGGCGTTACGCAGATACTCTGCGACTAGACGTCTATGACAATGATGTGGCTTGTCTTCGCTGCAAAGGAGGCAAGCTCCGTCTAGTTGTGCAAGGGAAAGGGACTCTTCGATGTGCCTGTCTCTCATGAGGGTGTTGAACCGCGCCTCGTACGCCATCCAGTCGTGCGTTCGCTTCTTATATTCGTCGAGCATCTCCGACTCGGGAGCGAGAATTGGCAGGTGAACATAGTCGATGTCGCAAATGGCTTTGGCGAAATATCTAAGATCGTCTTTCTTTGCAAATCCTGCGAGCTGAGAAACATTGTTCAAACGCACGTCAGCTATGCGGTCCACGCCTGCCTTCTTTAGCCTTGAGAAAAAGTCCTCAGCAGTCTTCTTTGTGAAGCCGATCGTAAAGATTTTCATATCTAGGCAACCAGGTCGGGAATCTTTTCTTCTGGAAGTTGGAAAGCGATCTTCTTTTCTTGCATTTCGTATGCGATTTCTGTTAGCGAATCGTCGTCCATGAACATATCTTTTTGGTCCAGAAGTCCTAGGGACTTCTTCAGTCGGAGAAGTGTCTGAGCGTGTCGTTCGGTCGAGCCATCAGCCAAGATATGGCTCACTTCCAGACCCCGTTTCGCCAAGTGTCGAGCCACTAAGACGCATCTATGGCATTCCAGGGGTTCCCTTTCTGCGCAGAGTAATGCGATCCTGAATTTTTCGGCTCCCATCTCTATTCTGTCGAGGCCATCCTGGAAAATGGTTCGCCGAGCTAGGCGATCATATCGAACCTTGCCGTCTTCGTAACAACTTTCGTCTGGGCTCCTCGCCCCCAATTCCTCGCCTAAAAAGGCGTAACGTATACCCGCCTCGGACAGGACGTATTCAATCTGAGGGGCGCTGAAGTCGGGATTGATGCGCGTTCGGGGCGAGGATCTCACATCCGCGATTGCGGTGACCGCGTTAGTGCGCAAAAGGGATAGTAATTTCTCAGTCGTATGATTTGAATGCCCAACCGTGAAGATTTCATTGATCACGCTATTTCTCCATCACGCCAGCGATGAGTTTGTAGCAGCAGTTCTGCTTTTCAAATACCTCTCCAATGCTGATGCAGAGAATAGGCTTTTCGATGGTACGGGTCGATCCGACGTCCAAAGATCCAAATTCCTTCTCGATCCTTGGATCCGTAACCGACAACGTATAGTCTGTTCGACCAAGTCGGAACGAGCCGCGAACCTTCCTCTTATTTTCCCATCCTTCTGAGGTCGCAGTCACTTTGAGTTCCTTCGGCGATATAAGACGAAGAGAACTCGTGAGGGTCTCTGCGGTGACCGCCTCAATGGCGTCGTTGCACCCGTATGCCGTGCTTTTGCCATCCACCCAAAGTGGCGGGAGCGCATCCGATACGAACTTCAACGCATCGCTATAGGCCAGTCTTCCCCTTTTGCTCCATTTCTTCTTAGAGCCGATCAACGTATCCTCAACGTGGCATCCAGAGGGCCTTTGCTCCAGCACTTCGAGATCTATGATGTCGAGCAATTGCGGGTCACTCCGATCGGCATAGAGGCGCTCTGCGTTCAGCTCTCCATGCTCACATTCAGAAACCGGACGAACCCAGATTGAGTAGTCCTTTCCATCCCAAGCGAGCCCAGCCACACATCTGCCGCCGAGCTTACGCGAATTAGCAAAGCAAATCATTGTGATCTCAGGCATGTGTGGTCCTCTGCGTATACCGAGTCGTGACTGGTTTGACGTCGTTCCGCTGGTGTTCGTCGGAGAGCGAAGCCCCGCCTAACGGCGGGGCTTTGTTGTTAGTGCCTTTGCGCGAAGCGCGTGTGGCGCTCCGCCTAGGAGCAGCCGCTGGTGGAGCCGCATTCCATGCAGCGGTAGCAGCTTCCATTGCGGGTCATGATGGAGCCGCAGGTGGAGCAGCTGGGGGAGTCGCCCATCTCGTACATGGCTTTCATGGCGGAGGCGGTGTGGTAGAGGCCGCGGTCGGGGCGGGCCAAGGGGTCAGGGTCAAGGGCCAAGGAGCCAGAGTGCGAGAGGCCGCTGGCGGCGGTCAGGTCGGGGGCTATGCCTTGCTGGGGTGGGCGGCGGTCGATGAGGGACTCAGGGCCAAGGGTCGAGGGCCAAGTGCCAGGGGAGCTGGAGGCGGTGGGTTCGTTGAGGTGGGCGTCGCCGAACATTTGCGGGGTTGATGAAGCAGGTCCCTCCGCTGCGGCGCTATGCGCCTCCGGTCGGGATGACACATTGGAGGGAAGGCTGGCTGCGGTAGGAACCCAGGTCCCAGAATCGGGACCTGGGGCACCCAGAGCTGTGGCCGCGGCGGGCCTGAGGCTGGCGAAGAGGTCGAGCTGTTGACCGCTGAGGAAGCGGAGCTGCATCCAGCGGAAGAGGTAGTCCATGATGGACTTGGCGTAGCCTAGCTCTTCGGAGCCAGTCCAGCCCGAGGGTTCGAAGCGAGTGTGGGCGAACTTCTCGCAGAGGACCTTGAGGGGGACTCCGTGCTGGAGGGCGAGCGAGATGGCCGTTGCGAAGGAGTCCATCAAGCCGGAGATGGTGGAGCCTTCCTTGGCCATGCGGACGAAAATTTCGCCGGGTGCTCCGCTGGGATAGAGGCCGACGGTGATGTAGCCTTCGTGGCCGCCGATGCCGAACTTGTGGGTGATGCTCATGCGCTCAGCGGGTAGCCGATGGCGGACGGCGCGGGGTGGGGCCTGGGCGTCGAGCGAATCGGCGTTCTGGGTGGTGGAGAGGATGTGGGCGGCGAGTTGGGCCTGAACTTCGGCCAGCTGCTGCTTGGCGGAGGCGATCTCCAGCTGCGAGGCGGTGAGAGCGGCGGTGACGGAGTCGAGCTGGGCGGCGGCTGCGGAGTCGGCTGCCTTAGATTCCTTCTGGGATTCGGCGTTGACGCTGGTTCCCTTCTTGTCGGCGTCGGTCTGGGCGCTGACGTTGAGGGGCTGGGTTCCCTTGGAGCCGTCGCGGTAGATGGCTACAGCCTTGAGGCCGAGGCGCCAGGATTCGGTGTAGGCGTCCGCGATGTCCTCGACGGTGCAGTCGTTGGGGAGGTTGACGGTTTTGCTGATGGCGCCGGAGAGGAAGGGCTGGGTGGCGGCCATCATCTTGACGTGGCCGGTCCAGGCGATGGTGCGGGTTCCCTTCGCAGGCTTGAAGGAGCAATCGAATACAGCGAGGTGCTCGGGCTTGAGGG
>NZ_JBMHYI010000031.1:0-13198 GCF_058498515.1 Bryocella sp.
TTCTCGCCGTACAGGTGCTTGAGGTAGGCGTACGATCCGCCAGCCTCGGGATAGGCCGTGCCAAGCTCGGCCCACACCATGCCGTCGCACAACGAAAGCGCCGCGCCCAGCAGCCAGCCCAACATCGCCTGCGGCCCGCCCATCGCAATCACGATCAGCGGCAGCGTGAGAAACGGCCCCACGCCCACCATGCCAATCACGTTGATCCCCAACGCAGAAAGCGTCGAGATACCACGGCGAAGCTCCGGCTGAGGCAAAGAACTAGACGGCATCGGGATGATGGAGAAGAGCGTTACTGGCAGCGACAGTTCGCTGCTCCGCTGCAGCAAGGTCTGCTTCCACGTTTGTCAGCCAGTTCCCATCACGCTGCAACTGGTGACGTGCGCGAGCGATCTCCGGCTGCAGTGCTTCCAACGCCGGACCACCGGGCACGCGGCGCACGGCAACAAAGTTCGCCGCACTGAGAGCAGTAAGCACCTTCTCGGAGGAAACGTTGGCGGCTCGTTCGGGCCATGCTGCAAGCTCTGTCTCAACGAACTTCGCCAATGCATCGCGATCATAGCCATCCGGTAGCGAACGCACCGCGCGGCTCACAATGCCGTGAGCTTCGTGGAAGCTCATCCCGGACTCGCGAACCAGAGTATCTGCCAACTCGGTCACGGTAAGGAAGCTCCCCTCGGCGGCCTTCGCCATGCGGTCGAGACGAAACGTAGCCTCAGCCAGCGCTGCGGAGAGCAGTTGAACCGCATGCTCTCCATCTTCAAGCGCATGGTATGCCTCTGGCTGCAACGGATCCTCCGCGTCGTTCATGTCGGCGAAGGGAGTGTTGTGCAGACAGCCCAGCACGGACTGCGCGCGCGTCAAGGCGCGGCTCGCGAGGATGCGCACATGCTCCAAGGGCACGGGATTGCGCTTCTGCGGCATGATGCTGCTGATCTGCACGAAGCCATCGCTGAGACGAAGATAACCGAACTCCACGGTGCTCCACAGCAGAAGGTCTTGCGCAAAGCGTCCGAGGCTGACCATCGCCGTCGCCAGCACGCTGCAGGACTCCGCGAGGTAGTCAACAGCAGCGATCGCACCGTAGGAGTTGGTCTGCAAGCCTTCGAAGCCCAGTAGGTCCGCCGTGTAGTCGCGATCGATCGGAAAGCCCGTCGTCGTAATCGCGCAGGCGCCGAGCGGACATCGGTTTACGCGACCATACGCGGAGCACACGCGCTGCGCGTCCCGTTCCAATATCTCGACGACAGCCATCAAATAGTGACCGAGCGTCGTCGGCTGCGCAGGCTGATTGTGCGTGTATGCCGGCATCAGCGCTGCGCGATGCTCTTCCGCGAGCGCGACCAACGTGCCACGAAGCTGAAGCTGGGCACCGAGAAATTGAAGCAGCCGCTGCCGCATCAGCATGCGGTACATCGTCAGATCGATGTCATTGCGGCTGCGCGCTGTGTGCATCCGCTCGGCGGCATCGCCTGCCACAGCGATAAGGTCACGCTCCACAAGAAAGAACAGATCCTCGAAGGTGCCATCGTAAGGAGTGGCGAGGATCGAAGGGATATCGAGAGCATCCAGAGCGCGCAAGCAAGCGGCAGCATCCGGAACGCTCATAATTCCCTGCCACGTAAGCATGAGCGTATGAACGCGCTCGATGCGCAGCAGAGGCTCAAGAAAGTACTTCTTCGCGTCCGCAAAGATGGGTGCGAGAACCGTGTCGCGATAGACCGGCGCCGGAAACGCCGGTCTATTGCTTTGTGAAGGATTCTGCATTGTGATGATTGCTTCCGTCCTGGTTGTTAAAACTGGATCTTGGCGCCGAACTGGAGAATGCGAGCTTCCAAGACGGAGCTGACGGGGGCTTTGGTGGGGCCTGTCGTGACTGTACCAACCGGGGAGGATCCGCCGGTAGAGGTGACGACAGTGGCAGTGGTATTGATGCTGGTGACGTTGGTGCGGTTGAAGAGATTGTTGGCCTCGACGAAGATCTGCGGGCTCACACGGTCCCAGTACTTACCGAAAGAACGAGTGTAGCGGGCGTCGTACTGATAAACCGCCGGAGCGCGGAGCGAATTGCGGCCAACGAAGAGCGGACGACTGGTAGCGGTGGAGTCGCCGTTCAGCGAAGCGCTGACTGTCTCGTTCTGGGTATCGCCGCTCATCAGGTTCCCGAGCAGGGCGAAGTTATTTCCGGTAGCGAAGCCGTTCGCGAGCTTGTTGCCGAGGTGAAACTTGGGATCGTAGACCAGGCTGAAGGCGCCAGCATTAGGGTGGTCGACGCCCGAGCGGCTGCGGTCGCGCAGCGGGTTGCTGGGGTCTTCAACCGATGCCGAAAACTCGTAGCTGTTGGCTTCGGGCGTGTTGCTGATGGAATGCGACCACGTGTAGGCCGCATTGAATTCGATCCCCCACGCGATACGGTGCAGGTAGCTGACGGTCAGGGCGTTGTAGGAAGAGTTCGAACCAACGTCGATCAGCGTGATGTTGTTGTACTGCGGAAAGAGGCGGGTGTTTGCATTGATCGCGCTGGAGTAGACCGGGCGACCGTCGGCGAGAGGAACAAGAGGCGGCACGTTGGGGTTGATGAGGTTCATGTTCCGCAGGAACTGCATGTTGCGTCCATTGGTCAGAAGGTAGCCCACGGTCAGAGAGTCGCTGTTGGAGAGCTGCTGCTGAACCTGCAGGCTCGCGTTCCAGGTGTACTCGTTCTTGAAGTTCGGCGTGAGAGCCGTAATGCTCTGCGTTCCGAGGCAAGCTGCGGGCACCTGATTGGGACTCTGGGGGAACTTCGGCAGGCATTGCAGCTGCTGAGCAGTGGGCGGTGTCACCGGAGCGGTCTGATGAGTGTTGTAGCCACTCTCCGAGGCGATGAAGGAACCGGAGCCGGCTGCACCGTTGTTGTAGAGCGGGGTGTACCAGGTGTTTGTGGGAGTGGCCTCGTAGTACATGCCGCTGTTCACGCGGACCACGGTTTTGGGGAAAACCTGCCATGAGATGCCCAGCCGCGGAGCGAAGTCGCCGAGCGGCGTGCGGAAGTTCTGCGTATAGAGGAAGGGCTCGCCCGCCGGAGGCGTGGGAGCGCGGTATTGGTCATAACGCACGCCGTAGGAGACCAGAATCGTCTTGCGGAACTGCCAGGTATCCTGCGCAAAGAAGTCAAAGAAGATGGAGTGATAGGCCGCGCCCGGCTGGCCGATGCTGGCCTTGACGTTGCTATAGCCGATGGTGGCGTAGGGATTGGTGGGTGTGCCGCCGGCCTTGGCGTCGATCCAGTCCTGGATGCTACCGAAAGTGTACTGGGTGTAGACGTCGGCGAGCTGGGTGTCGAGGTTCTTCTGGAAGCCGACGCCGTACTTGAAGGTGTGAGTGCCCTTGATCCAGGTCACGTTGTCATTGAAGGACGGAATCTTCTCCTGGTACTTGTCCGCCACACCGTTGGAGCCACCGAAGTTGGCGATGCCGGAGATGGTGATCATCGGGCCGGGACCGGTCAGAGGATCAGCCACATGATGCTCATTGCGATACGGCCAGGATCCACGGAACTCATTGAAGAGGTTCGGCGAGAACGTGCTGATCAGCTGCGCGCCGATGATATGCGCACGGTCCTGGAAGTCCGACGCGGACGAGATGGCATACAAGCCGCCGATGTTGGTGTTGAAGGGATAGTTGTTGCGGAAGTAGTTGTAGCGGACGAAGAACTGGTGCTTCGGCGTGATCGCCCAGTCGCCACGTAGATCAAGCCACTGCGCGCGCTGCACGCTGGCCGCCGAGCCAAAGTCGCTGGCGCTGACACCATTGGCGATAAGGAGCGCCTGATTGGGCTGGGTGATGGTGATGGCCTGGGGGTTGGCACGCTTCAGGTGCTCGTACGCCACGAAGAAGAAGAGCTTGTCATGCAGCACCGGCCCACCGACGCTGCCGACGAAGTCGTCGACGTGGAGGCTGGGCTTGGGAGTGTTTGCGAGGGCGCAGTTCTGCAGAATCGGGCACGCGCTCGCCGCCTTCGGCCTCCAGATGTACTGCGCGAGACCGTGGTACTGATTGGTACCGGACGGCGTGATGACATTGAAGGTCACACCCGCCGTATTGCCAAACTCCGCAGGAGCGCCATTCGCAATGGTCTGGATCTCGCTGGCATACGAGTCCGAGATGGCAAACAGGCGCAGGCCATAGCGGTCGGTCTCGGTATCCACCATGCCGTCGAGCTGGTAGTTGATGCGGTCCACGAGACCGTTCGTGTTTACGGTGCGTGGGATGCCGTTTTCCGGGTTCGGATGGCCGCTGACCGCCGGCTGAAAGAGCACGAGGTTGTAAGGATTCCTCGAGGTCAGCGGAACGTTCTGCGTCTCCTCGGGCGAGATGGTGCGGCCCACCGTGAGGCGGCCGGGCTCCAGGATCGGAGTCTGCGTGTCGACCTCAACCTGCGTCGCCACCGAGCCCGCCTTCAGATGCTCGTCGATCACGATCTCGGCGCCCGCAGCCAGGCGGATGCCGCTCTTGGTCAGTGGCGCGAAGTTGGTTGAACTGGCGCTGACCGTATAGTTCCCCACCGGCAGGTCCGGCACAACGTAAAGGCCATCCGTCCCGCTGGTGACGGTACGGGTGTAGCCGGTATCGATGTTCTTGATGGTGACGCTGGCTCCGGTGATAGACGCACCCGTGCTGTCGGTCACCAGGCCACGGATGGTGCCGTTGATGGACTGCGACTGCGACCAGGCCACCGGGCTCGTCATGCTGCCGAGGGCGGTCGCCATCGCGACGGCGAATACGGAGTGGCGAACACTGCGAAGGTTCGACAAGGATTGCCTCCTGAAGTTGCCATCCGTAGATGGCGATGACCTGAATACGACTACTGTCGACTGCCTGTTCCTACCAAAAACTTAGTAAAACGTGTTTACGAAGTTACCCTGGATGCGATTCCCGACGTTTCGGTTAGTAACAGCTATTTAGAAAGTAGTGATTGGACCGAAGGATAGCCCAACGTGACAGGGGCGTCAATATGAAATCACCAGAAGATTAAGACAGCAGCTTCATTTCGCTGGCAGCGAGGCTCACAGAGATGGCGCCATGCAGCTGCGCCTGCGGCCCCAACGAGCTCTGCCGGAGGGCAGGTCGCCCGAATTCATTCTCCGCCAGCAGCTTGTCTGTCGCTCGACACAACTCAGCGTGCGACCCCACTCCGCCTCCCAGGATGACCATCTCCGGGTCCAGTACCAGCGAAAGCTCACTGATGCTGTGCGCGAGGATTCGCGCTGTGTATTGCACCACTTCGCGCGCCAGCCGATCTCCCTCTGCCGCGAGGTCAAAGACCTCGGAAGCGCGAAGACGCCGGAGAGCAACATCCGTGGCCTTGCCTCGCTTAGCGAGCAGGCGATGCCACTCTTTTTCGATAGCCAGTCCGCCGATGATGCGTTCCAGCTGGCCGACAGCACGAATGCGCAACGGCTCGCGCGGCTGCCCCTCAACGCTCATGTAGCCGATCTCACCCGCGCTCCAGTTCGCCCCATGATGCAGACGATCGAGCAGAAAGATGCCAGCTCCCACGCCCGTTCCCATCGCGATGAAGACGAAGTTGGCCACGCCTTTCGCCGAGCCCCGCCAGTGCTCCCCGACGGCAGCGAGATTCGTGTCATTTTCCACCGACACCGGCAGATCCAGCCGCTCCTCCAACATCGCCCGCAGTGGCACGCCGTTCCAGTCGGTCAGGTTCGGAGCCGAGATGACGACGCCGGTCTCCACGTTCGTGATGCCCGGAGCTCCGGCCGTCAGGTGGAGCACCTTGCGCATCGAGCCGCCAATCTCCTGGCAGCAACATCGCAGGCCTTCATGAATCAGGTCACACACCGCACGCGGTGTCCGCTCCTGCTCCGTGAACTGGTGCGCCCATTGGGTCACGATGCGGCCATTCAGATCGGCGAGCACCATCCGCAGGCGCGTTCCCCCAATATCTACGCCCGCAACGTGACCATGTCCTGCATGGAAGCGCAACATCTCCGGAGGCCTGCCTCCGCTCGACTCTCCTTCTCCGAGATGCTCGATGAGCCCGAGAGTAGCCAGGTGCGATACCGCGCTCGACACGGTAGGCGCACTCAGGCCCGACAGGCGAACGAGCTCCGCCTTGGAGCAAGGATTGTGTTCCCGGATGAGCCGCAGCAAGGCGCGGGCGTTCACCTGCCGCAGGTGCGACGGCCGCGAAGGCTGGGGTTCGGAGCTGCCACTGAGCTCGAGGACGGGAGTGGCTGGATTCTGGACGCGCATCGTTTGGGAGGGTGTGGGTTCGCAACTCATGATACAAGGGCTATCTTAGTAAACTTTACAAAGTTGTAAAGCCCATGGTATTCCTTAGCCACACTTTTTTTCTACTTCGCTGACTGGAGTGACTGGGCATGCCTTCCTCTTTTCTCCGTACCTCGACCGCCGCGCTCGCGTTCTGCGTGGCAGGATCCCCTGCGCTGGCTCAGTCCGCGCAGGCGATTCCATACGCGCAGCAGAATATCGCCGCGCGCCCGCTGCCGCTCGATCGAGGCTCTGCGGCTCTGGAGCAATCCCTGCGCAGGCTCCGCACGCGCGCCAGCCTCGCGATGGTCGTCGCTCATCCCGACGATGAAGATGGCGGAATGCTCGCCTACGAAAGCCGTAGCCAGGGCGTTGACACCACGCTGCTCACGCTCAATCGAGGAGAAGGCGGTCAGAATGACATGACTTCCGACTACTGGGACGAGCTCGGCATCCTCCGGACGGAAGAGTTGCTCGCCGCCGGCAACTACTACGGCGTGCATCAGTACTGGACCCGCGTCGCGGACTTCGGATTCTCGAAGACCATCGAGGAAGCCCTGAAGACGTGGGGCGAACAGCGCGTGCTCTATGACGCCGTCCGAGTGATTCGCATGACCCGCCCTCTCGTCGTCACGTCGGTCTTCGTCGGCAACGTCTCCGACGGCCATGGACACCACCAGGTTGCGGGCTACACAGCGCAACAGGTCTACAAGCTTGCCGGAGACCCCAACGTCTTTCCGGATCAGATCAAAGCCGGTCTTCTCCCCTGGTCGCCGCTCAAGGTCTATGCACGTGTGCCGTTCGCACGCGTCAACGAAAAAGGCATCTACGACTATGCAACGGGCCACTACGCTCCAGTGCGCTTCCGTAACTACGTCGACGGCACATGGATCGAAGGCGTACCCAAGGCCAACGTGGAAGTTCCCGAGGGAAGCTACAACCCGCTCTTCGGCGAGAACTATTTGCAGGTCGCACGCGAGGGTTTGGACCAACAGAAGTCGCAGAACGGCGGCGTGGCCGTGCCACTGCCACGCCCCAGCAGCAGCCCGTACCATCTCTATGCCGCGCGCTTTGCAACCCAGCCCACGGAAAGCACCTTCTTCGATGGCATCGACGTGAGCCTTGAGGGCATTGCCTCTTACGCTCCCGCTGCGCAACGAGGAGCGTGGAGCAACAAGCTGCACGAACTCAGCGCGATCATCGAAGCTGCCTCGGAGCAGTTCGACGCGACGAAGCCCGAGTCCATCGCTCCCCTGCTTGCCAAAGGATTGGCCCAGACCAACGCGCTGCTTGCCGAGCTGGCGAAGAGCACCCTCCCCACCGAAGCACGCTACAACATGGCGCACGAGCTCACCGTGAAGCAGGTGCAGTTCAACGACGCGCTCGCGCAATCGCTTGGTCTGTCGCTCATCGCAAACACGACGGAGGGCAATGGCCCTGCGCGCCCCGGGCCCTTCGGCGACATGTCCACGCAGTTGGCGACCTCGCAGACAGTCGTTCCCGGCCAGACCATCGACGTCGATGCGCACATCGCCAACCAGAGTTCGGAAGCCATGACGTTGAGCAGTGTCGACATCCTCTCTCAGGCCGGCAAGGACTGGGCGATCACGCCAAAGGGTGCGACCTCAGGCGATTTGTCCGCAGGCGAAGCGCGAGACCTGGGCTTCACCGTCAAGGTGCCCCTCGATGCAGAGCTCACGCGCCCCTACTTTGCGCGTCCTGAGTTAGAGCAGCCTTACTACGACATCCGCGATCCCCGTTACCTTAACCTTCCTACCTCGCCCTACCCTCTGCTCGCGATAGCCTCGGTGAAGTACCACGACGTCACGGTGCGCTTGAACGGTGTGGTCCAGACCGTGCAACAGCAGAACGGCATTGGCCCCGTGATGCAGCCGCTGCGCGTGGCTCCAGCCATCTCGCTGAGCGTGACGCCGCAGGCCGGCATCGTTCCGCTCACTAGCGCGGCCTTCGCGCTTGAGGTAAAGCTCCACTCCAGCGTCAAGGGAGGTGCGAAGGGAACGTTGAAGCTCGACCTTCCCACTGGTTGGAGCTCCAGCCCTGCGGTCGCCGACTTTGCCACTACGCGCGAAGGGGAGGAGCGTAATCTGTTCTTCCGCGTGCAACCCGGTCACGTAGAGCAGAAGCCTTATAACATCACAGCGGTCGCTGAACTCAATGGCGTCCAGTACAAGGAAGGCTTCGAGACCATCGGCTACTCAGGCCTCCGCCCCTACGTCAGCTACAAGCCCGCAAGCTATCGCGCCACCGGCGTCGATGTAGCGACTGCTCCTGGCCTCAAGGTCGCGTACATCATGGGCACCGGCGATGATGTCGGGACTTCTCTCGGGAACCTCGGCGTACATCCTACGTTCCTCTCCGCACAGGACATCGCCAGCGGCGACCTCTCGAAGTATGACGCCATCGTTCTCGGCATCCGCGCCTACGCCGCACGGCCTGAGCTCAAGACCTTCAACAACCGCCTTCTGGAATACGTGAAGGACGGCGGCTCGGTGATCGTGCAGTACCAGACGCCCGAGTACGACCACAACTTCGGCCCTTATCCTCTGACCCTCACCACGGATCCTGAGAAGGTCGTCGAAGAGGACTGCAAGGTGCAGCTATTGGCCCCCAACGACCCTCTCCTCAACTGGCCCAACAAGATCACCACGAAGGATTTTGATGGCTGGGTCGAGGAGCGCGGTCACGGCTTCCTTCGCGAGTGGGACTCGCACTACATCACACCCACCGAAATGCATGACGTCGATCAGGATCCTCAGAAAGGTGGTCTGGTCTATGCCCGCTATGGCAAGGGCTACTACATCTACATGGCTTATGCGTTCTTCCGCCAAATGCCCGAAGGTGTTCCCGGCTCGTTCCGCATCATGGCCAATCTGATCAGCGCCTCGAAGAACCCCCAGCTGACGACGGTAAAGTAGTATTTCGGTCACACACCTCGCCGACAGCTTGCAATACGGCTGTTGGCGAGGTTCGTTTTCTCTTCCCTTCCGACCGTAACATTGCAACTGTCACTGACCACGTCGATAGGAGGTTGAATGGTCCCGCGCCGACGTTTTCTCCGCAACTCGCTTGCTCTCGCAACCGTGGAAAGTCTTCCCGCAAGCCTCCTTCGAGGCGAAGCACCCGAAGCCAAGGTCCTCCCCGCATGGAAGCCCGGTGTGCTCGAGATCCATCAGATCGCTACCAATCGTGGCAATAGCGCATTGTTGATCCTGCCCGATGGCACCACCATGATGATCGATGCCGGTGCGATCTATGGAACGACGCCGTATCTCAGCGATCCGCTCCCTTCGGCCCTGCATCGCCCCGGCGAATGGATCGGCCGCTACGCAAAAAGGCGACTCGATACCAGCGGACTCACCTCGATCGATACATTCCTTCTCACGCATCTCCATGGCGATCACATGGGCTATCTCGCGCCGGAGTGCCCCGCCTCGCCGGACGGCAGTTATCGGCTGACCGGTGTCTCCGACGTGGCCGCCATCGTCCCGATACAACGCTTCGTAGATCGCGCGTGGCCCGACTACGCCTATCCCCTGCCTGCCGATGCGGACTTCCAGAAGAACTATCGCGCGTTCCTCAAGGCGCAGAGCAGCGCCGGCAAGAAAGTCGAGCGCTTTCATCCTGGCGTCAAAGCCCAATTCACTCTGCAGCACAACTCCGCCGCCTACCCAAGCTTTGAGATCCGCAACCTCATCGCCAACGGAGAAGTCTGGACTGGCAAGGATAAACAGACCAGGCAGCTCTTCCCAGAGCTATCCACTCTCAAGCCTGCGGACTATCCCGCGGAGAATCCCTGTTCCTGCGGCATTCGTCTGCGCTATGGGAAGTTTGGATACTACACCGGCGGTGACCTCACCAACGATACGAATTACGGCCGCGATCCCTGGCGCGATACCGAATCCCCGGCCGCCGAAGTATGTGGCCCGATCAGCGTCGCCGTCACCAACCACCACGGCTACTTCAACGCCAATGGCGATCGCTACGTACGCGCGCTACAACCCAAGGTCTTTGTCATTCCCACGTGGGATTCCGCACATCCGACAGTGAATGTCCTGAACACTCTATATTCCAAAGCCATCTATCCCGGAACTCGCGACGTCTTCGCCACCGGTGTTAAACACGAAAATCGCATCGCCAATAAGAAGACTGATGATCTCAAGTCACGGACCGGGCACATCGTTATACGCGTGGAGCCCGAAGGAGAGACCTTCTCTCTGCACATCCTCTCCAACACCGATGAGACCGACACGGTAACAGCGAGCTTTGGCCCTTATGCTGCCTGAAGGATGAACCCAAAGTCCTTTGCGATCCACTAACGCTATATCTCACGCCCCCATAGAGCACTGTTGACGAACTGGCGACTGGCACACTGCTGTCTGCCCACATGCTCCACCCCGCCGGAAGCGTGTCCCTGATCTGCTCCCGCTTCGCCTTTCTAGCATCCGCTAATGCACCTCTTTGGGCCCAACTTGATCGTCGCCGTCACGATCAGGAGACATCCGTTTGCCACGTCATCGGACGAAGGGACCGTTCGAGATGTCTGAAAGCAGGAATAAGTGATTCCGACGCCTCCTCGATCGACCATGGCTCCCCAACGTCACTTGTGGACCTGGGTCGAAATCGATGCTTGTTGAAGCGAAGCCGTCGTTGCTGTCCAAGACGAGGCGATCCCTAGGCAGCGCCACGGGCGTAGTCCACCATTGCTTGATTTCATCGGCCAAGAAACGAGTGAGCCCACAACGACTTCCGATCCAAAGGTCTCCTTTCGCATCGAAGCTCCATGAAGTCAGATCGGCGCAAAGGCCAGTCTGAAGATGATCGATTGTTCTGATGTCCGAGCCTCGTATCAGCATCAGGTTGCCCTTGGCCCATACATACATGGTGCCATCTGGGCCAAGCAGCATGTCGCGTGGATGATTCTGGTCAAACCACTTATTCTGAAGTGGTTCAAAACGTCCATCGTTGAAGTGGCCAACGATCCCAGAGCTTGTGAGGATCCACAATCCTGCATGTTGGTCCGGCTCCATGGCCCAGACCTTTAGGTTTGGCGAACCTGCAAGCTGTTCCGTCGAATTGCCTGGTTCAATCCGGTATAGGTTCAAATCCGGGTAAGCGGTAAACCATATACTTCCATCACTACTCTCCCGGAACCAATTCACGATGAACAGAGATCGGCCTTTGGCATCGGTGATCAGCGTGAAGCGGCCGTCTTTATAATGGTATACGGAGTTGTCAATGCTAAGCCAAACATTGCCGGAGCGGTCTTGAAAGAATCCGAGTAACGATCGTCCTGGCAGGCTAGAGTCTGGAATAAGCCTAATAAGGTCTCCGCCTCGAATGATGTTGATACCCCCATCGGTCCGAGCCCAGACGCTTCCGTCATGTGTGACGAGTACCTGGTTAGTCTTGTCGGAAAGCATGTGTTGCTGCTTTGTGTATTTAAGGATGCTGAGGTCGTGAAAGCGGTCGAGCCCTTTCGTGGTGGTGCCCCATACATTACCTTCTCTATCCTTAAAATCCCTTTAACTGCGTCCACTGACAGCCCATCGGCAGCTAACCATGTGCTCCACCCGACCACGGTGAGTTCGGTAAATGCCCTTGCGATAAGTGCCTATCCACAGCGTGTCATCACTGTTAGTCATCATGCAAGCGACTTCGAGATCTTCACTCTTGAAATCCGGAAGCCGCAGATTCTCGAATTTACCATTTCTGAAATGCTCGAGCCCCAGATCGCGTCCGGTGTAGAAAAAGCCACCCCAGAGGCCTCCGTGTTCATCCGAATTCAGCGAACCGCTTCCAAGTCCCTGCGTTCTCTTCAGAGCGTCAATCGGATAATTTATAACGCCATGTGGGCCATAGGAGGTCAAACCCTTGGTGTCTAGTGTCCAGATGTTGCCGGCTTCATCACGAACAACGGAGCGTGCATCGCTGTTGACAAAGCCGTCATTCGCACCGAAGCATCGCATCTCGCCAGAACTGACGCGGCACAGAGGGAAGTGCTCAAGGCCCCTTTGACGCACGCGTGCCACCCAAACCGTCCCGGGATCGCCTTCGGCGATTTGGGCAATCCATGCCGGCTTGTCGCGACGGAAATCCGTAAGTGTGCGTCCATCCCAGTGCTGCAGGCCCACACTTGTTCCAATCCATAGGCTGCCATCTGAAGCACCCAATAGACTCGTGACCGGGCCTAAGACAGGCGACTGTCCTGTCGCATCGTGCCAGGGGGTGAATTTGACGCCATCAAAGCGCAATAGGTCCGAGTTGGTTCCGATCCAGATGTAGCCGTCTTTTGTTTGAGTAATTGCTGTGGGAGGGGCGCTCAGCAAGCCATCTTCAAGTCGCCACGCCGTGTGAGCATATTGTGAGATTGGAGTCTGCGGGTTGACGGCGTGCAGAAGACCGGGACAGACGAAGAGAACGGCTAGAACTGCCGCCATCCAGGAGACCCATCGTTCGCGCGCGACCTCAGTCATCGAATGGCTTTTGTCCATGTGGCGGGCTCGTTCTCATCTAAAGGCCCCTATGAAATCCACTTGGTCAACAGTCTAAACTCAACAGACGATTATCCTGATGCAGAAACGGGCGATCGAAAAGTCACCCATTCGGGTGACTTAACAAGCCCGCATGGATCAGGACCATCATCGTCAGTTCCTGAAGTTCTGTGGCCTCGATCTCTCGACTCAACAGTCAGGCCAGTTCCGCGGTACCACCAAGCTGTCCAAGTACGGCAACGCACGGCTGCGCTGCGCCTTCTGGATGGCTGCCACCGTGGCCGTGAGGCTGAGAGAGAACAGTTTCCGAGACAAGTTCGATCGATATCTCCGGCGTGATCCTGCCAGTGCCGACCGCAAGCGTATGGCGTATGTCGCAGTCGCCGCGAAGATGGCTCGTGTGGCCCATGGGATCA
>NZ_JBMHYI010000032.1:0-143247 GCF_058498515.1 Bryocella sp.
GGGCGCCCCCCCCCCCCCCCCCCCCCCCGACCCTCTAGGTAAGGTTTCCAGCCGGCGAAGCATTGCACTGCCAGCCCTGCCGGGAATGCGATCCATCGCAGAACGGACGCTTCTCGCTCAACCCGCAGCGGCACAGGCTGATCGCCGGCTTGCCAGTGAGATCCCACTCCTTGCCGTCCGCGTCCTTCAGGATGACGTGGCCTTCCACGCGCAGCGGGCCGTTGGGACGAACGGTAATGGTCACAGGAGCAGCGGGAAGCGGCAGGGGCGTATCAGACATGGTGGTTCCTCCGGAGCCCTCAGGATACCAGCCACATGCCGCAGATCAGGTGCCGGGTGCCCCACGTCTCGACCTTGAGACGTGGGTTCGCAGTATTCCGACACGATCGCAAGAACGGAGGGACCCATCACGGAGAGGACTCGCACAAACGGCAGGTCACGGCTTCAGCCGTGACATTTCGGCATCGCGCCAGCACGCGGCTTCAGCCGCTGGGGACCAAACCATCGCCTATGCTACCCTCAGCCTCACCGCCACCCGAAGCTGCTGGAGCCCGAATGAACCCTCGCGTCCTTCGTCTCGCCACCGCTGCCTCACTGATCCCAGCCACGCTGGCCTTCTCCGCCCTGCCCGCCGACACCGATGAGGCCCGCGGCAAGCAATGGTGGGCCCACGTGCAGTACCTCGCCAGCGACGAGATGAAGGGCCGCCTCACCGGCTCCCCTGAGTACCTCCAAGCCGCCGAGTACGTCGTCAGCCAGTTCAAGGCCGACGGCCTCACCCCAGCTGGTGAACACGGCGGCTGGTACCAGCCGGTCCACTTCGACGTCACCCGCGTCGATCAGTCCAGGTCCTCGCTGTCCCTGACCTTCGACGGCAAGACGTCGCCCCTGATTCTCGGCAAGGACGCCATCCTAGGAGCCCGCTCCAACCCTCCCGGCGACGTCGACGCACCCATCGTCTTCATCGGCTACGGCCTGCACCTGCCCGAGAGCGGCTACGACGACTTCAACTCCGCGGAGCTGCCAGCCTCGTCCCTCAAGGGCAAGATCGTCGTCGAGATCAACGGCGGTCCGGCGGATCTCCCCGGCCCGCTCAAGAGCTACGCCCGCACCTCGCCGCATGCCCGCGAGCTCGCCGAGCTCGGCATCGCCGGCGTCATCAGCATTCCCACCCCGAAGTCCATGGACTTCGGCTTCGAGCGCATCGCCACCGGTGCCTCACAGCCCGCGATGAGCCTCGCCCAGACCCCTCAGGACGCCACCGTCGCCGCCGGCCATCCCGCGCTGGCCAACTTCCACAACCACACCCTCAGCGTCCAGATGAATCCCGCCGAGGCCGAGAAGCTCTTCACCGGCACCGGCCACACCTTCGCCGAGCTCCTGTCCCTCGCCGATGCGCAAAAGCCGCTGCCCCGCTTCGACCTGCACAAGTCCGTCAAGGCGCACGTCTCCGTCGAACACTCGACGGTAGTCTCGCCCAACATCGCAGCCAAGCTGGAAGGCTCAGACCCCAGGCTGAAGGCCGAGTACGTCCTCGTCTCCGCTCATCTCGATCACCTCGGCGTCGGCGAACCCGTCACCACTCCCCCCGCCGACCCCAACAAGCGCATCTACAACGGCGCCATGGACGACGCGAGCGGCGTGGCCACCGTTCTCGAGACGGCCAAGCTGATGAGCGCGCGTGCCGCCAGGGGCGAGCGCCCGAGGCGCAGCATCCTCTTCCTCTGCTTCACCGCAGAAGAGAAAGGCCTGCTCGGCTCACGCTACTTCGCCAGCCACCCGACTGTTTCACCGAACGAGTTGAAGGCGGATCTGAACCTCGACATGTTCATGCCGCTCTTCGCGCTGAAGAAGCTGCACGTTCAGGGCCTCGCGGAGTCCACGCTGGGCGATGACGCCCGCAAGGTCGGTGCCGAACACCACATCGTCATCGCCAACGACCCAGAACCCGACCGCAACAGCTTCACCCGCACCGACCAGTACAGCTTCGTGCAGGCCGGCATTCCAGCGCTGGCGATGAAGTTCGGCTGGGAGTTCGGCACGCCCGAATACAAGGCCTGGCGCGCATGGCTGGCGCAGAGATATCACTCGACCACCGACGACCTGAACCAGCCCGTCGACCTCGTCGCCGCCGCCCAGTTCAACAGCTTCTACGCGGACCTAGCGACCGAAGTAGCCAACAACCCGGCCACGCCGCACTACCTGCCATCGAGCTTCTTCTACAGGTTTGAAAAGCAGTGAAGGGTTGAGTGAGTAGAGATCAGTGAGTAGTGAGTAGAAGGCTATCTATCCTCTACTCACTACTCACTGTCCACTACTCACTTCCCCAATTCCACCATCGCCCCATCGACATAGCAATAACCCCATGTCTCTCCGGGCTCGACCGAGCGCATCACAGGATGCTTGGTCTCGTGGAAGTGTTTCGTCGCGTGCTTACCCGGCGAGGAGTCGCAGCAGCCCACGTGGCCGCACACCAGGCACTCGCGCAGGTGTACCCACCATCCGCCAATCTTGTTGCACTCCTCGCAGCCCTTCTTGTAGCTCTCCGAGGCCGGTGGCACGGGCTTGAGATGTTCGAAGTGATGACAGGCCATGACGGATTCTCCTTCGCTCGCTGAGGGTACGTTCCACTCCTTCGATGCGCGAAGCCGCAAAGCGTCGCGCATCGAAGGAGTGCCGACTCTATCGTGCCATCTTCAGGCACTCCATCTGCGCCACCAGGAGCTCGCGGATGCCCTTCTCCGCAACGTCGAGCATCTGGTCCAGCTGCTGGCGCGTATAGACATCACGTTCGGCAGTCGCCTGGGTTTCGACCAGTCCTCCGGAGGCCGTCATCACCACATTCATGTCCACCTCCGCGCGCGAGTCTTCCTCATACGCCAGGTCCAGCAGCACGTTGCCGTCGACGATGCCAACACTGGTCGCCGCCACCATCTCGCGAATCGGTGAGGCCTTCAACGTCCCCGCAGCCACCAGCTTCTCCAGCGCGATCGCCAGGGCCACATAGGCGCCGGTGATCGCAGCCGTGCGCGTACCGCCGTCGGCCTGCAATACGTCGCAATCCAGGATGACCGTCCGCTCTCCTAGCGCATGCATGTCGACGACGCTGCGCAGGCTGCGGCCGATCAGCCGCTGGATCTCATGCGTGCGTCCGCCGATCTTGCCTTTCTCCGCCTCACGAGCTGTTCTGGTCAGCGTCGCCCTGGGCAGCATGCCATACTCCGCTGTGACCCAGCCGCGCCCGGAGTTGCGCAGCCATCCTGGTACTCCCTGGTCCACCGTTGCATTACACAGCACCTTCGTATGCCCAACCTCAATAAGCACCGAACCCTCAGCCGTCGCGGCCCATCCTGGAGTCATCGTCAACGGGCGTGCATCGCCCGCCCCTCGTCCGCCGGAGCGGAATACCTCACGCGTGATTGCTTCAACCATTTGGCCATTATAGAAACGGCCTGCTGGAATCGCGCTCCGGGCCATCTCTGGATGATCGGTAGTCTTCCGATTCGCGAGACAACGATTCAAAATGCAACAGCATCGTGGGACCGCATATGCGGGTGTCCCGACTGTTTGCAGGAGCAGCAGATATTACCACCCATGTTCTTGCAAATATCACACCTAGGGAAATCCCGAGCGTCTTTTTGGCGTACACTTTGGAGCAATTTCCAAAAGAGGTGAAACCGATTCCGGAATTGAGTAACTAAATCGTTTTCTGTGACTTACACCGCTAGGTCCTATCCTCGGTCCCATTTTGGAACGTAAACGTCAAGAAGCAGCGCACTATCGAAGCAAAAAAGTGCGCGGTTAACGCCAACAAATGCAACCGTTCCGCAGCTGAGTCCCAGTTTGGCACGCCACATGATTGGGGCTCCTGTGTAGCCTTGGTTTCAACCGGGTTTTGGATAAGTGGCGTTGGCGCTATGGCCGACGACGTTCGCGTTCCAAAAATTCGTTTGGGAACAGAGATCTCCATGCAGGCTCTCTCGCAGAGTTGTACAGCCTCCAGACTCTCCTTCTCTCCACCGCGACCGCATTCGGGCGGCACGGTGGGGCCTGTCCTCCTTTCCCGCGATCTCTCCGCGCTTAGCGAGTCCGCTGCTCTGGCTCACGATGCCGCGAATATTCTAAGCGCGCTTCTGCTCTACTGCGATCTGCTGCAGCAGCCAGGGGTACTTCGACCTCGGCACCAGCACTATGCCAGCGAGCTTAATGACATCGCCCGCCGTAATTCCGGTCTGGTGGAGCGCTTGCTCGAGAAGCTCTCGCACGAGCACCATCCGCCAGCTCCCGTGCGGGCTCGGTCCGAGCCTTCGGCCGGAAGCCATCGCCCTCCTGCCGCCGGAGCCCCGTACCAAGCCGCAGCCAAGCTGCACGAGATGGTGCCGCTGCTGCGTTCCATGGCTTTCCCTTATGCCACGCTGGAGATATTCGTCGCCGACCGGCTTCCGGACTGGACGGTACCATCCGCGAAGTCGCTGGAGCGTATTGTGGTCAACCTGGTATGTAATGCGGCGCAGGGTCTTGCCCCGCGCGGGATCTCCTGCGTTGTCCCTGTAGCTGCCCCCGATGGTGGGCACGAGCTGGAGACACCGGTGGGCCGGATCTCCGTCACTCTGCGACGCTCTGGAAACCGCATCTTACTGGAGGTTGCCGATAACGGCCCCGGCATCGCTGCGGAGACGGCTGCGGCGTTCCTTCTACCTTCGGACCCGAGATCGGGTCCCGAGAGTAGTCTGGGCCACTGCATGGTGCATGAACTTGCCGCGGAGACAGGAGCGAGGCTCGCTGTACGCTCTCGTCCGCGACGTGGGACTACCTTCTCTTTGAGCTGGCCGGGCCAACATGGCACAGCGCCCTCGGCCATCGGCACAGCGCCGGTTGCACAGCACGAACAGCAGTCGGGCAATTGAGGAGATTCCTTCATGCAGACCAAGTCGACATCACATAGCAGCACACTTTCGACTGTTCCAGGCGCAGACGCCGCGGCAGCACGCACACCAAGCGAAGGCCAGCCCCGGGTTCAGGTACTCATCGTGGACGACGATCCGCCCGTGCGAAATGCATGCGCGGAGATCGCCGGCAACCTGGGGTTCATCATCCACACCGCCGACTCGGTGCAGTCGGGCCGTGCGGTACTGGCCCGAGGCCCGATCGACATTATCCTACTGGACCTGAAGCTCCCCGGCGGCAGTGGGCTCACGCTGTTGGAAGAGGTCCGGACCAAGCAACCCGACACCATCGTCATCGTGATGACAGCGTTCGCCACGGTCAGCTCCGCGGTGGAGGCGATGCGTACCGGGGCCACCGACTACCTCACGAAGCCCTTCACCCTCGAAGAGGTCTCGACCGTGCTCGAGCGCGCCAGCCAGCGGCGGGTCTTCGATGTGGAGAGCCGCAACCTCCGTGAGCAGTTGCGTACTGACGCCGGCATGGGCGACATCGTGGGGCATTCGCCGGCCATGGAGAAGCTGTATCGCATCCTGTCCAAGGTCTCCGTCACCTCCCACCCGGTATTGATCCTGGGCGAGAGCGGGGTAGGCAAGGAGCTCATTGCGAGGTCGATCCACCAGGGCGGCCCCAATGCTTCCAAACCGTTCATCCCGGTGGACTGCGGATCCCTGGTTCCGACGCTGATCGAGAGCGAGCTCTTTGGCTATGTGAAGGGAGCCTTCACCGGCGCCAACCGATCCAAGACTGGGTTGCTGGCCGCAGCCGAGGGTGGCACGGTCTTCCTCGATGAGATCGGCGAGCTGCCCCTGGACCTGCAAGCCAAGCTGTTGCGCGCGCTGCAGGAGAAAGAGGTGCGGCCGGTGGGCGCCACACAGTCCGTGCCCATTCACGCTCGCATCCTCGCGGCCACCAACCGAGACCTGCTTGCCATGGTGGAGACGGGGCGTTTTCGCAAGGATTTGTACTTCCGACTCAACGTCGTGACACTGCGTATTCCTCCTCTGCGGGAGCGGCGGCAGGACATTCCCCTCTTGGCGGCGCACATCCTGGAGAACCTGCACCGCCAGTCGGGAAGGGCGTTCACCTTCTCCGACGATGCGCTGCGGATGATTGTGGAGTACGACTGGCCGGGCAATGTGAGGGAGCTCGAGAATGCTATCGAGCGCGCGTGCGCACTCTCGAGCGGACCCCTCCTTCACCTGAGCGACTTTCCGACTCAGGTGCAGTACCACAACACCCATGCCACCGGGACCAGCGATACGGCGGTGCTGGCGTCAGCACCGGACGACATCCCCGGTGTTGGCACGGGGCCGCAGGCCGTGCTGTCCATTGCCGAGCTCGAGAAGCAGGCGATCCTCAACACCATCCGCCAGCTCAAGGGAGACAAGCTGATGGCGGCGAAGCTGCTCGGCATTGGCAAGACCACGCTCTATCGCAAGCTCAAGGAGTATGGGCTCGGAAGCGACAGCGCCATGATGTGAACCGGATCACTGAAGTCCCCAGGCCGGGGGCGATCCACTCCTGTTGCGGCCTGGAAATCGTTGCGAGTTGATGGAGGCCCTAGATGCTACACACCATTCTGTTGATAGCCCCGGAATCCTCCGCGGGCCAGATTGCGGACTTGCTCCGCCGGGAGCTGGACTCTTCGGTGGAGGTTGCACCGAACCGGCGCGCCGGCTTGGCTGCCTTGCGTCGCGGCGAGTATGCGCTCGTGCTGCTGGACGAGGCACTGGCTGCGGCCGATCCCGACACCGCTGACATCATCTATCAGAATGCGGTCTCAGCCCCGGTGCTGGAGATGAACTTCCAGCTCGCCACGGCTCCGCGCGTCCTGCGCCAGTCCCGTGCGGCCATTGCCCGGGCAGCGCACGAGCGGGCGCAGGCTCGAGCCTCCGTGACGGCATCGCTGCAGTCGGAGCTGAACGCCTCGCTGGCCGGCATTCTGCTGGAGTCCCAGCTGGCCCTGCGCAGCGCGCAGCCCGATCAGGCCCCCAAGCTGCGGCATCTGGTCGAGCTGGCCGGCGATCTCCGCAACCGTCTTCGCGAGCAGGTGTTATAGCCGGCTGGCGTCTCCCAGCAGGGCTGAACGCGCAGTGCCAACCGCCGCCGATTACCGGTCCTCCTGCCTGCGTCCTGTATACCGGGCTGTGTAGAATCGGCGAACCGCCGGCCTTGCCGCGCGCATCTGAAAACTGCGTCTGGACTTTGCCTGGGAGATCAACCGATGAAACTTACCCCTGGAAAACTTGCGGGCCTCAAAGCCGTCTCTGACCCTCGTGGCGTGATCGCCGCGGCGGCCATGGACCAGCGCGGGTCGCTGCAAAAGTCGCTTGCCAAGGAACGCGGCGCCGCCGTCAGTGGCCACGACCTTGAGATCTTCAAGACCTGCGTCGCCGAGACGCTGACGAAGTATGCCTCGGCGATTTTGCTCGATCCAGAGTTTGGCCTGCCGGCTTCGCACCACATCAACGGCAAGGGTCTGTTGCTGGCTTATGAAAAGACTGGCTACGACGCCGCCACGCCAGGTCGCCTGCCCGACCTGCTGGACTTGTGGAGCGTGCAGCGCCTGAAGGCTGCCGGAGCGGACTGCTTGAAGATCCTGCTCTACTACACGCCTTTCGAGAAGCCGGCTGTCAACGACCTGAAGCATGCATGGATCGAACGGATCGGCGACGAGTGCCGCGCCAACGACATCCCGTTCTTCCTCGAGTTGGTGGGTTATGACGCGGACGGCGGCAATGAGAAGAGCGTCGAGTATGCCCGCAAGAAGCCGTCGGTCGTTCTGGGGGGGATGGAGGAATATACCAAGCCCAACTACGGCGTGGATGTGCTGAAGGTGGAGGTGCCCATCCAGATGGAGTTCGTCTCCGGCACGAAGGCGTACAAGGGCGAAGCGGCTTACACACGGGAAGAAGCGATGCAGTTGTTCCGGAACGTCGCGGACACAACAAAGCTGCCCTTCATCTTCCTTTCGGCTGGAGTTTCAAACCCGGTGTTCATTGAGACGCTGGAGCTCGCGAACGAGTCGGGCGTGGCCTACAACGGCGTGCTCTGCGGTCGCGCGACGTGGAAGGAAGGTATTCCTGTCTACGCCAAGCAGGGAGAGGCGGCCTTCCGCGAATGGCTAGACACGGTAGGAACAGAAAATATCCAAAACGTGAACAAGGCTCTCGAGGGCGCAACTCCCTGGACGAGCAAGATCGAGAACGCGTAGCGTTTGCTTTCGCCTGCAGCACCAGGGCCGGGTCCGTTCGCGGGCCCGGTTTGCTTTTGTAGACGCGTCACGCTAAACCGTTTGTTGCCGAAGTACACTGCACCCATGCTCCCGCTCCTGAGGTTCCTGGCTGTCGTCGGTCTTCTCGCCTGCGCGCTTCCGCTCCTCGCGCAGGAGTACCAGCCCAAAGCTATTCGCTTCGAAGGCGCGCCCGCCGAGGATCAGGCGAGGCTACTCGCGATCACCGGCCTCGCGCCTGGCGCGAAGATGACCAAGGAGCAGATCGAAGCCGGGCTCGGCAAGCTGGCAGACACCGGCTCCTTCACCGACCTCAGCTATACGGTCAACAGCCAGTCGCTGGTCATCAAGCTCGGGAGCTCGGACAACGCAGGCCTGCTGCCGGTGCGCTATGCGAACTTCCTGTGGTGGACCCCCGAAGAGCTCGAGCACCTGCTGGAGGCTCAGGTCCCGATCTACCACGGCCAGCTCTCGCTCACCGGCTCGCTGACCACCGAGGTAGAGGCAGCGCTGGTGAAGCTGGCGAAGCAGAAGGGCCTGGACATCAAGGTTTCCGCGATGCGCGGAGGGAGCAATGTTGTGCTGAGCATCGATCAGCCGCGCATCCTCGTCGGGGAGGTTACCCTTCCGGAGGCGAAGCCTGCTTTTGGGCCGACGAGTGCGGACCTGGCCTCCGGCCTGCGCGGACAGGACGTGGATCTCGTCTCGACTGCGGACACCGTCGTCCACGATACGGGTGAGGTCTTTCGCAATACCGGGTATCTCGACGCCACGGTGGAGGCTCCGGTCTTCTCTACTCCTCGGGCCGTGCCCGGTGGCTATGCGGTGGACATCAAGGCGGAGGTACACCCCGGGGAACGCTACCGTGTGGTGCAGCTGACCATCGTTCCCGACGCCCCACTGCAGGAAGCCGATCTGCGCCCGGCGGCGGAACTGAAGAAGGGCGATCCGGCTTCGCCGATGGGTCTGCTGATCAGCGGCCAGAAGATGCAACGGCTCTACGCAGCGAAGGGCTACCTCGATGCCGATGCAGCACAGTCGACCTCGCTGGATAACGTGGGCCACACCGCCTCGTACACGCTGACGCTGACGGCGCGTGCGCTCTATCACCTTGCGGGAATCGTTGCGGGCTCTCTGCCCGTGGAAGCTCAGGCTGAGCTGGCGAAGGACAAGCGGCTGGCCCCTGGGGTCGTGGCGGATTCTTCCATCTTCGCAGCCATTGAGGAAGATCTCGCGAAGTTCTATCCTCACCAGCGGCCGAGAATGGAGTTGCGGGCAAACCGGTTGGAGCACACGGTCACGATCGTGGTGCAGATCCCTACAGCCAAGCCGCGCGGCTAGTCTTGGGGACTCGCTCTAGCGTGTGTTGAGCAGCTTCAACGTCGCAACCCGAGAGCGGGCATCTGCGAAGAGGGGCGCAGCGATCTGGCGGCGATAGAAAGCGAGGACGGTAGCGTCGCGCTCGATGCGGCCATCGCCCCAGTCCTTCCATTGTGGGAAGGCGCTCCAGTCCCAATCGATGTAGCAGAAAGCCTTGATGCCGGGCTGGCTGCGCATGAGACCGAAGTATGGAGCGAACCAGGCATCGATCGACTTCTGGCCCTCCTCGACGCTGTGATGAAACGGCGTGGACTCGGCAATCATCACCGGGAAGCGACGGCGATCAGCCTCGGCGAGGAACGCATGCGTTGCCTCGGCGGTGATGGCTTCGCTGCGGAAGAGATTGATCGCCCACCAGTCGACCCACGCATCGCCGGGATAGTAGGCTCCCCAACGCTTCGAGGCGTCGGTCACCGCTGCTCCGCCGTTCTCGGTATCGAGTTCAGCCTCGGCCGACATATCCCACACCATCGCGACGTTCTCCAGCCCGCACGCGCGAACACTCTCCGAAACATGGCGAAAGGCATCGACATAGCTGCGCGGCTGGTAGCCGTTCCACGAGCCGTTGAACTCATAGCCCACGCGCAGGAAGACCGGCCGGTCGAGCGACTTGAGGCCCGCGCACAGCGCGCGCAACCGCGAGTCGTCGACGCCATCGGCGACCTCCTGCTCGTAGTGCTTCTTCGCGTCACCATCGTTCATGGCGAGCCCAATCTGCGGCACGATGAGGTCGGGATACTTCGCCAGCTCGTCATGCAGCCGGGCAAAGAACGCGCCCAGGTTGTCATGCAGGTCGACATAGCTCATCGAGAGCATGGGGCGCGCCGGATCGAGCACACGGGTATAGGCGGCGAAACTGGCGCCGTCGCTTTGCCCTGCACCGTGCAGGACCACGGGCTCCCGCGGCTCGAGCCGGCGCCCGTAGTAGGCGCGGGGCGTCATGGGAGCGGCAGCGAGGGCCTGCGGCGTGGTGAAGCTGGTACTCTGCTGCGCGTGCACGTTGCGAAGCACACCGCGGGAGAGGCGATGCGCCATGCGAGGCCCAAGCAGCAGCAGGGAGAGGACCGCTACCACGAAGATCATCGCGTGTGCGGGGCGCGAGGGCTTCATTGCTTCCCTCCATCTTCCGCTGCGGTGGAGGTCCCTTCGCCCGAAGAGAGCGACCGACGCCACGCCGCCTGCAGCAAGGCGTTGGGCAGGAGAAAGACTCCCACGAGGAAGAGCATATCCAGCACGCGCGGGTGGTTGTTTCCTACCGTCATCAGGATCTGCGCGAGGCCCTTCAGGTCTCCCGCACGCTTGGCCTTGAGCGCGACCTTGGTGGCGAGGAACGAGTTGTAGGCGCGCGGCGAGAGCCAGTTGCGGTACCGGTCGGCCCACTGCAACGAGTCGCGCCAGTTCATACGGCGGCTGCGCGAGATGCTCTCGGTCACGATGTTGTAGATCACCAGCGGCTCCCACACGAACTCGACGCGCGCACCGGCAATGTGCCAGGCCTCAAGCAACCACGCCCAGTCCTCGTGATCGCGATGCGTCGTGAACGGGACGATCTCGAAGATGCTGCGGTGGACCATCAGCGACTGCACCGGGATGACCCCGGGGCGGCCCATGAGCGAAGGCCGCACGAGGATGTAGTCCGAGACATCCTCCTCCGGACCGATGGGCCGGTTAGGCCACACGTCGTCCTGCTTGCCGTCCCTGCGATAGATGGTGCGGCAGGCGATCATCACGTTGGGGCGGTCGGCGTCGGCTTGCGCGAGGGTGCGCTCTACGCGCTCGGGCAGCACCAGGTCGTCGTCATCGAGGAAGGTAAGCCATTCGCCGCGGCTCATGCGAACGCCGCGGTTGCGGGCCTCGGCCGGACCACAGTTCGTTTCCAGCTCGAAGAACCGAAGCCTAGGATCGAGTCCCTCCACCGCAGCTCGCGCTTCGGCATCGGGTCCATCGGCCACAACAATGACCTCGATGTTGGGGTACGTCTGCGCCAGGGCGCTCTGGGCCGCGGCGCGCATCTCCGTGACGCGGTGGTATGTGGGGATGATGATGCTGACGAGACCTGGAGTGCCCGCGCCGAGATCGGTGACCCGGCGCGGCGTGAGCTGGATTGGCCCCACGCAGTGTGGGCCGACGGAAATCAAGAGCGGCCTCCTGCCGGTGATGCGAGGTTCGGATAGCGAGGATCGCTCCCCACGGAAAGCTGAAGCGGGGCCTGTGGAATTCCTCCGATGATCTCCTTCGGGCCCAGGCCGCGATCGTTCTCAGCCTCCGATCCCTCGCGCATGCACATCTTCACCACGGAGATGTAGACCAGCATCGAGGGCAGATAGGGGTCGAGAGGCGCGGACTCGGCGAGGCTGGTGAGCACCAGCCAGGTGAGCAGCAACGCCGGCAGCATGTCACTCTCCGAGCGCGTGCGGAAGTAGCGCTTCCATGCGGTGATCAGCGCGCCTATCATCATGCCGATGTACAGCGCCGCACCGATGATGCCAAGCGACAGCGTCTGGTCGAGGAAGGTATTGTGCGCATGTGGCACCATCCAGCCCTGGTCGGCGGAGATCTTCTCCACGCGCTGCGGAGCCCAGAAGGCCTCATAGCCAAAGCCCAGCCAGGGCCTCTCTTCGACGCTCTCCATCAGCTCAGCCCACAGCGGAGCGCGGTTGGAGAGGCTCGAGGTGTTCTGCGTGTCGCTTCGGCCCATCATGAAGATGTCCGTCGCTGCACCGCTGGCGTTGCGTCCAAGAAGCAGGATGAGCCCGGGCAACGCGAACACCAGCGCAGCGAGCACCAGCATCGCGCGCTGAGCTGGGCGCATCTGCCGTTTGGTCATGCGGGTGAAGATGATCGCCAGCAGGCCAAGGCAGATGAACGAGCCCATGCGCGCGCGGGTGAAGAACAGCAGCGCAAGGATGAAGGCGAGAAAGGGAAAGATCCTCGTGCGCCACTCCGGCCTTCGCATGCAGAGAATCAGTCCGCAGACGGTGCATACCAGCAGGTTCATCGCCTGATAGTTCGCCGTCATCACCCCGGTGAAGCGGTAGTCGAAGTTGAGGGGGTCGAAGATTTTTTCTTGCAGCCAGTCGACATAGAACGAGATCACGGCGACAGTCCCCGTTGCGACGAAGCCCCACAGCGCAATCTCCAGGCTGGAGTACACGCGCGCGATGGTGTACGCAAAGAACGCATCGATGGCAAAGACCACGAGACGCTTGCCGCTGATGGCGGGATCCTCGCTCCAGGTAAAGCTTGCAAGCGACCAGGCGACGTAGGCGAGCGTCACCATCATCAGCTTGCCGCCGAAGCGGCCGCGCTTAGGCAGACGCCACAGCATGAACGCCGCGATCGCGAAGATGATGGGCATAGCGACCTGGCGGCTGAAGTTGCCCTCATACGCCTGGGCTTCATCGGCAGCAGCCTTCAACGGGTTCGGATCGACCTTGAGCGGAAGGTAGTAGGGTACCGAGTACCAGAAGCAGAGCCCCAGCAGGATTGCGCAGACAACCTTCACCAGCTTCAGCCGGTAGTCGGCGCGGCCGTGCTCGAGCGCAGACTTCTGCAGCTCGGCCCTGGCCACCTGCGCGCTGAGGAGGAGGCTCATATCGCCTTGAGCTCCCGCGTGTAGAAGAACTGCCGCACCACCAGAACCACGGTGCTTCCCAGCAGCAGCGCCGCGGCCGCTCCCTGCAACGCAAAGGCGTGCACCAGCCAGACCGTAACCGCCAGTTGCGCGACCAGGCCCAGCACCTGCGCGTAGAACGTATAGTCCGCGTGGTCGATCGCGGTCAGAGCGTACCCCTGCGCCATCGTCGCCGCATAGACCACGAGATTGATCGCAAGAACCACCAGCACCATCCTGCCGTTCGCCGGGAAGTGCTTGTAGACGACCTGGGCAAACTCAGGCCCGATGAGCAGCACGCCGCCAGCGAACAGCGCCGCTCCGCCGAAGAGGATCGCGTTCAGCCGGCGCACCATCTTCACCAGCGCCGGACGGCCGCCATCAGCATAGGCCCGCGCCATCATCGGCGCCATGATGTTCTGGATCGAGACCAGTGCGACCCGCGGAATGTTCACCACCTGTTCGCAGATGGAGTACGCTCCAACCCCAGCGCCGCCCATGAGCGCACCCAGCATCCATGGATTGGCTTGCGCGCTGACGGTAAAGACGAGGTTGCTGCCGAGGAACCACTTGCCGAGTCGCAGGTTCTTCCATAAATCCGAAGCGAGCTCGCCTAGCTCGATGTCGAAGGTCTTCCACTCGTTCAGCAGCCACCAGAAAGAGACAAAGATCGCGCAGACCGACATGGCGGACAGCGCGGAGCCTACATTCAGCCGATGCGCCCGCCACAGCCAAGCGACAGCAACGATCTGCAGGCCATTGGTGACGGCGTCCGTCCAGAAGGCTTCCTTCATGCGGATCTCGGCGAAGTACATGCGCCGCGTGAACTCGCGGAAGTTGATACCAAAGGTCGTGATGATCAAGGGCGCAAAGACGCCGTAATACATACCGCGGGACGGTGTGGAGGCCCACAGGGTGACGCACTTCAGCGCCAGCGTCGCAACGACCAGAGCGCACAGCTGCAGCACGAAGATGCTGCCGAAGTAGGAGCGCTGCTTCTCCTTCGCGAGCGACGGCAGGTTGTACATGAACGGCGCCCACAGGATGACGCTGCAGAGCTGCTGGATGAGATCCAGCGAGCGCTGCGTGAGGATGTAGATGCCGAACTCCCATGGCGTGCAGTAGCGCGAGATGAACGCGGCCACCGCCATGTTGCCGATGGAAAAGACGACCTGGTCGCCCAGCGCATAGCCGAACCGTTCGCTCATCATCGAGCGAGCGCGGGTAAGCAGCCCTGGCGGCGCGGGGATGACCTCGATCTCGTCTCCGATGCTCGCCTCAGGAAGCCGCGTCATACCCTCATCGTCTCATTCGCGCAAGCGCTGCACGATGCCCCTTTCGCGGACTAGCGCGCACTGGCTCCCGCGCCGGAACCGGAAGGGTGGACAACCTCGACACCGTTGACGAGCTCGTCGTAGATCCCATTGATGCGGTCGCCGTTGGAGCTCCAGAGGAACTTCCGCGCCTGGGCGGTGGTGCCCTCGCTGAGCTCGAGCAGGTACTCCGGGTCTCCAGCGAGTTCGCGCAGCGTCGCTGCCCAGTCGGTGACGGCAGCCTTGGGAGAGATCACCGGCAACAGCACACCGCTCTCGTCGGTCACCATGTCCGCTGCGCCCTGGTGGTCGAAGCAGACGACGGGGACACCCGCAGCCAACGCTTCGAGCACCACGTTCCCGCTTGTGTCGCGCAGGCTGGTGAAGCAGAAGACCTCAGCCTCGTTCATCTTCGCTACGGCCAGGGGGAACGGCAACCGGCCGAAGAAGCGGACGATGTTCCCTTGATCGACGTCGCGAGGGCCCGTGCTATTGTTGGCAGCACTGGAGAGGGTGTGCTGCTGGTCACCCTCGGGGGCACGCATGGCCACCTCCAGCCCAAGTCGCTTCGCTTCAGCGATCCACGAGGTCCACATCGGGCCATCGCCGAGAATGTCCAGCTCCCAACGCACGTCCTCGAGCTTCGCCAGCGCCTTGAGCAGCAGTGGCAGCGCCTTGCGGGTCTGGAACTCTCCGCTCCACAGAAGCTTCAGGGGCTTCGCCGACCGGCCTGCCTGCTTGTCTTCCACGCGGGCGTGGAAGCGCGAGCGGTCGGGATCGTTCACCTCTCGCAGACCGGTTTCGAGCAGCAGCTCGACAGGCCGCTGGAAGACACGCTCGTAGTCGCGCTGGTTGGTGGAGTTGGCCCCGATAATCTTCGCGGCATGGCGGGCCGCGGCGCGGACACGCCCCTTGAAGCGCAGCGAGCACTCGTTGCTGACCGCGCGGAGGAACTCCTTGACGGCCTCGACGGGATGCAGCATCGAGAGGAAGGTGACTGGGAAGTTCTGCGTCCCGCCCACCGGGCCCCAGAGATACGGGATGTCGAGCTGCCAGGTGTAACCCGGTTCGCGGAACGTGCAGACGTTGACCTGATGCACGAGGTCGAACGTCTCCGTCGCGTGCAGGTTCTTCGCGAGCTCGAAGGCAAGCTTCTGCCAGTGGTGGTACGCCGTGTAGTTGTAGGCGAAGAGAGCGGGCTTCTGCTCCATCTTGCGGAGTGCGGCATCAGGCTCAGGAGTGTAATACCGAACGCCAGCAGGAAGCAGACCTTCGTGCTCCGCCCGTTGCAGCGCGGCGAAGTTCGACTCGCTGGTGATGACGTGGACCTCAACCGCGCGCGCGGCCTCCAGCAGCCGGCCCCAGCCAACGGCCCACTCTGAGCCGCGGTAGGGGCTGCACTCGTAGGCCATCAGCAGCACCTTCACACGTCGCTCCATGATTCCAGCTTACTGTGCTGCTCGCGGCTAGAAGAGGCCGTTGTTGCCGATCGGGTTGAGATAGACGCCGAGGTTGATCAGCTTCACGTAGCGGTCGATCTTCGAGACCAGGTCGTGGCGGACCAGCAGCATGTCATCGGGCTGCAGCACCATGTCGTTCTTGGCGCGCGTGTGGGCATCATAGCGGCCCAGCTGCAGCACATGCACCTCGGCGTACTCGGAGTTGATCTTGCGGAAGAGGATCACCTTGCCAAGGTCGGCGTCGTCCTTGGGACCGCCGGCCATCAGCAGCGCCTGGGTTGCAGTCATGGTTCGGCGCAGCTCGAAGTGCCCGGGCGTAATGACTTCGCCCGCAACGACGACCTGCGGCCGCTGGTAGTCCTTGAGGCTGACGGTAACCTCGGGGTTCACCAGCCGGGTCGAGCTGTCGCGGACGATCATGCGCTCAACCTCAGGCAGCGTCATACCGGCGAGCTTCACGGCGCCAGTGGACTTCAGCGTGGCGCGGCCATCCGGTCCGATGACGACCTCGTCGTTGAACTCGGGCGTAAAGCGAAAGCTGACTGTCACCGTGTCGCCGGCCTCGAGCTCGTAGTAGCCCTGGGGGCCAACCGCGTCTCCGTTGCCCTTATGCTGCGGGCCGGTCTCGGCTCGCCCGGCGCCGTTGACCGTCACCGAGCCAGCCCGCGCGGCCGGGGTGACAGCGCCAGCCAGCTGCGGGCTCTGCGCACCGGCGGCAGCGGACAGTACGGCCAGGGCCAAGCCAAGACTCGATATCACAGACAACTTCCGCATCATCTCCCCCAGCATGTATCTGCCCCGGACTCCCGCCAAGAGCCTATCTTGGTGCGCCTCTTCAAGACCATCACAAGGCCCATTTCGGTCCGCTCTGGTCGAGCGACTCATTTCGCTGCTGCGACTGCACCAATCAGTCCCCCAAGAACCCCGGCAACGACGAGCGAGACGATGACCGCTTTCGTGTGGTCGGTGTGGCGTCCGGTAGCAGTGTTGTATCCACCATAGCCGTCCTTCACCTTCCTGACGTCGAGATAGCGCATGGTCACGTTCGCCTTGCTGTCCACGTCGTGGAAGGTAAAACTCTCATCGTCCCTGGAGACGAATGTGCCGTACTCTTCCGGAGCCTGCAGCGGGACGACGCTGATTGGAGCGTTTGGGGCAAGTGCTTCGATCTTGTGTTTCACCGCAAGGGCGCGTTTCGGAAGCGCGGCACCCTGGCCGAAACTTGACACCGTGAATAGGAACAGAGACGCCCAAGTCAAGACCTTGAACATGACCAACTCCAAAGACAGACGACGACGCTAGAACAACAGCTTATGCAGCCAGCCCGGCACCGCATAACGGCGGCGATTCAACACGTAGCCAAGCAGCGGAACACGCGTGGCCCCAAACATGGCCTGAAGCTGCTCGAGATTCTGTTTGCGCGACTGCCCGGCGGCAACCACGCCGACATAGCCATCGACACAAAGGGCTAGCTCGCTGGCGAGGGTCGAGGCCTGCAGGCTCGGGCAGTCCAGGAAGATGAAGTCGAACTCGCGGCGAGCCTCGATCATCAGCGGGCGGAGGCGCGCGGAGAACTGGCCCTGCGTTGCGCCACGCTGGCGCGGGCGCGGCCCCAGCTCGCCGTTGGTCGCCAGCACCCAGCAGAGTTTCGAGGGGTCGTACTTGAGCCCGAAGCTGACGTCCTCGTCCGCTTCGAAGTGCTTGAGCAGCTTCGCCATATCCATAATGGCCACGCGGCTGGAAGCCTGACGCGAGGCCTCGGTGGCGAGGTTGTTCACGATGTAGGTGGTGCCCTCACCGGTGAGCGCCGAGAGAAACGCCACGGCGTACCCCGCTGGCTTGCCCTGCCCCAGTGCCACCGCCTCGTCGTGGCCGCTGCCTGACGTCGCGGACGTACGGCGTCCGGGAGTAGACATCGCCGCAGCCCAGCCGGATGCGCCCTCGGCACCATCGGCGCCTGTCACCGGCGCAAAGTGCGCACTCGCTCCGGAACCGTCCAGGTTCGCACCAAGCCCGCTGCGGATCGCGACAAGAACACGGCGATACTCCACGCTGTTGCCGTCGCCTGCGCTGTCGTGGTCGTCCTCGTCGGCGAAGGTAGCGATGGTGCGCATGCCCGTCAGCTCATCGAGCTTGGCCGGCGAGTACACCTGCTCGGTCGAGGTGTCCGCGTAGACCGCGAGCAGTGTGCCGAGGAGGATCGCAAAGGCTAGCCCCGCCGCGAGATACAACACCGGCTTGGGCCGCACCGGCTCGGGCGAGGCGATGGGGGCCTGCACCAGGGCGACATCAAACATCTTCGCCTTGTCGAGCGCGTCGGAGATGCGGGCCTCATCGCGCTTCTGCGCGTAGACCTTGTAGTCGTCCTGGGCCTGCGATAGCTTGCGTTTCAGGCCGTTGTACCCGGTAGTAGCCTGCTCCAGCTCGTCGAGACGGGTCTTGGCGCTCCTCACCTGCTCCGCCAGCTGTGCGCGGGCCGCTGACGTGCCACTCACGTCCGCGGCGGAGGCTGCCACCGCCGAGCTGAGCTGCTGGTACACAGGGTTGACGTCGGTTGACGTTTCACCGGCTGGATTCTGCGATGCGATCGCAATGGCACCCCGGGTCGTGGCGATCTTTTCGTCGATCTCGACCACCTGGCGATCGCTGGGCGGATAGCGCTTGAGGAGCTCGGTGCGGCGGTTCTGCAGGTCCACCAGCTCAGTGTTCAGGCGCTCCTGCGAGTACTGATTGGTGATGGTGCGAATGGTCGTCCTGGAGCGCTGCGGGGTCTTTTCGAGCTCGCGCTGCTGGGCCGCTCGTGAACTCTGCTGCCTGGCAAGTTGGGCGTCGGTGACCGCCAGCTGGTCCTGCAGCGCGCCCACACGCTGCGTCTGCAGTTTGATCTGGTCGTCGAGGTCGGAGATCTGGTGGTCGACGCCAAATTGCGTCAGCTCCTCCTGATCCTCGTCCAGCTGGCGCGCCTTCTCCTTCACCTGCTGATCGAAGAACTCCACTGCACCGCCAGAGCGGGCCGCATCCGCACGATCGGCAAAATAGGCGTCAATCACCTTCTGCAGCAGGTCGCGCGATTCTTCCGGCGAGTTGTCGATGATCGAGACGTCGATGACGCTGCTCTGGTGTACCGGTTCGACCTTGAGATGGCGCTCCAGGGTGGAAATGGCCTTCTCTTCGTCCTTGGTGCTGGTACCCTGAGGATCAAGTCCCAGCGCACGGCGGGCGACGCCGGTGCTGGTCAACAGGTCGACCTCGTTGTTAATTTCGGTGGTGGATACGTCGTTCGCCTGAACGAGATGTTCGGCGGGGCTGGTGGTCAAAGGGGCCTGCGCACGCAGGTTTTGGACCATCAACTTTGCTTCCGCCTGGTACTTCTTGTGCATCAGCAGCGTCAGAAGCAGAACCGCCCCGACGACGAGGTAGATCGTAAACAGGAAGATACGCCGCCGCCGGAACACGGCTTCGGTGACAATCTGTCGCATCTTCGGCGGAGCGTAACTGTTCATTTTGCGCTACTTATGCGAACAGGCTGCCTTTTGAACTGTTTCTTTGCGCTGCCCGCACCAGTGTACCAACCTCTTTGCCCGGAAATACCGGAACAAAACCGGCGACTGTGGAGGAAAACCGGGGACAAACCCGTTTCGATCAATGCAGAGCGGGAACGTACCGGGTCGGCGTACCCATACGTCTCCGTACATCGTTCTGTAACACCAAAGGCGAATTCCGCTGTTTGCCGGGCGGCCTTACGCTTCGGCTGTTGAAGGGGTAGATTGGTAATAACCCCATTCAGAGAGCTCAGACCGGGCCCCTCTATCATCCACGAACTTCTCGGCCACGGCGCCGAGGAAAGCTCTGCTCTTATGGCGGAAGAAACCTTCGAGGCGATCCATCAGGCATCGTCGGGCACGAGCCGGATGCGCACGACGCCTCGCGTCGCACCGCTTGCGCCCGTGCTGCCTGGAGACTTCGATGGCGGCGCGCCCGCCGTGCCTCCTCTGGCGCGACAGCTGGCTTCCCCCATGGTGCGGCTCTTCGACCAGGCCGCGCTCTGTGCCGCGCTCTTCGCCACCGTCTACAGCTTCGCCATCCACCGCGACGGCAGCTTCAGCAGCTTCCTGCAGCTCCGCATCTCCGTCCATAATCTTCTGATCGTGCTCGCGCTTCTCTTCACCTGGCGCGTTCTCTTCTGGACGACGGGGCTCTATCATCCACGGCTGACACGCACGCTGACCTCCGTGATGGTGAAGGTTCCGCTGAGCGCCGCGCTCTGCACCCTGGTGGCGGTCTTCCCGCTCCACGAGGGCGCACAGCATCTCGACCCGCTAACCTCTGCCTGCCTGTTCTGGTTCCTTGCCTGCTCGCTGATGCTGGCTACCCGCGTCTGCGTGTACACCTACGAGGAGAACATCCGCCCAGCCTTCCGCAAGCCGCGCACGGTGCTTATCTGCGGCACCGGGCTGCGGGCCCGCAACGCCACGCTGGAGCTGCCGGACGACCGCGAGTTCCGCTACCACCTCGAAGGCTATGTGGACTCCACAGCCCAGCCAGAGTGCGAGGGTCTGGCTCCCTATCTTGGCAACGTCTCGGATCTCGAGATGCTCCTGATGCGGCTGCCCGTCGACGAGGTCCTGATCGCCCTGCCGATCAAGAGCCACTTCAACGAGATTGAACAGATCATCAACGTCTGCGGGCGCGGCGGCATCGAGGTGCAATACTCGCTCGATCTCTTCACCGCGGCAGCCACCAAGCATCACAGCATTGGCTCGATGGACGGCAACCGCGTGGTGCTGGAGATGGTGCACCGCGACCAGCGCCTGCTGCTGAAGAACGTCTTCGACCGCGTGCTGGCTACCGTCGGCCTGGTGCTGCTTTCGCCCCTATTGCTGCTCATTGCCCTTGCGGTCAAACTTTCCAGCCCTGGTCCGATCTTCTTCATCCAGCAGCGCTATGGCCTTGGCAAGCGGATGTTCGGGATGATCAAGTTCCGCTCGATGGTGGTGGATGCGGAAGCGCGCCAGGCTGCACTCGAGCACCTTAACGAGCTCGATGGGCCGACGTTCAAGATCAAGAACGATCCGCGCGTGACGAAGGTCGGAGCCTTTCTGCGCAAGACCTCGCTCGATGAACTGCCGCAGTTGATCAACGTGGTGAAGGGTGAGATGTCGCTGGTGGGACCGCGACCGCTGCCCGAGCGCGATGTCCTTCGCTTCTCCGAGGCATGGCTGATGCGCCGTTTCTCGGTCAAGCCCGGTATCACTGGGTTGTGGCAGGTCTCTGGCCGCTCGCTGTCGGACTTCGACAACCTCATCAAGCTCGACCTGCGCTACATCGACCGCTGGAGCCTGCTGCTGGATATCAAGATCCTGTTGCGGACGTTCTCCGCGGTGGTACGACGGCGCGGGGCGTACTAGGACGCTGCGGCCCTATACCGCGCATCCCCCGAAATCACCTCAGGCACTTTTCCCTTCAGCGCAACGCGCACTAGGTCTGGGGCGCTCCACGGAACGTCGAGGAACGCCTTTTGGACCCATCCGCTGTTGGGATCGCGCACCAGCTCCTGTGGGAAGAGTGCGATGAACTCCTGATCGGTAGCGGCCGGCCTGTCTTCGACCTGCAGGCCGAGCATTCCTCTGAGGTACGCAGCGATGAGATCACGCCCAGGCCCCAGCGGGAGGTGCACCAGCTGCGTTGGCCGCAGGTTCATCTCGATCAGCAGAGGCGTGCCGGTAGTGGGGTCGACCATAAAATCAAAGCCGCAGAAGCCGCTAACTCCTGCTCCCTTCGCTACCCGACGGATCGATTCCATCATGGTCTCGTCCTCGACCACCCGCAGCACACTGGACGGCCCGAGGTGTTCGGCGGTCTGAATGACCTCCAGGCAGACGGCGGCCTCCACCTCGCCATTGATGGCGACCGCGAGCGCCGTGCGCTCCTTGCCGCGGACCAACCGCTGGGCCGCGACATCGCGCGTCATCCCATGGGCCCACTCCCGGACATAGCTCCATTCGCGCCACACCAGGCCGCGGCGAAGCGCCGCGAGGAAGCTCGAGGATCTGTGCAGCTTTTTCCAGGCGCGGACGGCCTCCTCGGAGGAAGAGACCAGCCTCACACCACGGCCTCCAAAGGTCGCGTCCGCTTTCAATGCCAGCGGCAACCCCAGCTCACGCACGGCTACGGCAAGTTCCTGCTCGCTGTTTACAGGAATGGTGTCGGGGATGGGAACTCCCAGGTCTGCGGCCATCTTCAGGAGGGCGCGTCGCGAGCGGCCCAGCGCCATGGTCTCGGCACGGTCCCCGCTGGTCGCCAGTAGCGCCAGGACGGTCTCCTGGTCCTCGCCTGAGCTGGACTCGGCCGCGATCCGCAGCTCCTCGACGTGCATCACGGTGAGCTCATCAACAGGAATGACAATGTCGGGTTGCGAATCTCGTATGGCCCGCAGGATACTCTCAACAGGTCGCAATACGTCATACCGATAGCTGCGTGCGACGACGCCGGCCTGCAGCGCAGGATGATTGCGTTGCGCCATCAGTTCGACCTCGCAGCCGAACGACGTCAGAGCCAGGCTCAACCGCGCGGTCGACACCCAGCGCGCGCTGGCCAGCAACAGCACCTTCGCCGCCACCGCACCCTTCGGATCTCCCGAATCACTGCGCAAACTGTCGTCCCCTGAGAAGTGTAGTCGAGTCTATCGCACTACCCTTCGATCTCCCTCTCACGCAAAGGTGGCGTATCCGGACCTTCAACGCGTCACGTCGTAACAACCAAACCGCCGCTCCGCACCCCTTCGTAACGGGGATGACTCGTTCAGGGGATAGCGACCCTGCAGCGGCGGATTTCTCATCGTTTGGAGCGTCCGCAGAGCCGCGAAAGGACTGAACTTGAACGTGAATCGCACTTCCGGGTCTTTTTTGCATACCGCCATCGTGGGCGCGGGACCGTATGGTCTCTCGCTTGCCGCGCACCTGCGCGAGGCCGGTGTGCCGCACCGCATCTTCGGACGCCCGATGCATTCCTGGGCCACCCAGATGCCGGTGGGGATGAAGCTGAAATCCGATGGCTTCGCCTCCAACCTCTCGGCAGGGTCTGTCCCGTTCACGCTTGAGGATTTCGCGCGCCTTACCGGAAGACCCTACCACGCGACCCGGATTCCGGTCGCGATCGAGGACTTCATCGCCTACGGACAGGAGTTCGCACGCCGCTTCGTCCCTGAACTCGAAGAGGTCGACGTCACGCACGTCGAGTCCGAGGGCCATGCCTTCCGGCTGACGCTGGAGACGGGCGAAAGCTTCCTGGCCCGCCACGTTATCCTGGCTACCGGCGTGAGCCTCTTCCCGTGGATGCCCCCCATGCTGCGCCATCTCCCCGCAGGGCTGGTGTCGCACACCTCGGACCATCGCATCTTTGACCAGTTTCGGGGTCGCGAGGTGCTGGTGCTGGGCCGCGGCGCGAGTTCCCTGAACGCCGCCGTCATCCTGAACGAGATCGGCGCGCACCCCACCGTGGTGACCCGGGCGCAGAAGATCCACGTACATCGTGCGGCCTTCGGCAACAAGCCGCCGCTCTGGTACCGTCTGCGCCATCCCGCGTCGCCTCTGGGCGAGAGCCTGCGCTCGTGGCTGGCGTCCAGCTTCCCGGGCCTGTTCCGTGCGCTGCCTGCACCTCTGCGCAGAGTGCTGGTGTACAAGCACCTCGGGCCAGCTGGCGGATCCGCGCTCCAGGGTCGCCTGGAGGGCAAATTTCCCATCCTTCGCAGCTGGTCGGTGGTGAGCGCCGAGGCTGTGCCCGGCGCAGATGGCGAAGGCGAGATGGTCCGCGTCACTCTCGCCCACGAGACTGGTGAGAAGCGCGAGATCATTACCTCTCACGTCATTGCGGGCACGGGCTATCGCACGGATCTGGACCGTTACCGCTTCCTGGCGGCGAACCTTCGCGCTTCGATCCATCGCCAGAAGTTGGGCGCGCCTGTCCTGAGCCGCAACTTCGAAACCTCGGTGCAAGGGCTCTATCTTGTCGGCCCGGCGGCTGCCGCGAGCTTCGGCCCGCTGCTCCGCTTTGCCGCCGGAGCGGGCTATGCGGCCACGCAGGTCACCAACCACCTTGCGGTCGACTTCGCCCGCCTCCGCGGCCTGGCGCGGCCCTCGCTAGATATGCAGGCGCAGCGCGTGCGACCGGTGAAGTAAGAACGACAGATACGAGAGGCAAGATACGAGAGGCGAACTTGCTGATTCGTATCTCGTATCTCGTATCTCGCGGCCTACTTGATCCCTGAGACATCCTTGCCGATGGTCAGTGGCTCACCATCTGCGCCGGTTACGGACAGGTTCTTCGCAGTGATGTCCGCGTAGGCGACGCGGCCTGCTTTCTGAGCGGTGATCGTGACGTTGTCGAAGACCAGGCCCTTGATGGGCGCTTCGGGAAGACCTTCGACCTCGAGGCCGTTCTTCGCCGAGGTCACCTTCAGATTCTGGATCGTCACATCGTGGATGTGGGGCGTGAGACGCGTCACGGGCGCGGTCTCCACGGCAGCAGCTCCGCCCTTCGGGCCGCCATAGTAGTCGGTGACCTGCACGGCTGTGCCCACGTTCTCCATCGTGATGTCGCTATAGATGAAGTCGCCGATATCGTTGCCACGGTCGCGACCGCTCTTGATGCGGATGCCCTGCGTGGTACCGCTGAAGGTGATGCGCTCCGCACGCACATGCTGTACCCCGCCAGCGATCTCGCTGCCGATCGAAAGCCCGTGTCCGTGCAAGAACGTGCAGTCGCGGATGGTGACATCGACCGTGGGATCGTTCGGTCCTGCCGAGCCCGGCTGGCCGCTCTTGATCGCGATGTTGTCATCGCCGGTGTCGATGAACACGTGGTCGATGAGGATGTGCTTGGAGCTGAAGGGATCGATGCCGTCCGTGTTGTGGCCCGCGGGCGTGGGCGCGAGGATCTTCATGTTGCGAAAGGTCAGGTTCTCGCTCTCGTACGCCGTGATCTGCCACATCGGAGAGTTCTGGACCGTGATGTTCTCCATGGTGAGGCCCTTCACGTGGTCGAAGAAGATCATTCGCGGACGCGGCTGCTGTGGCTTGGGCCACCAGCTCTGACCGCGCCCGTCGATCGTGCCGCCACCGCGGATCGCGATGTCCTGCGCATCCTTGGCCCACAGCAGGCCCCGCAGGCCGGGCTCATGCAGAACCTCCACCGCGGGATAGTCCTCGTGATTCTCACTGCCGGCCAGCGTGGTGCCTTCGGCGATGTCCAGAGTGATGTGGCTCTTCATCTCCAACGGCCCGCTGACGAACATCGGAGCACCATGCAGTTCCACTGTGCCGCCTCCCTTGGCAGCGCAGTCGTCGATGGCCTTCTGGATGGCGACCGTGTCGTTGTGCACGCCGTCGCCGACGGTCTTCGCATACTTCTCCACGGGGCAGGTGCGCTGCCCTGGAGCCGTCGGAGGAGCCATCTGGGCACCCGCTGCTGCCACACCCAACCCAAGACCAAGAACTACGACTGCACGCATCGACAACCTCACTTCGTTTGGGAGACTTCAGTGGTCATTAGACAACGTTTTCAGACGCCCCGCTCGCCACGATCCGAGGCGCGGAACACTCCCCTAGAAGCCCTTCGGCCTTTCTGCGGCGACACTAAGCTCGTGCTCCATCTCGGTGCCAACTTCGCTCAGTACGGCCTCGCCAAAGAGCTGCCCCACAAAAGTGACGCCGTGAGGCACGCGGCGAGGCGGCGCGAACTTCTTCAGTGGGTGTGCAGGATCAGGCGCCCAGTCGCTGCGCTCTTCGCTCACCTCCACAAAGCCTGCTCGCAGCGTGAGGCTCGGATGGCCCGTGAAGTTGAAGATCACCATAGGCTCATCACGCAGGCTCGGTACGAGCAGGACGTCGATCTGCTCGAAGATCTTCCCCATCTCCACGGCGACGCGGCGGCGCAGACGGTCGGCCTGCACCAGGTCGACCGCGCTCAGGAACCGCGCCTGGCGGAAGGTATTCGGCCAGGCATCGGGCGTCTGCATCCTCAGCTGATCGACACGGCCATCCAGGGTCTCCGCCTCGAAGGCCGCGCCCGCCTCGGCCATCAAAATCACATTGAGCGAGTCGTAGGGCAGGTCAGGCAAGGTGACGGGTGCAGCCTGCATGCCAAGCTTCTTCATGATCTCCAGCGCGTGGCGATCGACATCGGTCGCCTCGGCCATCCACTTCTCCACATAGCCCACGCGGAGGGTGTGCAGCGGCTTCCCTTGCGGAGCATGGAGCGGCATGGAAACACTGCCGGTATCGCGCGAATCGAAGCTGGTGATGTGCTGCACAACGGTGTAGGTGTCCTCAACCGACCGCGCCATTACGCCCAGCTTGTCGCAGGTCCAGCTCAACGTCATGGCGCCGGTGCGTGGAACTCGGCCGAAGGTGGGCCGCAGGCCCGTGACGCCGCAGCGCATGCTGGGCGAGATGATGGAGCCCTGCGTCTCCGAGCCAATGGCGAAGCCGACGAGTCCCGCAGCCACGGCAGCGCCCGGGCCCGCGCTCGAGCCCGACGCTCCTTCGTCGAGGTTCCAGGGATTCTTCGTCTGTCCACCAAACCAGATATCGTTGAGCGCCAGCGCGCCGAGCGAGAGCTTCGCGACGAGCACCGCGCCGCCCTCGTTGAGCAGCTTCGTCACGGCGGCATCTTCAGCCGGGACGCGATCGCGCAGGAACTCCGCGCCCCAGGTTGTACGAATGCCAGCCGTATCGAGCAGGTCCTTCGCGCCCCACGGAATGCCGTGCAGCGGTCCGCGATAGTGCCCTGCAGCAATCTCCGTGTCTGCCGTGCGCGCCTGCGCGAGCGCATGTTCCTCGCACAGCGTGATGACGCACTTCAGCTGCGGGTCGAAGCGCTTGAGGCGCTCGAGATAGATCTTCGTGAGGCGCTCTGACGTGATCTGCTTCGTGCGGATCCAACCCGAAAGCTGCCAGACCGGGGCGAACGCGATGTCGCCGTCCGACGCTGGTATCTTCTCGACTGCGAGGCTCAGACCCGCGATGACGGCACCCTGCGATGGGGCAGCAGCGCTGACCGTCAGAGGTCGCCATACGCTGGCGGGAGTATCGGCCTCACCCAGCGCAACCTTACGTGGACCCACGCGGCGCTCGAACATGCCAGCCATGGACTCGCGCCAGTTGGAGGCAGCCTGTTCCAGCTGAGCCTGCGGGAAGCTGACCTGCTGCAGCTTCTCGGCCTCGGCGAAGGTGGCCGCGCTGACTGCAGGACCCACCGGCGCAGACGTGCCGAAGGCTGGCGGCTGACCGGGAGGTGGAATTGCTTGCGGGGTCTGCGCAGCCAGCTCATCCGCGCCCTTGGCTGCAACAGCAGCCGCCAGCAGCCCAAGACTTCCCTTCGCTAGAAATTCTCGCCGTGAACCTGCCATCGTCTTTGCCTCCTGCTTCGCTGCGGGGAACAAGAACGGGTATATCACCACGGGCAATCGCTATTTGCGCGAGAGTACGATCTCCACACCTGCGATTACGGCTCTCGGAGGCATCGGTACGCCCTGGATCTCCTGGTAGCCGGTGCTGGAGAGGTTCGTCGCGCGCACATACGGCTGCCAGCGGCCCTTGTCGCGAGCTATCGAGAGATCACATACCGCATAGGGCGCGGAGGGCACAGGCGCGAGCTTCGTCCGCTCCAGCACCCCGAGCTGCGAGCTGACCAGCAGCCCCTGACGCGCGTGCCACAGCCAGGTCGCGCGGCCATTGTTCACCGGGTAGTTGAAGACATACTCCGACTGCAGGCTGCCGAGCGCGCTCTGCGAGCCGTGCAGATAGGTCCAGCTGAAGCGCAGCTGTTGCGAGCTGGTGGCGCGCCATTCCACCTGCGACTCGACACCGCTGAGAGCCAATGCGCCCAGGTTGGTCGCTTGCCACAGCTGCGTAGCGTCGGCCCGTGTGTAGTCGATGGTGTTCTTCTGTCGTGCCGTAAAGACCGTGGCGCTGACGGCGAGCTTCGCGCTGGGGTACCAGTCGGCGCCACCCTCATAGCTCCAGGCCGACTCCGGCGCGAGGTTCGCGTTGCCAATGGTCGTGGGGTCGCTGTAGTAGAGGTCGAGAAAGGTGGGCAGCCGGAATCCATAGCTCACTGCCCCGCGCAGCTTCCAGTCCTGGCCGAGGCGCAGTGTGCCCTCGGCCATGGGCGAGCTGACCACGCGGCCACCGGAGAAGACCTCCTCGCGCAGTCCGCCGGTCAGAGAGCCGCGCGTGCCGCGCCACTGGAGCTCGCCATACCCCGCGCCGCGGTTGCGTCCGTGGTCGCCAAGGTTGGTGCTGTCGATCTGGTCGGTGGTCTCCTCAAGCCCTGTCAGCAGCGTGAGGCCGTGATGCAGCGAACGGTTGTCACGCACCGAACCTTCATAGCTCTGGTCGATGTGGTTGTTCTCGTAAAGCGAAGGCTGGTAGCGAAAGAGGACGAACTCGTCGGTATGGCGGCGATACGCCGCGGCGGCCGTGGTGTGCTCCCCGAGCTGCTGCGTGAGCGCGCCGAACCAGCCCTTGGTGTGCTCCCACGAGGGGTAGGCGCCGAAGAACTGATTGGCTCCGAAGACCCGCTCGTCGCCAGCGAGCAACAGGTCGCTAGTGCCCAGCGGGGACTTGAGCCACGATTCCGAACTCACGTCCTGGGTGCGGTAGTCGCGGTCGAACTGGAAGCCTTCGGAGCGGGCACGATCTGCGGCAAGTTCTTCGCTCCAGCGTGCTCGGGCCAATGAGCCGACGAAGCCTTCCTCATCGCTCGCGAAACTGCCGCCGCCGGCGCGCAGGCGTAGCGAGTCGGCTTCGGGCTTTCGGGTGCGCAGGTCGATGACACCGCCGATGGCGTCGGAGCCGTAGAGTGTGGAGCCTGAGCCGTGCAGCACGTCCGCCCCGGCGAGCACAGACATGGGCACAGGAGCGTCGAGGTTGAAGTGGGAGGTCTCGACATCGTCCAGGCGCAGGCCGTTGAGCAGCACCAGCGTCTGCTCGAAGCTCGCGCCGCGGATGGAGACGTCGTTCATCACCCAGCCGGGAGCTCGCTGCTGGATGTCTACGGAAGCATCTGTGCGCAGCACGTCCTCGACGTCGGGCTGGATCAGTGGCAGGAGCTCAAGCGTGACGACGGGGCGCGCGGACTCACCCACCGTCACCGGCTCGATTTCGCCGAGGACGATGACGGTCTCGCGAACGGAAGGCGGTTGCTGAGGCGCAGGAGTGGCGGAAGTCTGTGCGTGGAAAGCCCGAAAGGAGGAAGCGGCGGCGAAGGAAGCAAAGGCGAGGCGGGCGGCTGAGCTGGTGCGCCGCGCCGCAGACAGACGGTCAAGCATACTTTCGTAGAACAATGGTTTCGTACCCGCCCCCCAGGATACTTCCACCGGGGCAATATGTCGCATGCCCGTTGCAACTCTTACACTCGAACTCGCCATCGAGCACGCTCAATCGCTAAAGGACCGCCGCCAGGTGGTGCGGTCGCTCAAGGACAAGCTGCGTCACGGCTTCAACATCTCCGTAGCCGAGCTGGATGACGCCATGATCTGGAACCGAGCCACGCTGGGTGTCGCGGCCATCTCCAGCTCAGGAGCCTATCTTGCCGGCCAGTTGCGGGAGGTCGAAGCGGCCGCGCGTCGCATTGCGAACGGCCTGGGCTGCGAGATCGTGGACAGCTTCGTGGAGTCGGATGTGGAGCTGCCGGAGGGGTAGGTATCCTGGCTCAAGAGGAGTCTTGACGAGGAGAACCTGTGCAAATTGGGGACAAAAGTGCCCCGCCGGTACCTTCCAGTACCCAGCGACACCGCTACCTGACCCAAAAGCGGCAAGTCCGTTGCGGTCTGGCAGGTGCTATCCTGCACTGTCAATATGCCAGTACAACGTGCCAGAGATTATCACCGCGGCCGAGTGGCCAGCACCTTCGGCGAAGAGATCACCGCCATGCTCGAAGGCGAGCTGACAGACCCTCGAATCGCATCAAGCCACGTCACGGAGGTCATCCTCGCACCCGGAGGCAAGAGCTGCCGGGTGCTGGTGGCCGTTCATGGCGATGAGAAGCAAGAGGAATCGACGCTCGAGGGCCTGATGGCCGCGCGCAACTATATCCGCTCGGAGATCCGCGACCGCATGGGCGTTCGCCACGTTCCCGAGATCACCTTTGCTATCGATCGTTCCGAGAAGATTGGGGCCCGTCTGGACCAGGTCTTCGGGAACATCGAGAAGCGCCGCAAGAAGATCGCCAGGAAGTCCGGCCCGGCCGAAAGCTCCCCAGGCGACCCCACGCCAACCAGCAGCAAAACTCCAAAGGCCAAGTAACGCCCTGTTGCGAAGACCAACCATGACCAATGAATCCGCCATTCTCGAGCTACAGAGGATCATTGCGCGCCACCAGAGCTTCTTCATTACGTCCCACGCCCGGCCCGATGGCGATGCCATCGGAACCTCGCTGGCGTTGATGCATCTGCTGGACGCTCTTGGAAAGCATACGGTGATCGCCTTTGCCGATGCTATTCCCACAACCTACCAGATGCTTCCCGGCGTCGAGCGGATCGTGCATACGTTTCCCAGCGAGCCGCCCGAGGTCGCGGTCATCCTGGAGTGCGACTCCGTGGCGCGCACCGGCTTCGATGCCGATGAGTTCGCCTCGATGGGAGCGGGCCTGCTCGTCAACATCGACCACCACCAGAGTGGCCGCAACTACGGCGACTTCAACTGGATCGACAGCAACGCCTGCGCCGTGGCGGCGATGATCTACGACCTGACGCTGGCCATGGGCATTCCCATCTCCAGCGCCATGGCCACCTGCCTGTACACCGCCGTGCTAACCGACACGGCAGCGTTTACGCACGCAGGCACCATGGCGTCCACCTTCTCGCTCGCTGAGCACCTGATCCAGAGCGGCGCAGATCCCAACGGCATCGCGCAGCAGGTCTATCACTCGAACTCGGTGGGCAAGATCCGGTTGCTGGGCTCGGCTCTCTCCAACATGCAGATCGACGGCGAGGTGGCCTGGACATTGGTCACCGAGGACGAGATGCGTGAGGCTGGCGCCCAGGTGGAAGACTGCGAGGGCGTGGTGAACTACCTCATCGGTATCGCCGGCGTACGCGCTGCGGCCTTCCTCCGCGAGGTCACGCGAGCGGGAGACGATAGCCAATATCGCCTGAGCTTGCGTAGTAAGGGTGAGGTGGATGTAGCCCGCGTGGCGGAAGAGTTGGGCGGCGGCGGACATCGCAACGCCAGCGGCTGCACGCTGGAGGGCCCGGCAGATACGGCTACCTCCCGCATCGTGTCGGCCCTGCAGGCTGCCTGCCCCTCGGTGCGCTCGACTCTGTTAGCCTAAGGCTCGATTCTGTTTCCGGCTGCGCTGACCCACGACGCGGAAGCTCGTGGGTCAGCGTATGTGCCTTGACCCGAACCCTCCCGGCCCATTTGAACGCCACTCCCCAACCCGCCGACGTCACTCCAGCGCGAGTGCGTCCTTTAGCACGGCTTCGCGCCCTGTTGGAGACAGAGCTCGGAAGCTCGGTGTGGGAATTGGCCGTTCTGGTGGTGGTGGGTGGCTACTTCCTGCTCTTCGGGATGGTGCCTTGGTTCGGCGGGGATCAGGTGGGGCTGGTGGGCGCGGACGAACCCCGCTATGCGCAGATCGCTCGCGAAATGCTCGAGCAGCACTCCATCGACTGCCACGAGGTCCACGCCAAGATCACGCCGCACAACCTGTCGCCAAGCGCCATCCATGCCTCCTACGAGTGCCTGGTGGGTGGCACCATCACACCCATCCTCTACGGCAAGCCCTGGCTGGAGAAGCCAGCCCTGTACTACTGGCGGGCGATGGGCTTCTTCAAGGAGTTCGGTGTCTCGGACTGGTCGGCACGACTGCCCTCCACGACGGCAACGGCAGTGCTCATCCTGCTGGCGTTTCTGCATCTCCGAAGGTTCCGGCCAGGCGGGCACCTGGACGCCGCGCTGATCATGGTCAGCAGCGTAGGGATGGTGGCCTTCGCGCGGGGCGCATCCACGGACATGCAGCTCGCCGCACCCCTGTGTGCCGGCATGCTGGGCTGGTACGCGTGGTATGAGACGGGCAGGAAGTTCTGGCTCTTCGATCTCTACTTCTTCGGCGCAGCGGCGACCCTGGCCAAGGGGCCGGTAGCCCCGTTCATGATCCTGAGCGTTCTCTGCCTATTTCTGGGCCTGCGCAAGGAATGGAGCGCGCTCAAGCGCACCATCTGGATTCCAGGCATCATCCTGTACCTGGTCATGGTGCTTCCCTGGTACATCGCGGTGCAGTACCGCAACCCCAGCTTCGTCCGTGAGTTCTTCTGGGAACACAACATCGAACGCTACACCACCAATCTCTACCAGCACCACCAGCCGTGGTACTACTACGCGATCGTGCTGGTGCTGGGGCTGATGCCGTGGACCGCCATCGCCATGCGCGCGCTGGTGGACGGCCTGGAGATCTCCCTGGCCGAGTGGCGTTCGCGCCACAAGCCGCAGCGCTATCTCGGCCACATCCGCGCCGGAGATGCCTTTCCCGAGTTCCTGGTGCTGTGGGCGCTCTTCCCCGTCTTCTTCTTCTCCTTCGCCGGGTCAAAACTGCCCGGCTACATCCTTCCGTCGATCCCGCCGCTGGCCATCCTCACCGGCGACTATCTGTATCGCATCCGCCGGACGGGGCTCCCAACCTGGCTGCTGAACACGCATGCGGTCCTCACCGGCGTGCTGACCTTCGTGCTCCTGCTGTGTCCGCAGTACATGATGTACGAGAAGATCGTGCCCGCACCGAGGTTCTTCATTCGCGCCGCCGTGTGCGGTGTGCTCGCGGCGCTGCTGGTCATCTGGATGGTACGGCGCGGCGGCCCGGCCAAGCTGAGGCTCGCCACGCTGGTTCCCCTCTGCGGTCTGCTGTGGTTTCTTCTCGGCTTCAACGGCCGCACCATCGACGAGAACTACTCCGCGCGCCCGCTGGCCGAAGAGATCGCCTCGACCCAGCCCCACGAACAAACCCTGGCTGTGCTCGACGTGCGGCGGGACATGGTCTACGGGCTCGCCTTCTACCGCAACCAGAGCATCCTGAACTACAGCGGCGGCGTTCCCGCGGGCGAACATATTCTCGTGGTGCCGATGCGTCAGGCCGCCGAGATCGACAAGTTTGTCCAGGCCCGCCCTTACGAAAAACTGTTTACGTATGCGCCCCAGGGACTGAATGTCTACAAGGTCAGCGCCGCCGGCCCAGCCCCCGGAACGATGCCCCCGCAGTAGCCCGATACTTGCCTCACACCCGCCCCATTTCGCCAATCTCCTCCGTAACCTGTAGAGTCGATGGGACGATGTCGTCTGGCTCGCAAATGGAGATCCTGGACCTGCGCCACTTCTCAGCGGCGCAGCTCCGTCCCCTGCTGCGCGACGAAGCGACGCGCTGGCAGCGCCGTCTGCACTGGAACTATTCCCAGTCCACGGACCTGCTGCTGGACTACCTGGACAACCGCATCCTGCCCGGCGTGGTGGCCTACGCTTCACGGCAGGTGATCGGCTATGCGTTCGCAGTATATGAGGCAGCCAAGGCCGTCATCGGCGACGTCTACGCCTTCACCGAGACAGGCTCCCAGGCAAACCCCATCTGCGACGCCATGCTGACGCACCTGGTGGAAATACTGGAGAACACCCCTGCGGTCGATCGCATCGAGGCCCAGTTGCTGATGTTCCCCGCCGGGTCGCTGCATGTGCCGTTTCTCTCGCGCGGCTTCCGGGCATATCCGCGGCTGTTCATGCTGTGCGATCTCGCGCAGTCGCCGCTGGGCAAGCAGTTCGTACCGCCGCCAGTGCCCACCGGGCTGTACCTCGAGCCGTGGCGCGCCAGCTTCATGACGCAGGCTGCGCAGCTGATCCACCGCTGCTACGCCGGCCACACGGACGCCAGCATCAACGACCAGTACCGCACGCTCCACGGCGCCGAGCGCTTCCTGCACAACATCATCCGCTTCCCTGGCTGCGGGGTCTTCGATGCGGACAACTCCTGGCTGCTGCTCGACGCTGCCTCAGCCACCGGCGTTCCGCGTATCGAGGCGATGGTGCTGAGCTCGCGCGTCGATCATGACGCCGGACACATCACGCAGCTCTGCGTGGCCCCGGAAGCCCGGCACAAGGGCCTGGGAGGCTTCCTGCTGCAGCATGTCGCCAGCGTGCTGCTGCGACGCCGCTACACCGCGCTCTCGCTGACGGTGACCGAGTCCAATGAACCCGCGCGCCGGCTGTACGAAACTCTCGGCTTTCAACCCTGGCACCGCTTCGAGGCCATGGTGTGGGAGAAGCCGGGAACGTAAACGTTGTGCGTTCTCCGTTCTACGTTGCACGAAAAGCGTTAGACCCTCCATCGGAGGGCCTAACGCACAACGTAGAACGCACAACGTAAAACGTCTGCCCTACCGCATCCCAAACCGCCAGAGGATACCGCCGCCGACCGAGAAGTACTCGCGCGTCTCCGTGCCGAAGTGCTCGAAGATCATGTCCGGCGAGAGGCGCACCGCAAACTTGGCGCTCTGGTTGAAGTCGACCGATCCACCCACCGCGCCCCACGGAGCCGTGCTGTTGCAATAGAGACCGAGATTGCCTGTCTGGCCAGCCGTCTGCTGCGCCGGGCAGGCCGAGACGGGGCTGCCACCGGGGTAGTTCTGCGTCGCATGGTCGAAGATGCCGTGCGATGCTCCCGCCTGCGCGTGGTAGTCGACCGCGAAGTAGCGGTTCTTGAAGCCGCGATAGACCACGCCGCCGGAGAAGATGTGCTGCATCACCAGCACGCGGTTGAGGTGGACGTTCTGGGCATTGCCCGGGTTCGGGATCGTCGGCGTGGTGCCGGCCTCGAAACGGTAATCCGCCAGAACGCCGAGCCGGCTCACAGGCCCATGACCAAGGAAGTAGGTGAACTGACCTTCGCCGCCGCCCATGTTATAGCGTGATTGCAGGTTCTGACCGGCCTGGCCGTTCATGAAGCTGAAGCCACCGAAGAGCTCGTAGCGGTTGTTGTACTTGGGGCCGGTATAGGCGCTGAGCTGCTGCACCGGCGCAGTCTGCATGGGCGCGGTGCCCGGAGCGGCCACCACCTGTGCACCCGCCGCACCGCCAATCGCACCGGCCAGAGCCAGCAGCAGGGTCGCGGTCTTACGCGACGTCATCTTGTTTGCCAGCGAGCGCTTGGTGTTGCGCATCGCCGTGCCTGAACGCATGAATGTCTTGTGCAGCATCGTCCTCAAACCGCGCCCTCGTCGTATGCGCCGTGAAAATAGCGCCGAGGCGCTTCGAACCTGCCTGTACCGCAAGCCACCCCGACGGGCGGCCCAGCTTTGGTGTCCGTGCCTCAAGGATATACCGGCGAGGGCGAGTTGGGCCCGATTCCCCGGTCAACCATCTGGCGATCTCTTGCCCGTTGGACGAAGCAAACGGCTGTGCGTCAGCGCACATGCCCGTCCTACCTCAAACGTGCGACAATATTCGCAGTCCGCGACTGCGCGGCCCGGAGACCTACGATGGGTGAACTTTTCCAGCCAACACATCTGCTCGTGATCGGCGTGATCCTGCTTGTACTGTTCGGCGGCAAGAAGCTGCCGGAGCTCGGCAAGGGTCTCGGCGAAGGCCTGCGCGGCTTCAAAGAAGGCATGAAGGGCGTCACTGACGACCAGACGAAGCCGGGCGAGTCTGCCCACGTCGTCACCCCCAAGGCCGACGAAGCCCCGAAGCCCCCCACAGCGTAAGCGAGAGATCTGCCGCGCACAGCGGCCAGACATCAGGCTTTTCCAGGAGCCCGGCAGATGCCGGGCTTTGGTGTGTCTGGGGATGAAGTTGGTTGTTGGATATTCGCTTTTGGGTGTTGCGTGCAAAGCCCGACGCATACCTCTACGTAGGGACTGGGCCGCGTCGCCATAGAAAGACCCGCCGCTCACCCAACATCTAATACCTAAGACCCAACAACTGCTTCCTCCGCATCTCGGATCTCGAATCTCGCATCTTTCCAAAGATGAAGCTGAAGAGTCCGTACCTGATCAAGCCGCACGACAAGGTCCGCCTGCCCTCCCACTCCACCCACGCCGACGGCGGCATGAACGAAGGCGCGGCGCAGGCCGTCTTCGTCGAGCAGCGCGGCAAGCTCGAGGATCTGCAGGATCGGCTCTATGCCGCCCAGTCGCATGCCGTGCTGATCGTCCTCCAAGGCATGGATACCGCCGGCAAGGACGGCACCATCAAGCACATCTTCTCCGGCGTGAACCCACAGGGCTGCGATGTCTCCAGCTTCAAGGTGCCCACGCCGATCGAGGCGAAGCACGACTTCCTCTGGCGCTGCCATATGCAGGTGCCGGCGCGCGGCATGATCGGCATCTTCAACCGCTCGCACTATGAGGATGTACTCTCGCCCTGGGTGCACGGCACGCTGAGCGACAAGCTCTTCCGCCGCCGCCTCCAGAACATCAACGAATGGGAGCAGACGTTGATCGACAGCGGCGTCGTGATCCTCAAGTTCTTCCTGCACATCTCGCACGCGGAGCAGACCAAGCGCTTGCAGGAGCGCATCGACATGCCGAACAAGCGCTGGAAGCTCTCCCCCGCGGACTTCGAGGAGCGTCCCTTCTGGCCCAAGTATCAGGAAGCCTACGAGCAGATCCTGCGCCACACCAGCCTCAAGCACGCGCCCTGGTTCGTCATCCCCGCCGACCACAAGTGGTACAGGAACCTGGCGATCTCGAAGGTCCTTGTGGATGCGCTCAGCGGACTGAAGCTTGAGTACCCGAAGCCTGCGTTTGACCCCTCCGGCATCAAGCTGAGCAGCGAGAGCCCGAAAGCCGCGGCGAAGCAGGTGAAAGCTCGCGCGGCGGCGAATGTATCCTGAGAGCTGCGGACGTATCCGTCGAACGGGCCTGGAGCGCCGGCGACGATCAATAGGCGTGGGCCACCAGCACGGCACGCACGTTCCGCCACACTAAGGAGCCTCGTGGAAATTTCCGCAGCCGCGGAGAGGCGTCTGTTAGCCTCCTCCCTTTCGGTCAACTCCGCGCTGACGGCCGCCGGAGGCTTCTTGGATGGCTTCACCTTCTTCGGACACGGGCGGGTCTTCGCCAATGCCATGACCGGCAACGTGATCATGCTGGGGCACTCGGTTATCACCTACGACTGGCCCGGCGCCTGGCATCGCGTGCTGCTGCTCGTAGCGTTCTCCTGCGGCATCTGGTTCTCACAGCTCATCCATCTGCAAGACAGACGTCGGCATCGGCGCCTGGATCCTTACAGCCGCATTCTTCTCCTGGAGGTGGGCGTTCTTCTGGCCTTCGGCTTTTATCCGCGCCAGTGGCACGATACAGCCCTGATCATTGCGATCGCCTTCGCCTCTTCGGCACAGGTTCAGACCTTCCGCGAGGTGCGAGGCAAGGGGTACTTCTCCACCTTTACCACCGGCAACCTGCGCACGCTTTGCGAAGCGACCTTCTCCTGGCTCTTCGAGGAGCGCGATGCGCAAACCTCCATGGCCATGCGAACCTTCGCGCAGATCTGCGCCGTCTTTCTCATTGGAACCGTTCTCGGGGGGCTGGCCTTCGCGCGCTTTGGAAATTACGCCCTCTGGTTCGCCGCTCTGCTGTTGGTCTACGTCGCCTATCGCCTGCAAAGAGGCCGTGCAAGCCTCGATACTCGGGGTGCGGAAACTGCTTAGCCGATCGATTTTTCTGGACTCGAATCCCGGGATTCGTTATCACTGAAACAATCCACCCAAAGAGGTCGCTGCTATGGGAGAGTTGTTTCAGCCGACGCATCTGCTGATTCTGATGTTCTTCGGTCTGCCGTTCTCGGTTCTTGTCGTTCTGCCCTTCTGGGTGATCTTCAAGAAGGCCGGCTTCCCAGCGGCCTTGTCTCTCCTGATGCTCGTCCCCATGGCAAACATCATTGCGCTCTATGTGCTGGCGTTCTCCCGCTGGAGATCCACGCCCGCGGCATAGCGATCTCAGGCTCAGACCGTAATCATCACCACCGCGACCAGCGCCAGCAGCATGCCGCCCAGCTGTCGTCGCGTGGGGCGCTCGTGCAGGTGCCAGGCCGCGAGCAGGATCGTCCCCGCCGGATAGAGGCTCGCGAGCACAGAGGCCACATCCAGCCGGCCCATCCGCGTCGAGGCGATGTAGAGAAGATTGCCGCCGGTATCCAGCAAAGCAATGCCCATCGCCCAGAAGAGGGCCTTTCGGCTAAGCCAGGGCCGCGATTTAGGCCGCGCCACGTCCACGTTCTTCGGCCCGTGCTTGCTTACGAGCGACAGGATCGCCAACAGCACAGCGCAGGTGACCAGGCTTCCGGAGCGGGCGAGCGCGATCGGCTCCGCCACACCCAGCGGATTCGCGAACTTGAGTGCCGTAAAGTAGACCCCGAACCCAACGCCACCGATCAGCGCGAGAGCCATCGTGCCCTTGGCTTCGACTCCAGCGGCATTCTCGGGCGAAGGCCCTGCCGCGATGACCCAGATGGCCGCCCCGGCCATCACGAATCCGGCAATAGTCAGCGGCCCAGGACGCCCTTCGACGAACGCTGAGGTGAGCGCAGGAATCGCCGCAGCCAGCAGACCGCTGAGTGCCGCCGAAGCGCCCATCTCGCCACGCGAGAGCGCGATATAGAAAGCTGTCAGCGAAACCCCGGCGGCTACCCCGGCACCCAGCGCCCAATACATGGGAGCGCCGGCAGGCCAGGAGGCGCGCTCGACGATCAGCACCAGCAGCAGCACCGCAAGGCTAACGGCATGGGCCGCGATGATCAGCCGAAGCGCTCCACGTGTGGCGTCGCTCGCGTCGTCAGCGGCATATTTGGCGCCCATGCCACCGGAAAAATCACCGCCGCCCCAGGAGGCGGCGGCGACGAGAGCCACAATAGCGTTGGAAGGAAACGGCATCCGGCTAGGGCGTGGGCATCCTGGCCGAAGGCGTGGTGATCGAGCTGGCGCTCGCCGTAGGGTAGTAGCCCTTCTTGGAGATGATCTCGACATTGGGCCGCAGCACACGCACCTCTATGGGGCGGTACTTGCCATCCAGCACGCTCTCGTTCGAGTAGTAGCCAAGCGTGTACTGCGCTCGGACCTCTTCGCTGATCTTCGCGAAGCTCTCCTCGATACCCTTGGCGCGGAACTCCGGATCGCACTGTCCGCCGGTCGCGGCAGCGTAGCGCGGTAGCGCGTTATCGCGCATGGTCAGCGGAAGGTGAATGCGATCCAGGAAGCCCATGCCGGGTTCGCTGGACGAGCCAACGAGCGTCGCGTAGACGGCGATGTTGTGCGCCTGCAGGAACTTGATGACGTCCTTCTCCTTGGACTTGGAACCGTACTCCTTGCCGTCGGAGATGATGTAGACGATGCGGCGGCGGTTGTTCGGAGTCTTAGCCAGCTCCGCAGCAGCCGTCAGGATCGCGTCGTTGAGGGTGTGGAATTCCTTCTCCGGATAGAGCGTCGAGTTCCCTGCAGCCGAGTGGGTCGGGCTGGTGTTGGGATCGACGTCGAAGCCGTTCTTGTAAGTCGTCTGGGCCAGCGGACCACCACCGTACCAGACCTGGTCACGGCCGGTGGTCTTGGAGCGGTCCAGCACCACGGCCAGCCGCTGGCTCTGTGCCGCGGTGAAGGCGGTCTGCTCAGTCACGCCGTTGTTGTAGGTGAAGACCGACATTTCGTCGTAAGGCGTGAACGCTCCCTGGAGCGCGTGCAGCGAGGTGTTCACCTTCTCCATCGTCTGGAAGTCCACGCTCTGGTCGACGACCAGCGCCACCGAGAGCGGGAACGGATCCGAAGACCAGTAGGAGATGTTCTTGCGTACGCCGTTCTCATAGATCCGGAAGTCGCGCCAGGTGAGGCCAGGATAAAGTTTGCCCTTCGAGTCCTTCACCGTGACGGGAATCTGCACAAAGTTGACATGTACCCGGATGATGGAGGACGAGTCCGCTGCAGTCGGAGTTGGAACCGGTCCGCTGTCATCATCCTCGACCTGTTCCTTGGCCGCCGCCGCTGGAAGCGTGCTGGTTGGCGCGACGCCACCGTTGTCCTTGATGGCCTGCGCTTCGGCAGCCTTGTTCTCGGCGGGAGTGGCAGCCTGCGGCGGAGCGGCCGGAAGCGCCTGGCCCACGGGGGTCACCGTGTTCAGGTTCGGCAGCGTTTGTGGCCGCGGAGCGTCCGGAATGTTCTGCTGGCCGCCCTGCGCCGTGGCGGGAACTCCCGCCATCGCCAGTGCGAGCATGCCCGCCATTAGCGTGCCCGTCGTCTTCATCCTGCTGCCCAACACCATACGTCCTCTTTTCAGCCATCCGGGGCCAGATTCTGCCCAGGTTCTCATACCCTTTGAGAGTATCAACAAAAACCGTGCAACCCACCCACTCAAGGGGATAGAAATCCCCAGCCGCAGCTGGGTCTGGGTCTCTCGCCGCGAGCAGGTCTCTCTGCTCTGACGCACGACCCCACCGCAACGTTGCGCGGGTTCTTCGCAGAGCCATGCGAAGACGACTCATCTTGCAACACAGCAGCCGATTCTGTCGCCAAAACTGCCCGCCAACCCGTCTAATAGGGCGAGAGACCCCATGTCGCTTCAACACACCCCCAGATTTCTCCTCTCGCCGCTGAGTCTTGCGCTCGGTCTGCTGCTCGCGCCTGCCTGCGTGCAGGCGCAGTGCGCCCCCTCGGTGGATGCCCCGCCGCCGCCCTCGAAAGCGCCCGCCGCGGCCGATGACGGCCCGATCATCCATGACAATCAGACCCTGAAGGTGAACGTGAACCTGGTGGACGTGTACTTCTCCGTCCGCGACAAGACCGGCTACGTCACCAGCCTGAGCAAGGATTCCTGCCAGATCGCCGAGGATAAGCAGCCGCAGACCATCAAGCGGCTCACGCTGGAGAAGAACCTTCCCCTGACCATCGGGATCCTGCTGGACACCTCGGGATCCCAGACTAACGTTCTGCCGCTGGAGCAGGACGCAGGCTCACGCTTCCTGCGCGAGGTCATCACCCCCAAGGACGAAGCCTTCCTGATCTCCTTCGACGTCAATGTGGACGAGCTCGCCGACTTTACCAACTCGCCCCGCGAGCTGACCCGCGCCATCAACAAGGCATCCATCAACGAGGCATCCAGCTCGGCCGGCGTTCCGGGCATCGGCGGAGGTCCGTTCCCTACCTCGAACCCGCGCGGGACGCTGCTTTATGACGCCGTCTACCTCGCCTCCCACGACAAGCTGCAGTCCCAGGCTGGGCGCAAGGTGATCGTCGTGCTCACCGACGGCCAGGACCAGGGCTCGCAGTACAAGATTAAGGACGCGATCGAGGCCGCACAGAAGGCCAACGTCATCGTCTATCCCATCCTCATCGCCGACCAGAATGCCTACGCCCAGGCAGGGATGATCTACACCGGCTCCGGAGATATGAGCCGCCTCGCCGAAGAGACCGGGGGCCGCGTTATCAACGTCGGCAACAACGGCCGCAAGCTCGAGGACGCCTTCGACCAGATCCAGGATGAGCTGCGCTCGCAATACATTGCCAGCTACACGCCGGTAAACAAGGTTGCGGACGGGAAGTTCCGCAAGATCGAGATGGACTGCGGCAAAGGCCTGAAGATCCAGGCCCGCAAGGGCTACTATGCCCTGCCGGGCGGAGATGATCTCGGCCCCGGCGACAACCAGTAATCATCCGACGCCAATCGGGAAAGGCCCAGCCACTTCGGCTGGGCCTTTCGTATCTGTGCATGGCGCTCGCTCGCCGAATTAGCTGAAAAAGATCGTCTGTACGATGATGACGACGATCAGCACGCATCCCGATGCGATCACGCCGATCGCCGCCTGTGTCCACAGCATGCCATCGCCCAACAGGAATTGCTCCACCGGGCCTCGCGGCTCTTCGATCAGACCGTATTCGTTACCCGCTCGCACTGGAATCCATCCTCGCTTTCACGCGCTACGGGCGCGGTCCGGGGACTCTCCGATGCAGAGCCGCCCACGGGCCCTTATCGACCAGTGACCCAAATTGATTCAGTGCGACGCCGATTTTCTTCTCCAACCCCCAGCCCTAGGCTTCCATCGCCCCCGAGTACACCGCCATGCCCGCGACGGCATCCACACCCATCGCGTCCAACTCGTCGATCTCGCGGCGCTCCTTGATCCCCCCAGCAACAATCAGCTGCTTTGCCGTGGTCGAGCGAAGAATCGCGGCGACGTCGATCGGGAAGCCGCTCATCGTGCCCTCCGTGTCTACGTGCGTGTAGAGGAAGGCTGAGCAGGAGTCCTCCAGCCACGTGACCGCCTCTTCAGGCGTCAGCGCGACCGAGTCCTTCCAACCCCTCACCGCAACCTGGCCCTTCTTGGTGTCCACGGAGAAACACAACGCGTCCTCGCCGAGATCCTTCTTCAGGCCCTCGGCAAACTCCAGCCTGATGAGCTTGTGGCGGCGTGCTTCGCCGGCATCTGACGCACCAAACAAAGAAGACCCATAGATGACGCGCTTGGCTCCAAGATCGAGCAGGTGCTTACCGTCTTCCGCGGAACGCAAGCCTCCCCCAACCTGGCATGGAAGGCGCTTGCAGATCATCGCAACAAGCTCGGCATTCGAGCCCTGCCGCATAGCAGCATCAAGGTCGATCAACTGTACCAGCGAATACTTCGAGAAGCGTTCGATCCAATACTCGAAGTCATCGAACGCCAGCTTCAGGGTCTCGCCCTGGACGAGCTGCACAATGCGCCCGCCCATCAGATCAATGGAAGGAATGAGCATGAGCTTATTGTCGCAGCAGGGAGCACCATACAGCCCGCGGATTGAAGGCGCCCTATCGGCGGGATGCCGTCATCGAAGAGGAAAGGCCCCACCCTCTCGTGTCATTGGCAGCGCGCTCCGTGCGCCCCTGCCGCTTGAGCAAGCGCGAGCTCCAGCCCGGTCGTCGTCCAAAGCTCTGGTGATCCGCCGTAGCGATGCTCCAAAATGCCTGCCACAGAGCGACGTTTAGCGGCGCGGTGAGCAATGCCACGAACATGAGCCAGGGCACGGCAGGCATAGACGTATGCAAATGCGCCTGCTCAACGAGCAGCCGAAGCGCCGTGGCGGAGGGCTCCAGCAGACGCACGCAGAGAGTATGAAGCGCCGGAGGAAGCTGCCCTGACGATCCTTCCGGAATAATTGCTCCAAGCTTTGCAAGAACCTGAACGACTGCAATCCACATCAACGACTTCGAACGCACCTTACCTCCTGATGACTAACCGGGGGTGTCTATCGACGCAGACCAACGTACGTTGTGCTCTGTGCCTTGGGGCGACAGGGGTTGCAGCATGGTGCAGCGAGCGTCGCAGATCACGGCATCTAGCAAGGAAGTCGCATGGGCACACCCGCTCGAGCGACCTCAGCCTTCAGCGCACGCGAGTCCGTCACGCCGAAGTGAAAGATGCTCGCAGCCAGCGCGGCGTCGGCCCTGCCGGCCTTGAAGACCTCCGCAAAGTGGGCCGCCGAACCTGCACCACCCGAAGCGATGACAGGGATCTGCACGGCCTCGCTCACCGCGCGCGTCAGCTCGCAGTCGAAGCCGTTGCGGGTGCCATCGGAATCCATCGACGTAAGCAGAATCTCGCCCGCACCGCGCGCCTCGGCCTCTCTTGCCCAGTCCACCACACGCAGGCCCGTCGGCTTGCGACCGCCACTGACGTAGACCTCCGCATCGCGCACCGGATCGGAGCTGCCCACTGCGCGCCGGGCGTCAATGGCCACGATCACCGCCTGCGCTCCAAAACTTGCGCCGATCTCACCGATGAGCTCCGGCCGCGAGACCGCAGACGAGTTGATCGAGACCTTATCCGCACCTGCATCGAACACCGCCGCCGCATCCTCGGCCGAGCGAATGCCGCCACCCACGGTGAACGGCACAAAGAGCTGCGACGCCGTACGCTTTACCGTCTCCAGCAACGTGCCACGGCCTTCGTGCGTGGCTGTGATGTCCAGCAGCACGATCTCATCCGCGCCAGCAGCCGCATGACGATGGGCAAGCTCAGCGGGATCGCCGGCATCGATGATGTCGACGAATTGGATGCCCTTGACGACGCGGCCTCCGCGCACGTCTAGGCAGGCGATGATTCGTTTAGTAAGCATGCGGTTCGAGCCCCTTCCCCCTGGCTGCTGCACGCATCGCATCCCATGATTGGTCATCCATTGCACGCTTCGGAATAAATAAGAACTGCTTCGGAGAGATATAAAGAAGCGTCAGATGGGAGTTCTCGACAAAGCCGCGTAACGCTGTCCAAAGGAAGCGACCTTCGGAGCGCTCTGGAATTGCGGAGGTGACAGACTCTTCATCGAACGTAATGCGGACCCTTATCTGCTCGGCCAACCCGCTTCGGATTCTCATCCGGCGGAAGCATCGGCGCAGATTCCAAGGGCGGAGAACCACAACCGAGATCGTCATGACGAACCCGCAGAATGTTAGCCACGCCGCAAGTCCGAAACCATCCGAGCGCGCTGCGTAGCTCTCATGGAGCATGCCGATCGCGCAAAGCAACGTGAAGACAGGAGCGCCGATCATCCACGTCCAGAACCTCACGCGCGCCGCACGATTGTGCTTCAAATGAAGCTTCTGAGCCGCCTTGAAGTCCTCGAATGTAGAGATATATTCCCCGTTCACAGACCCTCGCTTGTGCAGTTATAGCTCCAGGAAGTTCTTCAGCACCTTCAGCCCGGCCTCCGCAGACTTCTCCGGATGGAACTGCACGCCCATCACGTTGTCGCGTTCGACTGCGCCGGTAAAGGCGCCGCCGTACATCGTCTCGGCGGCAGTGTCCACGCTCAGCGGCGCGCGCCACGAGTGCGTGTAGTAGACAAAGCTGCCCGGAGTAACGCCCTTGAGCAGCCGTGAGTCCGGACGAATGTTCTCCAGCGAGTTCCAGCCCACATGCGGCGCTTTCAACTCGGAACCTTCGTACACCGGAGGAAAATGCTCGCATTGACCATCAAAGTGGCCAAGTCCTAACGTATTCGGAGCCTCGGTCGAGCCTTCATACAGCCACTGCAGTCCGACGCAGATGCCGAGGAACGGCGTGCCCTTGGCAGCGATCTCACGCACCGCACCGGTCAGCGCGAGGTCCTGCAGCAGCTGCGTCGCCTGGAAGTGCCCGACTCCCGGGAGCACCACCTTGTCCGCGCGCAGCACATCCTCCGGCGTCTGCGTGACGACGATGTCGTCCGCACCAAGGAATCGCAACGCCTTCACGACGCTGGTAAGATTGCCCGCTTTGTAGTCGATGACCGCGATCATGGAACCCTTGAGCCTCGGCTACCGCCGCTTGATTTTTTGCTTCGCCCAGTACGTGAAAGCATCTTCGTTCAGCTCGCCCTCAAGATCTTCGATGCGTTGATGCATGCGCGTTGCGGCATCGCGAACGCCCTGGTTGTAGAGCAGCGGCCCAATCTCTGTGAGGAAGTAGTCAAGCAGTAGTCCCGCAGCCAGCTCTCCCATCGGCTCAGGCAGGTTCCGATCCGCGTACTGCCGCATGGAGGCGATGGCCTCCGCGCGATTTTCTTTCGACAATTCCATGCTCATCGCACGTCCCCGTACCGTCCTTGCTAGGAGCTAGAAGCTAACGGCTAGAAGCTAGCCTTACAACAATCCCTTCGTGCTCGGCAGCAGCTCCCGCATGCGCTCATCGCGCGAGCAGGCTCCGCGCATCGCGCGCGCGAAGGCCTTGAAGATCGCCTCAATCTTGTGATGGTTGTTGCGGCCGTACATCGTCTTCACGTGGACGTTGCACTTGGCTCCGCGTGCGAACCCATCGAAGAAGTCTGGCACAAGCTCGGTCACGAGGTCGCCGACAACGGGTGCGGTGAGCTGGTCGTCAACGACGCAGGCCACGCGGCCGGAGAGATCGACGGCAGCTACAGCCAGCGTCTCGTCCATCGTCATCACGAAGTAGCCGGCACGCAGGATGCCACGCTTGTCGCCGAGAGCCTCCGCGAAAGCCTCACCTAGCGCGATGCCCACGTCCTCGACGGTGTGGTGCTGGTCCACGTCGAGGTCGCCAATGCACTTGAGCTCGAGGTCGAAGCCGCCGTGCTTGGCGAAGCTCTCCAGCATGTGATCGAAGAAGCGGATGCCGGTGGAGACCTTGTACGTGCCCAAGCCATCCACATTCAGCCGCAGCGTGATGTCGGTCTCCAGCGTCTTGCGAGCAATGGTGCCTATGCGCACGGGCTCCGTCGCTGCGGAGGTTGTCGCGGGCGCAACGCCCAGCTCACTCACGATATCGCTCATGCTCTTCCTTCCTTGCGCGCTTGCTTGCGAAGCTTCTCCGCACGCTTGGTCTTCACCATCTGCAGGACCACGTACGAAATCGCCGCCAGAAGAAATGCTCCGTAGATCCAGATGACAAACGCATGCCGGGGCCCGATGGAGAGTGCGGTGAAACTCACGGCGGCGACAAGGCCACTGATCATGACGATCCTGCGGCGCTCTTCACTTCTGGCGCTGCCCGTGGAGCCTGCCTTGCTAGTTGGAGCGTTACTCATACTCGCGCTCCTCGGACGAAGTGCCACGGGCGTGGCGCGACTCCGCAGGCGTCCAGGCAATAGCTTCGAGCGATGCGCGCAACGCGGCGAGTCCCTGCGTCATCTGGTCTTCAAGTCCGATCGTGAGCCGCACATAGCCATCGCAACCGGGATCCGACGAACGATCGCGCAGCAGCACACCCCGTTCACGCATCGCTTCGATCAACTGTTTATGCTTCGGACCTATGTCCATCAGCACGAAGTTAGCCGCCGAAGGCCACGTCGGCACGCCTAGCTTTGCAAGCTCAGAGAACGCGCGGTCTCGGCCCGTGCGCATCTGCGCGACGTACCAGTTGAGATAGTCCTCATCCCCGAGCGCCTCGGGGAGCAACGCCAGAGCAACGCCATTGACGTTGTACGGTGAGGCTACCTTTCGGAGGTAGCCCATCAGGCGCTCGTTACCGACAACCATACCAATGCGCAGGTTCGCCAGGCCATATGCCTTGGAGAACGTGCGCGCGACGAGCAGGTTCGGAATGCTCTTCACATCCTCGAGCATGGTCTCGCCAAAGAAGTGGAAGTAGGCTTCATCCACCAGCAATACGGCGTGCGGTGCCGCTGCAGCAATCGCCAGCAGATCCTCGCGCGCGACCGTAGCTCCCGTGGGATTGTTCGGCGAAGCCACGACGATCAGCTTAGTCTTCGGCGTGATGCCGGCGAGGAAGCGCTCGCGCGGGAAGACTAGCGAGTCATCGCTCTGCACGCGCTTGATGCCGGACGTCATTAGGCCGATCGACACGTCGTACATGAAGAAGCTCGGCACCCACACCAAGGCCTCGTCGCCATCTTCAAGGAACGTGCACGCGATGAGATGGATTGCCTCATCGACCCCGTTGGTCAACAGCACCTGCTCGTTCGCGAGCCCAAAGTGTGCGGCGACGATGCGCTCTGCCGGATGGCGCTCGGGATAGATCGTGAGGCCTTCCGCAGTCAGCTGCTGCAGCTTCGCAAAGACGCGCGGGCTGGGCGCTGAGGTGTTCTCGTTGAAGTCCAGCCGCAGTGCGTCGCGGCCCGCGAGCGGCGGGTGATACTCCGGCATGGCGAGCACGCGGGCCCGCGGCTGGATGAGCGTTACGTCTTCGGCGGCAGCAGCCATGAGGTTCCTTCCAGCGGAGTGCGAACAGCAGATCCCCTGCGGGGATAACAACCAGAACAACAACAGCTACCGCATGCGTACGCGAACGCTCTCCGCGTGGCCCTTCAGGCCTTCCGCTTCGGCGAGTGTGATGGCATGTGGCCCAACGACGCGCAGAGCGTCAAGCGTGTACTGCTGCACCGTGATGACCTTGATGAAGTCCAGCACGCTGAGGCCTCCACGCACACGGCCATTGCGGCCCGTGGGCAGCACATGGTTCGGCCCGCTGATGTAATCCCCCATCGACTGCGGCGTGTGATGACCCACGAAGACGGAGCCGGCATTCTTCACCCAGCGCAGGTCTGCGCCGGTGTCAACCGTAAGGTGCTCGGGCGCGAGGCGGTTGGTCAGCTCACGCGCTTCGTCGGGGCTCTGCGTGACGAACGCATAGCCCTGCGCGGCGATCGACTGCTCCGCAATCTCATTGCCCTGTGCCTGGCGCTTCACTTCAAGCACCACGGCCTCCGCAAGCTCCAGCTTCGGCGTGATGAGGATCGCCAGCGCTTCGGGATCATGCTCGGCCTGCGCGACGAGATCCGCAGCAATGCCATCGGGATCACCACTCTCGCTGGTGACGACGATCTCCGTCGGACCGGCCGGCATGTCGATGCCACAGTACGCGCTCACGATCGTCTTTGCCGCGGTGACGTAGATGTTGCCCGGGCCAACAATCTTGTCGACGGACTCAACGGACTCGGTGCCGTAAGCGAGTGCTGCGATCGCCTGAGCCCCGCCGATGCGGTAGAACTCTGTCACGCCGGCAAGGTGCGCTGCAGCAAGCGTCTCCTGCGCGGGCTTCGGCGAGCAGACAACGATCCGCTCCACTCCTGCCACCTGCGCTGGGGTTGCCGTCATCAGCAACGTGGAAGGCAGCGGATAGCGCCCACCGGGGACGTAACAGCCAACGCTGCTCAGCGGTCGAACGATCTGCCCAACCTCCATGCCTTCACTAGGGCGGAAGCTGAAGCCACGCGGCAGCTGCTTCTCCGCGAAGATGCGGATGTTAGCCTGCGCGAGCCGCATGGCAGCCTTGAGCTCCTCGCCCATTGACTCCCACGCGCACTGCATCTCTTCGCGCGAGACGCGCAACGCCTGTCCCGGTGCGAGGCTGTCGAAGCGCTCGGCGTACTCGCGCAGAGCGCTGTCACCACGCGTTCGCACTGCTTCAAGGATCTCGCGCACTACAGCGTCGATCTTCGCCGTGTTGGTGGCGCCGCGGCGCTCCACCTGCCGGATTGCATTCTCGGCAGCGCCTGCGCTCTCACCGTAAGTCTTCAGGATCTTCATCGCGTGGTTATTGTCCTCATTAGCGGCGGCGCATGTTGGGCGGAATGTAGCCGGTCTGTTGCTGGCGCGGTGCACGGCCTGGCGTGCGCAGTTGCTGCTGCATCATGCGGCGCTCGTCACGCGAGCCCGTCATGACGACGCGCTTGGCCGAGGCCTCGCTCGCCGGATACACACGCTTGGGGTTCTTAGGATCGAGTACGACCGGAATGCGCATCCCGACCTCGAGCCGCTGGCTGGCAGGCACCCGCGTGCTCATCGAGACATCGCGCGACTCCGTGGTGCCGGGCTCCTGCACGCGCATGTTGATCTTCACGAAGTCAGCCTGCAGCTTGCCAAAGACCTTGACGGGCTCCGACGAGACCAGCGTGGCATAGACCACCGTACCGGTCGCGTCGATCTTCTTCTGCCGCGCGCGCTCCAGGAAGTAGCGCACCGCGGCAAAGGTAGCCACCACGGCCACCACGATCAGGGCAATGATCAAAGGACTCTTCATACCTATCTCTCCCTACAATCGATCCCTACAGCACAATCCTTACAGCACAACCTTCGACAGCGGATACTCCACGATGCCCGTACCACCAGCTGCCTTCAGCTGCGGAATCACATCGCGCACCGTGGACTGCTCGAGAATGGTGTTCACCGCGACCCAGTTCGAGTCATGCAGTTGATTCACCGTCGGCGAGTTCAGCGCGGGCAGCACCGCGAGCACAGCCTCGAGATCGGCCTTCTTCACGTTGAGCATCAGACCTACCTGGCTCTGCGCGGCCATCGCGCCGTTCAGCATCAGGCTCAGTGTCTCAATCTTCTTGCGCTTCCAGTCATCCGCCCACGCTTTCTTGTTCGCGATGAGCTGCGTCTCGGACTCCATCAACGTCTCGATGATGCGCAGGCGATTCGCGCGCAACGAGCTTCCGGTCTCGGTGACCTCGACGATCGCGTCAGCCAGCGTCGGCGGCTTCACTTCCGTGGCGCCCCAGCTGAACTCCACCTTTACGTTGATCTTCTTCTCGGCGAAGTAGCGCTTGGTGTACTCCACCAGCTCGGTCGCGATGGTCTTGCCTTCGAGGTCTTCGGGCTTCTGGAACGGCGAATCCTCAGGCACCGCGAGCACCCACTTGACGCGGGTGTTGCTCTGCTTGGAGTACGTGAGCGACGTGACGCGCTCCACATCCGCCAGGTTCTCGAGCACCCAGTCGTTACCGGTCAATCCAGCATCGAGAGCGCCATGTTCGACGTAGCGCGCCATCTCCTGCGCGCGCACCAGCATGCACTCAATCTCCGCGTCGTCGATCGTCGGAAAGTAGCTGCGGCCGCTCGCATAGATGTTCCAGCCTGCGCGCGCAAATAGCGCCAACGTCGCGTCCTGCAGACTGCCCTTCGGAATTCCAAGCTTCAGTTTGTTCGCCACTCTGATCCTTTCGTCCGGCAGGAGATGCGAGGTACGAGATTCGAGAGGCGGTCGCATCTCGAAGTCATCAAGCTCATCGCTTCCCCATGCCCTCCGTGTCGTCCTTCGTTTCTGGCTGGCAAGATGGAGGTTGTAGGAACCCTTCGCATCTCGCGTCTCGAATCTCGTCTCTAGCTTCTGAATTCGATCGGCTTGGTGAAGCAGCTCACCGTGCCTTCGTGGCACACCAGGCCGTCGCCTTCGACGACGACCCTGAAGAGCAGGGCATCGTTGTCGCAGTCGGTGGCCATCTCCACCACCCGCAGGCGGTTGCCGCTGGTCTCGCCCTTCATCCAAAGCTTGTTCCGGCTGCGTGACCAGAAGGTGACAAAGCCGCCACGCAGGGTGTGCTGGTAACTCTCCTCATTGAGAAAGCCGAGCATGAGCACCTGGCCGGTGGCGGCGTCCTGGACGATGCCGGCGACGAGGCCGCCGGTCTTGGCAAAATCGATGACGGGGCTCGGGGCGGTGGAGAGAGTGGGCTGGGTCTGCTGGTCTGCCATGGTGTCCTTGCTGGGTATCCTGCGGGAAATCCTGGTGCCGATCCTTGGTTCTATCGTCCTGTGTTCCGGTCCCGGGCTGCTCGCTGCCCTGTCCGTCGTTTCGCTTCTGCTGCGGGGAGGCCCTGTCACCGCGCAGCAAAAAGCCCGCTCGCGGTGTCGCGGCAGCGGGCCTGGTCCATTTCCGGTGAGCTTCGACTACTTCTCTTGACCGGACAGTACCGCCGCCACGCGCGTCGCATGGTGATGGTGGTGCCCGTGATGGTGCAGCCGAACGATCATCTGTTGTAAGGGTAGATGCCCGCCGGGCCGGAAGTCAATCGGCAACGGGGCTGATTTTCTGCAGCAGAGGGCGCCGGTGTGTGCAGAGGGCGCCTTCTCATCCCTATCCGCCAAAGCTTGCAGAGGGCAGCCCGACCTGGAAACGGTGCATAAATAGGACGCCGAGTGGCACCACTGCAATTTCAAGCTCGCGATTCGGCCTCGTGAAGGCCGAATCGCCTGGACTCCCGCGAGGACCTCGCCCAACGCATCTCTTCAACCTGTGCTCGATGCCTCGAGCCAAGGAGATTGAGAATGAGCGACTATCGCGTGCAAGCCGGTGAAGCTTCGGAAGACCAGGTCACCGCAGCCATTGAGAAGTACACCTCGCAGGTCCCTTCGAGCGCGTATCTTGGCCTGGCGATCGCCTCGATCGCAGCCTCGGTGACCCTGCAGATCGTCCAGAAAGAAAAGGCCAACTCCGCCCTCTTCGTCGGCCAATGGGTCGCGCCCTTTCTGCTTCTTGGGATCTACAACAAGATGGTCAAGCAGCATGGCTCCGACGCGAAAGCGCGCTAGGGAACGAATTGGGGCGGCCTGGATCTTCCGGGCCGCCCCAGTTTCCGCACACGACCCCTATTGCTCTTCAGCCGTCCCAATGGCATGGAAGGCACGCTCGCCGTCTTCCACCACCCTCACTTCGCCCGTGCCGATGTTGTAGATCCAGCCGCTGACCGTCAGCTCGCCCAACGCCATCGCGCCTGCGACGGAGGGATGCGTCTTCAGGTGCTGCATCTGCAGCAGCACGTTCTGCTCCGTTAGCTCCGCGATCAACGGCTTGTCGATCCCCTGTTCCACGTCGCGATGGTGCAGCGTTTCGGCGACACTAAGCGCCGCATGAGCATTCTTGAGCCAGTTTGTTACCGCAGGAAGCTTGTCCGAGGCGTCCGGCGCCAACAGCGCCTTCATCGCGCCACAGTCCGAATGCCCGCAGATAACGATGTGGTGCACGCCCAGGCCGGTGACGGCAAACTCTACTACGGCGCTTACGCCGCCAAGCATCTCGCCATAGGCCGGAACCATGTTGCCGATGTTGCGCGTAACGAAGACCTCGCCGGTTGTCGTGCTGGTGATCAGGTTCGGGTCGATGCGCGAGTCCGCGCAGGTGATGAACAGCGTATGGGGCTGCTGCGGCACACTCGCCGCCTGCGCAAACTGCTCGGCGCGTTCGGGATAGATCTCCGTGCGGAATCGGCGCACGCCTTGCTTCAGTTGCTCGAGCGTCTCGTCCATCGCCAGCGTGCCTACTCTTTCCACTTGATGTTGCAGCCGATGCTGCTGATCTGGTTTGGGTCCGGACGCTTGCCTGCAACCACGGCGTCAAGCGCCGTGCGCAGATCCTTGCCAGTCACGGGAATGTCGTTGCCGAAGTCCTTGCGGCGCGGGCGCGAGTCGTCCAGCTGGCCGCGATAGACGAGCTGCAGGTTGGCGTCGAAGAGGAAGAAGTCCGGCGTGCAGGCGGCGTTGTACTCACGCGCAACCTCCTGCGTCTCGTCAAAGAGATACGGAAACTCCCAACCCAGCTGCGAAGCTTGCACTCGCATATGGTCTGGCCCATCCTCGGGATACAGCACGATGTCGTTCGAGGAGATCGCAGCCATCGCGATCGGGCCATCACCCCCCTGGAAGTAGTCCTTGCCGATGCGCGCCAGCTCCTCCTCCACATGCTTGACGTACGGGCAGTGCACGCACACGAACATGAGCAGAAGCCCCTTCTTGCCAGCGAAGATGTCATCGCGGCTCAGCGCCTTGCCGCTGACCACATCGGGCAGCTCAAACGGTGGCGCAACGGTGCCCAGTTCGACCATGGTGGATTCGGTTCTCGACATTCTGGCGGACCTCCGTTTGTCATGATAGCGTTCACGCTTCCTGTCAGTGTGGAGTTTGCATGAACGCCCTTGCATTCCGTGCGCGCGTGGATGTATGAAGGCTGGGCCATGTCAGACAGGTTTACGCCGCACGCCCGGATCGCCACTCTTTTCCTGATGCCATTACTGCTGGTTCCTGCGCTCCGCGCGCAGGCCCCAAAGCCAGAGCCGAGCCCAGGCCGCGAGTCGCTGAACAAGGACCTGAACGCGCTCGCCGCGAAGGAGACCGCCGCGCGTCGCGCGAAGGTCAGCGCCATTTCCACCCGGACTGCGGCGCAGGCCAGGCAACTCCAGGTACGCGCGAGCATGCTCCGCCTGCTCGGCCCGCTGCCAGCACGCACGCCGCTCAACGCCCGGGTCACAGGATCCACGCAACTCGAAGGCTTCCGCGTCGATCGCGTGCTCTACGAGTCGCAGCCGAAGTTTTACGTGACTGCGCTGCTCTACGTTCCGGACCGCCCTAACGGCGCCAATACAGCGACAAAGTTTCCGGCAGTGGTCATGGCTCCCGGGCACTCGCCCGCAGGCAAGGCCGGAGATGTCGCGTTCGCTGAGGCCTTTGCGCGTGCAGGCTTCGTGGTGCTCAGCTGGGATCCGTTCGGCCAGGGCGAGCGCTTGCAGTATCCCGACCCAGAGCACGAGGGCAAGACGCTGGCCAAGGCGCCGACCGGCGAACACGGCGAAGCAGGACTGCAACCGACGCTGATCGGCAACGCCATCGCGCAGTACATGCTGTGGGACGGCATGCGCGCCGTCGACTACCTCACCTCCCTGCCCGAGGTCGATGCGAAACGCATCGGAGCCTTCGGATGCTCGGGCGGCGGTACGGACACAGCGCTGCTCGGCGCTCTCGACACGCGCGTGGCCACCATCGGCGTAGCCTGCTACATCACCAGCTTCGACGCCCTGCTGCCTTCCATCGGCCCGCAGGATGCCGAGCAGTCCATCCCCAACTTCATCGCCAGCGGCCTCGATCTACCCGACTGGGTCGAACTCGCCGCGCCGCGGCCTTACGCCATCATCTCGACCACCGAAGACATGTTCCCGTTCGCTGGAGCGACGACGAGCGAGGCCGAGGCGCGAAAGTTCTACGCCCGCTTCGGCGCCGACAAAAACCTGACTTGGATCAAAGGCCCCGGCCATCATGGCAACCTGCGGCCCATCCTTCCGCAGATCCTCGCATTCTTCACCGCGCACCTGCATCCCGATTCAGCCTATGCGAAGAATCTTCCGCCCATTACCGATCCCTTCACCACGCAGCTTCCCGCGATGAAGTTCACGCCACCCGATCCGAAGCTGACGCAGGTGACGCCGACCGGCCAGGTCGCAACCTCCTACCCGGACGCCGCGACCGTCTTCACGCTGAACAAAGCTCGTGCGGAGAAGATCGTCACGCCGCATCCGAAGGCGCTGGCTGCGCTACAGGGCGAGGTGCGGGCAGTAACGCATGCCAGTGCGATCCCTGGCCGGTGCATGATGAAGACCTTTGACGCGACGTGTGCGGTCAGTGATGGAAATACCTTGCACGTGACAGCGAAGGATCTTCACTACGAAGACCACGGCGATACGGAGACCGACCTCGTCGAACTCACCTTCACCTATCCCGGAGGAAGCAGCTTCCACGCGTTGCTCGCGGATCACGGATCGCCCGAACCGAATGGCCTCCTGCTCCTCACCAACGACTTCGACAAGACTGGTGAGCCCACGCCATCCCTCCGCGAAGAAATCTTGAAGCGCAGCAGGGACGGCATCGTTGTCCTCGCGATGCAACCGCGTCCCTCGCCGCAAGGGGTCGAGGAGTCCAAGGCCGGCGTGCTGGGCGACTTCTACCTCACGGAGCTCCGCGCGGAACTCACAGGCCGCACGATCATCGGCCTGCGCGTCGACGACACCATCGTCGCCACCAACTACCTCGCCACCACGCTGAGCCAGCACGTTAGGCCCCTACATGGACCGCAATTCACCATCAGCGCGGAGGCATCCGGCCACTACAGTCTGGTGCTGCTGCACGCCGCGGTGCTCGACGCGCGGCTCAATCCCGTGCACGTCACAGACGAGCTAGGCAGCTATCGAGCGTTGGTCAACGATCCTCTGCCCAAGGACGCGCCGGAGGATATCCTTCCCGGCGTGCTCAAGCACTACGACCTCGACGATCTGCGCACAGCGCTCGGCGCGCGACTCGGAAAGACCAGCGCACCGTAGCACAAGCGGCGATTGCTAGACTTGAGCTGTGCCCCAGGAATTACAGCTCCACCGTGCCCTCTTCCTCGATCGTGACGGCGTCATCAACCAGGAAGGGGGCTATCTCCACAAAATCGAGGATGTGTTCTGGGTCGACGGCATCTTCACCCTCGCGGCCACGGCCGCGCGCCTCGGATACAAGCTCGTCGTCGTCACCAACCAGGCGGGCATCGGCCGCGGCCTCTACACTGAAGAGCAGTTTCAGACGCTGATGCAGTGGATGCGGGAGCAGTTCCTCGCACAGGGCGTCGCGATCACCGGCGTCTATCACTCGCCCTACCACCCCGAACACGGCCTCGGCCACTACCGCCGCGAGCATGAGGACCGTAAGCCCTCGCCCGGCATGCTGCGTCGCGCCGCTCAGGACCACTCGCTCGACCTCTCGCAATCCGTGATGGTCGGCGACCGCTGCACCGACATCGCCGCAGCCAACGCGGCAGGCGTGCGCCAGGCATTCCTCATCTCCGGAACCGAAGACGCTCCCTGCGGAGGCGACTATATCGCCGTGGACTCGCACGCTGAAGTCGAGCGATGGCTGCTGGCCAACACGCCGCAACAGTAGTCGTCGGGCGTCAGTAGACCTCAGCCGTCGCGAACGGCGAGCCCTTCAGGTCCTTCGCGCTGAGCTCCGGCGGATCTCCGGCGAGCTTTTCGAGCGGCCACTGGATCGCAAGCTGAGGATCATCCCAAAGAATCGACCGCTCGCCCTGAGGATAGTAACCGCGCGTGGTCTTGTAGAGCACCTCGGCGGTCTCCGACAGCACGACGAAGCCGTGCGCGTAGCCTTCGGGGATCCACAGCATCTCCAGCTGTCCAGCTTCATTCAGTGGGCGCAGATCGAAGCCAGCCCAGCGCCCAAACTCCGGCGACTCGCGGCGGACGTCCACAGCCACATCCCAGATATGCCCGGAGATCGCCCGCACCATCTTCCCTTGCGGCTGGCCGAGCTGATAGTGCAGTCCGCGCAGCACGCCGCGCCGCGAGAACGACTGGTTGTCCTGTACAAACGCGCTAGGCAGGCCCGCAGCAGCGAAACGCTCGGCGTTGAACACCTCGGTAAACCATCCACGCTCGTCGCCATGCATGCGCGGCCGGATCAGTTTTACGTCCCGAAGCGCGGTCTCTACGATCTCCATCCTGTCCACCATAACGCATGAGAGACTGACACGAAGCGCCGTGGCGGCGGGCTATATGCGCTAATCGTTCGCCCACGGTTACCTCGGAAGGGCGCCATGCAACGGATGCGCGATGTACTGCGCGAGAGCCTCGGCCTCAGCCTCGACGCGCTCAGCGAGCTGGACCGGCTGGACATGGCATGGACGGTCGCCTGCGGGGCGTCGCTGGCACGCCACGGACAGATCGTGGAGTTGGATGCCGAGCGCGTCGTGCATGTGCGCGTCGACGGCCCTGAGTGGATGCGTGAATTCCTGCAGGTGCGGTCGTCACTGCGCGAGAACCTCGCCCGCATCGCTCGCGTCCCGTTGAACGGGATACACTTCGAAGAGCAGGGCCGCGCAGCCGAACGTGCCCGTCGCCCCGCGCGATAACGATCCCCGAACGGAGTATGCATGCCTGACACCGAGACTGCGGCGAGCCAGACCGCGGGCGTGTCCGAGAAGGACGTCCGCCACGTCGCCAACCTCGCGAACCTGGAGCTCACCGAGCAGGAGGTTCCGCGCATGGTTCGCGACCTGAACTCGATCCTGAGTTACATCGCAGAGCTGAACCAACTCGACACCTCCTCCGTGCCCGCGATGGCGCAGGTGGGCGAGATGCTGGGCCTCACTCCCGATGGCGCCGGCCACACACTACGCCCTGACGTGGTGAAGGACTCCGTGGATCGCGCCGCTGTGATGGCCGCTGCACCCGAGACCGATGGCCGCTTCTTCAAGGTTCCCAAGGTCATCGAGCGCTAGAGCGTTAGCCACGAGACGAAACCCGAGAGATAAGAAACTGATGTCGAACGCACTGAATCTGGAAACCCTGACGCTGGCTGAGGCCCGCGCCGCCGTTGTGGAAGGCCGCACGTCGGCTGCTGCGCTGGCGATGGAGCACTACGAGCGCATCGCTACGGTGGATGCGGACGTCCACAGCTACCTCGCGCTGACGCAAGAGCGCGCTCTGGCTCAGGCGGAGAAGATCGACGCCGCGGTAAAGGCCGGCTCACCGCTGGGGCCGCTCGCCGGTGTGCCCGTCGGCATCAAGGACGTGCTCGCGACGCGTGGCATCGTGACCACCGCGGGCTCGAAGATCCTTGAAGGCTACAAGCCGCCGTACGATGCGACCGTGGTGAAGAAGCTCGAGGCTGCGGGCGCGATCGTGCTGGGTAAGCTGAACTGCGACGAGTTCGCGATGGGCAGCTCCAACGAGAACTCGGCATACGGTCCGGTGAAGAATCCCAAGGCTCCGGGCCGCGTCCCGGGCGGAAGCTCAGGCGGCTCAGCGGCCGCGGTCGCGGCTGGCCTGTGCGTGGCCTCGCTGGGCACGGACACCGGCGGCTCCATCCGTCAGCCCGCAGCCTTCTGCGATGTCGTGGGCGTGCTGCCCACCTACGGCCGCGTCTCGCGCTATGGCCTCATCGCCTTCGCCTCCTCGCTGGACCGCGTGGGGCCATTCACGAAGAACGTCGCCGATGCGGCCACGATGCTCGAAGTGCTTGCGGGACAGGATCCACTGGACGCGACGAGCTCGACGAGTGAGATCAGCGCACCGCAAAGTTATACCGCTGAACTCGCAAAGCCCGTCAGCGGCCTGCGTATCGGCATCCCCGAAGAGTACTTCGGCGAAGGCCTCAACGAGGACATCCGCGCAGCCATTGAGAAGAGCCTTGACGCCCTACGTGCAAAGGGCTGCGAGCTGGTGAAGATCTCCCTGCCGCATACCAAGTACGCTGTGCCGACGTACTACGTGATCGCGACGGCTGAGGCCAGCGCCAACCTCTCGCGCTTCGACGGCGTGCGCTTCGGCCACCGCTCCGCGCACTCCGAGACGCTCTCTGCGATGTACAAAAACTCACGCGAGGAGGGCTTCGGACCCGAGGTGAAGCGCCGCATCCTGCTCGGCACCTATGTGCTGAGCGCGGGCTACTACGATGCGTACTACCGCAAGGCGCAGCAGGTTCGCGCTCTGCTCACCCAGGACTTCCTCGCGGCCTTCAACAAGGTCGATGCCATCGTGTGCCCGGTGACCCCGACGCCACCATTCAAGTTTGGCGAGAAGACCGACGACCCGGTGCAGATGTATCTCGAGGACATCTTCTCGGTCGCCGCGTCGCTGGCCGGTATCTGCGGCATGAGCGTGCCCTGCGGCTATACGCGCGACAATCTTCCTATCGGCGTGCAGGTGCTGGGCAAGCACTTCGACGAAGCCACGATGCTGCGCGTAGGCGCGGCCATCGAAGCTTCTCGCAAGGCAAGCTAGGCGTTTCCGCGAGACGTCGTCGACTTCATCCGGGGCTGCTGCGTCTACCGATGCAGCGGCCTTTTCCGTCACTGTAACGCACCGTGAACGGCAGCGTCGATCCCCAACCATCGTGAGAGCCTTGAACGTATGAAGCACGTCGCACGTCGACTCCTGCTGACCTGCCTGTGTGCGAGCGGCGCTATGAGAGGCAGCGCGCAGACATCGTCGACGCCGACGCCGACGACGCAGGACTCCGTCACGGTCACCGCCGACCGCGGGCTTGCGGGCATCAACGACTCCGCGACCAGCACCGCCACGCTGAGCGCGGAGCAGATGCAGCAGCAGCCTGGCCTCACCCTCGACGACGAGCTGCACCAGGTCGCAGGCTTCATGCTGTATCGCCGCACCAGTTCGTGGACGGCGAACCCGACAACCGAGGGCGTGAGCTTGCGCGGGCTTGGCTCGACCGCAGCGAGCCGCACGCTCGTGGTCAGCGATGAGGTGCCGCTCAACGATCCGTTCGGAGGCTGGATCCACTGGGACGAGATTCCAGCACTCGCCATCTCGCAGGTGCAACTGGAGCGCGGCGGAGCCTCCGACCTCTATGGCTCGAGCGCCATTGGTGGCGTGATCAATGTGCTGCCCGCTCAGGCAGACTCACCGCACAACGAGAGCTTGCTCTTCTCCGCCGATGCCGCAGGCGCTTCGGAAGACTCCGCCAACCAGAACGCTCTGCTCTCTACCGCATCGAAACGCCTCGCGTTTCTCGGTGCAGAGAGCTTCCTCACAACGGGCGGCTACATTCCTACCGCACCTTCGCTGCGAGGGCTGGTGGACATTCCTTCCAACGTAACCAGCGAAGCGGGGCGCATGGAGCTGCGAGGCTTCGCGCTGCAGCAGAAGGCCTCGGCATTCCTGCGCGGCAACGTGCTGAACGAGGCGCGCAGCAACGGGACGCCGCTGCAGACCAACGGCACGCGGCTGTGGCGCTACACCGCAGGGGCGGATGCGGACACCACCGCTGCGCGGCTGGCGCTGCGGTTCTACGGAGCGCGCGAGGCCTACCGGCAGAGCTTCTCGTCCATTGCGACCGATCGTAACTCGGAGACGCTGACCAAGCTGCAGAAGGTGCCGCTCGATCAGCTCGGGCTCGTGGCGCAGGCGGCACGCGCGCTGCCGCATGAGTTCACGGCAGCTGTTGGCTTCGACATCGACGATGTACGCGCGACCGACAACGAGGCGGGTGTATCGAAGGGCGCAGTGACAGGCACTACCAGCACCTCGGCCCGGCAGCGCGAGACGGGCGGCTTCGTCGATGCCATCTGGACACCGCGAGCGTGGTCTCTCTCCGGCTCGGTGCGCGTGGACAACTTCCACACCTACGACGCGCAGCAGGTGGTGTCCACCACCGGCGCGACCGCACAGCTGCCCAACATCAGTGAACTCGTTGCGAGTCCTCGCGTGGGCATTGTCTCCCATCCCCAGTCGGGATCAAAGCCGCATGCGTGGCCGCGTGGACTTGCACTGACGGCGACTGCCTTTCGTGCCTTTCGCGGCCCGACGATGAACGAGCTGTATCGCACCGGCCAGGTGGGCCAGCAGACGACGCTTGCCAACTCTTCCCTGCTGGCCGAGCGTGCGACTGGAGCCGAAGGCGGCATTGAGCTGGACCGCCGTGTGGGCCATCTTCGCGCGACGTACTTCTGGACCGAGGTTAATCGGCCCATCTCGACTGTGGTGCTCTCGCAAACCGCGACAACGCAGACGCTACAGCGGCAGAACCTCGGTCAGATCCAGAGCCGCGGCATGATGATCGAAGCCCAGAGCAAGCGCTGGCGCGGCTTCGACGCGAGCGTTGGCTATCAGCTGGCTGTCGCGACAGTGACGGCGTTCAATACGAGTTCTCCGCTGCAGGCGAACCTCACCGGCAAGTGGATTCCGCAGGTGCCGCGCGAGATGGCGACTGCTACCGCCAACTACACCGCGCCGCACGTTGCGAGCTTCCATGCCATCGCAAGTTACACGGGCCAGGCCTTCGACGACTCGTCGAATCAGTTCCTGCTGCATCCGTATGCGCGCTTCGATGTCTCGGCGGATCGCTCGCTGACGCATGGGCTCAGCCTCTTCGCGGGAGCGCAAAACCTGCTCAATCGATCCATCGATGCAGGCCGCACACCAATCCTCACGCTGGCTTCGCCACGGCTGGTGGAAGGCGGAGTACGCTACACCTTCCGCAGGTAGGACCGTTAGCAATGCGCTGATCCGCGGTCTATCAACCGCAGAGTGCGCCGAAAGTTGCGCGCAACACGATTGGCTTCCTGGCGTTTAGCTATACATACGCGGCGCAGGCCAAGGCGCCGGAAGGAGGCAGCAAATGAAATTCGCAAACGTTGCAAACATCCTCAGGACCAAGGTGGCGCGGGGCGCCGCAGTTGTTGCCCTCGCCGGAGCTACCCTCGCCGTGGCTGCCCCATCCGCCCAGGCTCAGCGCTTCTATGTAGGCATCAACGCCGGCCCTCGCTATGTGGCTCCGGCTCCCGCGTACGTCACTCCGGCATATGGCTATGGATATGCTGCGCCTGAAGTCATCTACGGTGGAGCCGCGTATGGCTATGGCTACTGGGACCGCGGCCACGCGTGGCATCGCGACTACGGTCATGACCGCTTCGATCACCGCGGGTTCGATCGCGATCACCGCGGGTTCGATGGTCACCGTCGCTAAGCCTTAGCTCAGCTCCTTCTGCACTCAACAATCACGAAACAACAACCAACGATGTTCGCAAGGGCCGCTTTCCTCGGGTGGGGAGCGGCCCTGCCGTTTGTATCGGGAGCTACAACGAGCGGAAGTAGGTTTTCTCGGGCTCGGCGCAGGCCAGGCATAGAAGCTCGCCTTCGCGCTCGATGAAGCGGTCGAAGTTCACGCCTTCGCCGCAGCGGGCGCAGAGGACGCGCTGGCCGCGGAAGCCGGGGAACTCGCTGGGCGGCAGAGCGACGCGCACCCATTGCTCGCTGAAGAGGTCGAAGTCAGGTAGCTCGCGATAGGCCTTCATCTGCTGCACGTTCTTGTCGAGCTCGGGGTAGAGCTCCTTCGCGCGGGCCTTGGAGCTTTCCAGCGCGACCACGCGGAGGCCCTTGTAGTCGTCGCCATCGAGCTTGGCATCGAGGTCGATGAAGGTCGCAGCCATCTTGCCCCAGTCGCGGAGTTTGAGAGCGCGTTTGCCGACGCGGCACCCGGTGACGACTCCGATGGCGTCGGTGGCGCAGCGGTCTATCTCCACGAAGGTGACGAGGCGCTTGCGCTCGGGGTTGAGCGTGCCGTCGGGAAGGTGGCGCTCGGTCGGGTTGCGGATGCCCAGGCGGTCGAGCGCGAGCATGGCCATGCGGACGCCAAGGATCTGGCCAGCGCAGAGGTGGCCGTGGGCCTGCTCGGCGCGCTGGAGAAGCTCATCCAGCGTTGGGATGGGGAGGAGCGAGTTCAGAACGGGAATCGGGGCGCTCATCGGAGCCTGCCTTTTCTTTGCGCGTCTCAATCAGAGTCGATGAGATGCCGATAAGGGCGACAGTACAACGCGTTTGAACCACTCCTGATGAGACTGGCCGACGAGGAACTTCCTCGCCGGCCCTTTTTTCGTCTGGAGACTTTGTTACTTGAGCTCGTAGCCGGCGAAGAAGTAGCCGATCTCGAAAGCGGCGGTATCTTCGGCGTCAGAGCCGTGGACGGCGTTTTCGCCGATGGAGCTGGCGAAGAGCTTGCGCAGGGTGCCGGGGTCAGCCTTGGCCGGGTCGGTGGCGCCCATGAGCTTGCGGAAGTCGGCGATGGCGTTGTCCTTCTCCAGCACCATGGGGAAGATGGCGCCGGAGCTCATGAAGGTGGTGAGCTCATCGAAGAAGCCGCGCTCGGAGTGGACGTAGTAGAAGCCCTCGGCCTGGCCCTTGGTGAGGCCGATCTTCTTAATGGCTACGATCTTGAAGCCGGCCTTCTCGATCTCGGCGAGGATGGCGGCGGTGTAGCCCTTCTTGACGGCGTCGGGCTTGATGATGCTAAAGGTGCGTTGAGACACGAAACTCTCCTGGGAAGTGCGGAACTTTGCCTGCATGAAGCGGCTCTTCCAGTCTAAATGGCGGCGCAGACAGGCGAAGAGGAGGGGGTACCCCCCTCCCCCCTTTTTGCGCAAATGTTGATTCGGGGAGAGATAGGTCCGGACCTCGTCCGAAGCTATGCGGGAAGGCGTCGGCGCACAGGGAGGCTCCATTCGCATCGCGGGGATTGGCGCAGGTCCATTCTGTCAAGTGAGGTGGGAAACAGTAGTGGCGGATTAGCCCGGGTCCGAGAATCCGGACCAGGGGCACCCGGAGTTGTGGCGACGCTGAAAGCAGGCTCTCTGACTGCGGCCCTAGTTCGCAGTTGCCTTGCAGGTGAAGCTGGCGGCGGTATTGGGGTCTCCGACGCCGTTGTGGACCGGTAGCTGGGGATAGACGCAGACGGGGCGAGTCATGGTGGGCTTGGGGGCGGTCAGGTCGGCGCTGGTTTTGGTGGCGATGAGTGCGCCGGGGGCGGTGTTGGATTCGACCCACTGTTCGAGCGCGGTGAAGACGTCGTGCTGGGCGTCGCCACGGGGACCATACTCGGCCTGGCCGAAGTAAGTCGCGCCAGGACCTCCGCCGCAGTGGAGCATGCCGGGAACCATGTAGAGGCGGACGGACTGGTCGGCGGCGGGCTGGCCCACGGTGCTGACGACGTTGTTGTAGTAGTCCACGGTGCCGAGGGCGGGGATCGCTGGGTCGGCCCAGCCGTGATAGAGGATGAGCTTGCCGCGGGAGAGGAACGGCTGGATGGCGGTGCTGGTGGAATTGAGGTCGGCACCGGTTTTGGCGGTGGCGAGCTTGTAGTCGCGGTCGAGGTCGAAGCTGGCGAGCTGCCAGTCGGGCTTCTCGTAGACGAAGTCGCGGAAGTAGCCGCCGGCATAGAAGAGGCCCTGCGCCTTGTCGCCGACGACCCAGGTATCCCAGCCGCCGGGAGCATCCTCGGCTCCGGGGACGCTGCCGGGCAGGATGAGGTAGCCGCCGGCGTCTTTCTTGGGGCTGTAGAACCTGCGGAGGACGGCGATCTGGGGCTGTGTGAGGCAGCCATCGGTTTCGCCCGCTTTACAAAGCAGCGTGGAGGGGTCGAAGCCGCAGTGGGCGGGGTCGCTGAGGATGCCGTCCTTGAGGCCGTCGTTGGCGTCGCAGGCGGCGAGCGCGGCGTTGGCTATCAGAGGGAGTTGCGCGGCGGTGATCTGGCTGGCCGGGCTGGCGTGGAGCGCTTGCTCGCCTGCGGCGCCGCCAGAGAGCAGGCCGCTCCAGTTGTAGGCGGGGGCACCGGCGAGGACGCCGTCATAGTCCTGCGGGAAGCGCTCGACCTCCATGAGGGCTTCGCGGCCGCCATCGGAGCAGGCGGTGAAGTAGGAGTGCGCGATGGGCTGGCTGTAGAAGGCGGTGGCGACCTGCTTGGCCTGCACGGTCATGTCGTGCACGGCGCGCCAGCCAAAGTCCTTGACCTTTTCGGGATGGCCGAGCGCGAAGGTGGGCTGGCCGCCGATGTGGCCGGTGTCGGTGCCGACGCTGGCGTAGCCTTCGGCGACCGCGGCTGCGAGGCCGGGGTAGTCGATGTTGCCGGCGAAGCCTCCGTTGCCCTGTCCGCGAAGCTTGCCATTCCAGCCCCCGAGAGGAAGCCAAACCTCGGTGCGGATGTCGGAGTCGGCGGAGGGGCGGTCCTCGACGCGGACGCGGCAGAAGGCGGGGAGATGGTGTGCCATCGCCAGCATGGCCGCAGGGAGCCGGGTGTCCTCGAGGCCTGCTCCGCCGGTGATGACGGTGGCCGTGGCGACGGTCGCGTGGTCGAGCTGGAGCGAGGTGAGGGCGGTGCAGCGGGCGGTGGCGTCAGGCTGGGCATCGTGCTGGGCGAGGGCGGGCATTGCCAGCGCCGGCAACATCGCAGGCAGGAGAACAGCGAACAGGATTCGGTGCATACGGAAGAAGTATATGCAGCCCATGCGAAATGCGGAGCAATTCGCGCGGCGGGCACGTCCAATGTCACATGCGCTGGCAGACGTGGATCTGGGCAGTGGGCGGTGGTGCTTGGCTGGTGGACGCGATGCTGGAGGCTCGGCATGGCCACCGGGTAAACGCGGAGCTGGCGTTCGCGCTGGCGGTGGTGTTCGGGTTGGCGTTTGCGTTCTTTGCGCAGGTGCAGAGACCGAAGGGGTAGGGCTCTTGGCTGCTAGCTCTTAGCTTCTAGCTTCTAGCTTCTAGCTTCTAGCTTGTGATGTTCGGGACTGACGTTCGCGGGGTGGTGGGAGCAAACGCAAAGGGAGCGCGCCGAAGCACGCTCCCCTTTTTTCTACTCTCTACTGTCTGTCCTCTACTGTCTGCTCTTAAGCCTTGCCGAGCAGCCGGGCCATGGCGTCGCCAATCTCTGCCGGCGACTTCACGACGGTGATGCCGGCGGCTTCCATGGCGGCCATCTTGCTGGCGGCGGTGCCTTCACCGCCGGAGATGATGGCTCCGGCGTGGCCCATGCGGCGGCCTGGAGGTGCGGTCTGGCCGGCGATGAAGCCGACGACGGGCTTCTTCACGTGGGCCTTGATGTACTCGGCAGCCGCCTCTTCCGCGGATCCGCCGATCTCGCCGATCATGATGATCGCCTCGGTGCCGGGATCCTCGTTGAGCAGTTTGAGGGCGTCGATATGCGTGGTGCCGATGATGGGATCGCCGCCGATGCCGATGGCTGTCGACTGGCCGATGCCGCGCTGGGTGAGCTGATAGACAGCCTCGTAGGTCAGCGTGCCCGACTTCGACACGATGCCTACCGAGCCTTCCTTGTGGATGCGGCCGGGCATGATGCCGATCTTGGCCTTGCCAGGCGAGATGACGCCCGGGCAGTTGGGGCCGATGAGGGTCGACTTCGACTTCTTGACCAGCGGGAAGGCCTTGACCATGTCCAGCACGGGAATGCCTTCGGTGATGCAGACGATGAGCTCGATGCCCGCATCGACGGCCTCGAGGATGCCGTCGGCGGCGGCGGGTGGCGGGACGAAGATCATCGTCGCATTGGCGCCGGTGGCGTTGACGGCCTCTTCAACGGTGTTGAAGACGGGCCAGCCTTCGTGGGTGGTGCCGCCCTTGCCGGGCGTCACGCCGCCGACCACGAGATCGACGCCGAACTGCTTGGCATATTCCGCGCAGCCCTTGGCGTGAAAGGAACCCTCACGGCCGGTGATGCCCTGCACGATGAGGCGAGTGTCTTTTCCTACGAGTACTGACATAGCTTCTAGCTCCTGCGATTCAAGCTGTTAGCTATTAGCTGTTAGCTATTAGCCTGTTACGTCTTCGCTCACGCCCTGCTTGTCCGACGAGACGACTGCGATGAAAGCGGTCAGCATTCGACCAACTTCGTCGTTCAGCCGAGAGGCCGTCTGAAGCAACTCGGGTGAGCCAATACCCAGTTCTCGAGCGATCACCAGTTGCGTCTTCACTTCGAAGTTCGAACCTTGCGCCATTCCGAGGAACTGTCGAAACTCTTTCCTATTTAGCCTTCCACGTCCTTCGGCGATGTTGCTTGCTACCGATACAGCGGCGCGTTGCAACTGCGAGGACAATCCATACATCTCCTGCTTCGGGAACGAACCGGTCAGCCGATACACCGCGACACTGAGCTGAATCGCCCTCCGCCAAACCTGCAGATCTTCAAGACTTTGTGCCATGCCCTTTTACCTCTCCGCGCGGGCTGGAAACTAAGAGCTAAAAGCTAACGGCTAAGAGCTATCCCCTAGCAGCCGCAACCGCCAAATCCGCCGCTTCCTTCATCGTGGCGCCGATCTGTACCTTGAGGCCGGAGTCGGCGATGATCTGGCGGCCTTCTTCGACGTTGGTTCCTTCGAGGCGGAGGATGATCGGCAGCGTGACATTGAGCTTGCGGGCTGCGGCGACGACCGCGGTGGCGAGCACGTCGACGCGGAGGATGCCGCCGAAGATGTTGATGAAGATGGCCTTCACGTTCTTGTCGCTGAGCAGGATGCCGAAGGCGTTTTCGATCTGCTCCTGGTTGGCTCCGCCGCCTACGTCGAGGAAGTTCGCGGCCTTGCCGCCGGCGTACTCGATGATGTCCATCGTCGCCATGGCAAGGCCGGCGCCGTTGACCATGCAGGCAATCGAGCCATCGAGCTTGATGTAGTTGAGGGCGTACTTGGAGGCTTCGACTTCGAGGGGATCTTCCTCGGAGATGTCGCGGAGCTCCTTGAGGTCCTTGTGGCGAAAGAGAGCGTTGTCGTCGAAGTTGATCTTGCAGTCGAGCGCGAGGAGCTTGCCGTCCTTGGTGGTGATGAACGGGTTGATCTCCATGAGGGTGGAGTCGGTCTCGATGAAGGCCTTGTAGAGGCCCATCATGAACTTCACGGCGTCGCCGATCTGCTCCTTGGCGAGGCCGAGCTTGAACGCCAGCTTGCGGGCCTGGTAGGGCTGGAAGCCGATGCCGGGATCGCAGTACTCCTTGAAGATTTCGTCAGGGGTGGAGTGCGCCACTTCTTCGATGTCCATGCCGCCATGCTGCGAAGCCATGAACACGACCTTGCCGGAAGCGCGGTCGAGGACGAGGCCGAGGTACAGCTCGCGGGCGATGGCCGAGCCCTGCTCGATGAGCAGGCGCTGGACCTTCTGCCCGGCAGGGCCGGTCTGGTGCGTGACCAGCTGCATACCCAGGATGGCCTTGGACTGGACGTTCGCGTCGTCGATGGCCTTCGCGAGCTTGACGCCGCCGCCCTTGCCGCGGCCTCCGGCGTGGATCTGGGCCTTCACGACAACGACGGCATTGCCTTCGGTGAAGAGCTGCTTGGCGGCCTTGTCGGCCTCCTCAAGGTTGGTGGCCATCTCGCCCGAAGGGACGGGCACGCCGTAGTGGCGCAGGATCTCTTTGGCCTGGTATTCGTGAATCTTCATGGGAGCTCCGGAGGATCGTGTGGCACAGGGAATTCCGTGCGTGGCAACGTGAGTATGGTAGCGACGCGCGGAAGCCGTGAGCAAACAGGATCGCACGATTATCGCCGGAAACGTCCTGTCACTGTACCGCAACGTAGCGTGGGAGCGGGGTGCGGTGTCATCCCGGGTCAGTTGCGGGACGTTTGTTAGCCTTGGGGACAGCATGTCGATCCAACAAGAGCTGCGGGCGGTGGTGGAGTTGCGTGCCACGATGACCCGTGATGAAGCAGCGGCGCTAATGCGGCGCATTCTCGCGGGCGAGGCCGGCGAGGTGGAGCTGGCGGGCCTGCTGGGCGCGATGGCGGGACGCGGCGAGACGGCGGCCGAGATCGCGGGATTTGCCGAAACGATGCGATCTGCGGCGACGATGCTTCCACTAACGGCGAGCGAGAGCGAGCAACTTGTCGACACGTGCGGGACGGGCGGCGATGCCAGCGGGAGCTTCAACATCTCGACCGCGGCGGCGCTGGTCGCGGCGGCGGCAGGAGCGAAGGTGGCCAAGCATGGCAACCGGGCGATCACCTCGCGGTCGGGCTCGGCGGACGTGCTGGAGGCGCTGGGGATTCCGATTCATCTGGCGCCGGAGGCGGCGGCAGAGGCGCTGCGGGTGCACGGGTTCTGCTTCCTGCTGGCGCCTTCGCATCATCCTGCCATGAAGGCAGTGATGCCGGTGCGGCGGGCGCTGGGCGTGCGCACGGTGCTGCATGTGCTCGGGCCGCTGCTGAACCCTGCGGGGGCGCGGAGGCAGGTGATGGGCGTGTACCAGGCGCGGCTAGTGCCGCTGGTGGGCGAGGCGCTGGCGATGCTGGGCGCGGAGCATGCCCTGGTGGTGCATGGCGACGGGGACGGGATCAAAGGTCAGGACGAGTTTGCGCTGAGCGGGCCCAGCGAGGTCGCCGAGGTGCGCGGCGGAACGATGAAGACCTATACCGTGACGCCGGAGGACTTTGGCCTGACGCGGGCTCCGCTGGAGGCGCTCGCAGGTGGCGATGCGCAGGAGAATGCGGCGATCCTCACCGCGATCTTTGCGGGCGAGGCCGGGCCGAGGCGGGATACCGTGCTGATGAACGCGGCGGCTGTGCTGCTAACGGCGGGAGTGGCAGAGAGTCTGCGCGAGGGTGTGGGGATCGCAGCGAAGGCGATTGATTCGGGCGCGGTGCGCGAGCTGGTGGCGGCGTTGCGGGCGTGAAACACTCCGCTCGCCTTGGAGCTGTTAGGCTTACGCTCGATCAAGCACGGCCAAGGAGATCGTGATGAATCCAAATGAAGGCTTTACCGCGAAGCTGAACGAAGGCCTCACGAGAGCGGGGATGGGCTCGCTGGGGCCGGAGATGGTGACGACGGCGCTGGAGCTTCCGGGCTACAGGATTGTGCGCAACCTGGGCATCGTGCGAGGCATTGTGGTGCGGTCGCGGTCGGTGTTTGGGTCGATCGGGGCGAGCTTCCAGACGCTGGTGGGCGGGGACATTACGCTGTACAGCGAGCTGTGCGAGAAGACCCGGCAGGACGCCTTCGCACGGATGATCGCGCATGGCGCGGAGCACGGCGCAAACGCCATCATCTGCATGCGCTATGACGCGAATGAGTTGATGCAGGGCGTGACCGAGGTGCTGGCGTATGGGACGGCGGTGGTGGTGGAGAGGATCGAGGGCTAGCTTTTAGCCGTTAGCTCCTAGCTTCTAGCTGAGGACTACGAACTGGCGTGGGGATTCTGACTAGAGTCGCCGAAATGCCCTCGGCGACTGAAGCCGCGTCCATCGGTAGCTTGTTGTCACGGCTGAAGTCCTTCGGGGGTGCTCAGGACGACCTGCCATTCGTGCAGCCTTGTCGGGGCTGAAGCCCGCCCGTTCAAAGCGGGAGCTTATGCAGAGGCTCCTTGGCTTTTGGCTAAGAGCTAGAAGCTAAGAGCTAGAAGCCGAGAGATCCAGGTGCCAGATGCCCGCTGCCTTAGTGCTTGACCGCGAACATGAGCCAGCTGGCGAGGATGAGCCCGCCGACGAAGAGCACGAAGCAAAAGGCTCCGAAGCGGATCATCATCTTCGGCTCCGCGCGCTGGGTGATGCCGAAGACCACCGAGATGCAGAGCGCGAAGAGCGTTGCCGCGCTGAAGTGCGAGAGCATCATGCTAGGAGGCCTTTCTTCCGTTGGCCAGCGAGTACGCATCGACCGCGGCAATGATGTTCAGAAGGCCGGCGATGAGCAGGGCCTTGGAGCCGTAGTCGGCGACGGTGGTGAGCACCGGGGCTGTGCCCCAGCCGGCAACGCGGGCCAGGAGATAGAGCAGGCCGGTGCCGAGCTGCGCGACCGAGCCGAGGATGTCGAGGATGTCGCCGGTGGCAGGGTTGTAGATCTTGCCCGCCAGGGCGAGGCCGATGGCGTACATCGTAACGATGGCGGCGAAGAGCAGCACGCCGCGCACCCACTTGCCGAGGATCATGTGGCCAGCGCCGGGGATGAGCCAACCGGCGAGTAGAACGATGGCGGGGAGGCTCGACTTCTCGCCGGGTACGCGCTGCGCGATCTGGTCGCGCGTCTGGGCCTGCTGAGCGGGTGTGGGCATCGGAGATGATTCTAGCAGCGGAGGAACGTTCTCCGTTCGTCGTTCTCCGTTCTCAGGGCTTGGGGGTGTGGCGCAGTCCGATGCCTGCTCCTGAGACCTGGATTTCGGGTCCAGTTGCCGGGTTTCCAGATGCCAGTTCCCAGACAACGGAGAACGGAGAACGCTCTTCAGATCCGAACGAGTTCGCGCTGGATGGGACCAGTCACCGCGGCCTTGCCGGGCCTGGTGATCATGTTGACTTCGCTGCGGAGGCCGAACTCGCCTACGAAGTAGAGGCCAGGCTCGACGGAGAAGCAGGTGTTGGGCAGGATGAGGCGTTCGTCGTGGGTTTCGAGGTTGTCGAGGTGGGCGCCGTTGCCGTGGAGTTGGACCTCGATGTTGTGGCCGGTGCGATGGGTGAAGAACGGACCGTAGCCGGCGTTGGTAATCACCGCGCGGGCGGCGGCGTCGGCCTGCCAGCCGGCGATGGGTTTGCCGGCGAGGTAGGCATCTTCGATGACCTGAATGGCAGCGTCGCGGGCGGCGGCGACCGTGGTGAAGATGTGCTGCTCGCGCTCGCTGGGCTCGCGATCGACGACGCCGGTCCACGTGATGTCGTACCAGACGGCGTTGGGGTCGTTGGCCATTTTGGCCCAGAGGTCGATGAGGAGGAAGTCGCCGGAATGGATGGTGCGCGAGTGCTCCAGGGTGGGCTCGTAGTGCGAGTCGGCGGAGTTGGGACCGGCGGAGCAATTGGGGCCATGGTCGGTGAAGAGGCCTTCGCGTTCGAAGCCCTCGAGGAGGAAGTTGACGACCTCGCGCTCGGTGATCTCGCGGCGGTCGAGGGAGGCTCCGTGGCCGCGGCGGACGGCCTCTCCGATGCGCTGCCAGGCGGCCTGCAGGACGCGATCGACGCGGACCTGGGCGGCATAGTGTGAGGCGATCTGGTCTTCGGTGAGGACGGCTTCGAAGAGGCTGACGAGGTCAGCAGAGCTGACGACGTCCTTGCCGAAGGAGCGGATCAGTTCGACGGTTCCGGCATCGACCATGGAGACGTACATGATGGCGTTGCGGGGCGAGTACTGCATGGCGATGCGGGTCGCGCCCTCGAGCATGGCGGCGACCTTCTGCTCGAGTTCCTGCCAGCTGGAGTACTCGTCCTTGGAGCCGGGGATGGCGTCGAGCTTGCCGGATTCAATGCGGTGCACGAGGCGTTTCGGTTCGCCCGTGGCTGGGATGAAATAGAACCAGCGGCGCGAGACGAAGCTGTGCTCGTCGAGTCCAAGGATGCGATAGGCGATGGGGTCGCGATGGTGGTGGTCGTAAAACAGCCAGCCGTCGAGTTTCTGGTCGCGTAGAGCGGATTGAATGGCATCGAGCTTCATTCAGTCCAGTATCCTGCAAGGCTGGGTCCTATGGGAACTCCACAGCCGCCTTGCGCGTACACCTGTGCGGGGGTTGAGGTGCGCCGTGACGTGCCCTGCCCGAATGAAGGAGTAGCAGCAGGTGATGTTTCGCAGAGCACGCATCGGGTTGGGCAGTGGGGTGGTGGGAGTTCTTTTCTTGGCAGCGGGCTTGCTGCAAGCGCAGGTGGGTCAGCAGGAGTCGGGGCAGTCCAAGCCCAGCGTGGTTCCGCAGACTCCACCGAAGTCGCAACCGGCAGCCGATGTGAAGGTGCCGCTGCTGGATCACCCGATTTCGCTGGCTGACTTTGCCGGCATGGAGCCGAGGCCGGAGCTAAAGGACAAGCTCGGTCACCTGGTGGGTTTTATCCAGAACCAGCCCACCGATGGCGCGCCGGGGACGGAGTCGACCGAGGTCTACCTGGGGCGGACCAGGGATGCGCTGTACATCGTGTTCCTGTGCTTCGACCAGCATCCGGAGCTGATCCGCACGCACCTGGCGCGGCGGGAAAACATCACGAAGGATGATTACGTGACGGTGGTGCTGGATCCATTCCAGGACCGGCTGCGCGGCGTGGAGTTCCAGGTGAACCCCAGCGGCGTGCAGGCCGACGCGGCGTGGACCGAGGCGAATGGCGCGGACTACAGCTACGACCAGGTGTGGGATTCGGACGGCCGTATTACGCGCAAGGGATGGATGGCGCTGATGGTGCTCCCGTTCAAGAGCCTGCGCTTCCCTCCTCGTGGCGGGGACTGGGGCGCGGTGTTCTGGCGCAACCTTCCTCGCAACAGCGAGAACGACTTCTGGCCGCGGGTGTCGGCCAATGTGAGCGGCGAACTGAGCCAGGAAGGCACGCTGCACATGGATGGGCTCGATGGGATCACGGGGTCGCACAATGTGCAGCTGAACCCGTATGCGCTGGGACAGAGCGAGCACACGCTGCAGACGGTGGACCCGAACGATCCGTACTTCTCTACGCGGCACCTGGAGGGCACGGCGGGCGGCGAGGCCAAGGCGGTGATCAAGGACTCGATCGTGATCGACGCGACGGTGAACCCGGATTTCTCCGACGTGGAGAGCGACCAGCCTCAGTTCACCGTCAACCAGCGCTACCCGGTGTACTTTCCGGAGCTGCGGCCGTTCTTCCTGGAGAATGCGAGCTACTTCGCCACGCCGCTGACGCTGCTGTATACGCGCAACATCATCCGGCCGGAGTTTGGAGCGCGGGTGACGGGCAAGCTGGGACACACGAATGTCGGGATCCTCGCGGTCGATGACCGCGAACCCGGCGCGACGGTGCAGCCGGGCGATCCGCTGTATGGCAAGAAGGCGCAGTTTTACGTGGGCCGCGTGAGCCAGGACATTGGCAAAGGGGCGAGCAAGGGATCGAACGTGGGACTGATGTACACGGACGAGGAGTTTGGCGGCGGGTTCAATCGCGTGGGCGGCGCGGACTTTACCTGGCACATGAACACCCACTGGACGGTGCTCGGGCAGATGGTGGAGAGTGCGACGAAGGAGAACCGCACGGACAGCATGGCGGCGGTGTTCCCTTCCGGCTACAACGCGGGGCCAGCGAGCGACCTGCAGGTGCAACGCAGCGGCCACTCGTTCAGCCTGTTCGATGAGTACCAGGATGTCAGCCGCGGATTTACGACGCTGAGCGGCTTCTTCCAAACGGCGAATATCCGCAGCGACCATCTGCACGCGACGTACCAGTGGTTTCCGAAGCACAGCGTGATCCAGAGCTATGGGCTGGAGACAAACCAGAACATAGCGTATGACCATGCGGGCAATCGCGTGTATCACTACTCGACGTTCGATCCATTCTGGCTGCTGCCGCGCAATATTGTGATCGCACCAATCGGGGGACAGAACTCGGATACGGTAGGACCGGAGAATGGCTACCCCGCGCTTCCGGGGCCGCATAACTTTACGGAGAACTTTGGTGGATTTGTGGCGCGCGGCCAGCCCTGGCCGCAGCTGAACTTCAATACGCAGGCGCTGCGCAGCGGCAACGTGAACTACAACCCTCTGGACGGACAGGCTCCTTTTCTGCTGAACGAGGAGTCGGTGCAGGCGTTGATCAGCATCAACCCGCTGAAGCAGCTGACGGATGACAACACGTACCTGCTGGATCGCGACCACAATGCGCACGGGGGCCAGCTGGTGTATGAGACGCAGACCTTCCGCACCAAGCTAAACTACCAGTTCACGCGGGCATGGTCGGCACGCGTGATTGTGGAGTATGACTCGACGCTGGCGAACCCGCTGATGACCTCGCTGCAACGCACGAAGCAGGTGCAGACGCAGGCGCTGGTCACGTGGCTGCCGCATCCTGGTACCGTGCTGTACCTGGGCTGGAATAACAACCTGGATAACTACGATCACCAGATCTGCACGATGGTTGCGGGCAGCCAGATGTGCAACCCGAGTATGCCGATCCTGCCGCGTGGCAAGAACTATCTGAACGATGGGCGGCAGCTATTTGTGAAGGCGAGTTACCTGATCCGGTTCTGATCTGGAAGCGTGTTGCGAGCAGAAACTGATGCGGTATTTCCCTATTCCCTGTTAGGTTGGTGGAACATAAAACTCCTCGGGCCTGGGATGGTGCAGGCCGGATCCGTCCGGCCGCCCGCAGCGATGCAGGAAAGGTACGGATCGTATGGGAAAGCGTCTCTCGGCCGAGTTCATTGGAACTCTGTGGCTGGTGTTAGGCGGATGCGGCAGCGCGGTGCTGGCTGCGGGGTATCCGCAGCTTGGAATCGGGTTCGCCGGCGTGGCGCTGGCGTTCGGACTTACCGTGCTGACCATGGCGTATGCCGTGGGTCACATCTCGGGCTGCCATCTCAATCCAGCGGTGACGATTGGCCTGGCGACGGCGCGGCGGTTTGCGTGGAAGGATGCGCCGGGATACATCCTGGCGCAGGTGGCAGGCGGCGCGGTTGGTGCGTCGATCCTGTACGGCATCGCGAGCGGCAAGGCAGGGTTCGATGTCCATGCGGGGTTCGCGTCCAACGGCTATGGGGCACACTCGCCGGATGGCTATGGCCTGGTCGCGGCACTGCTGTGCGAGGTGGTGATGACGGGCGTGTTCCTGCTGATCATCCTGGGCTCGACGCACTCGCGTGCACCGCAGGGCTTTGCGCCGATCGCGATTGGCTTGGGGCTGACGCTGATTCACCTGATCAGCATTCCGGTGACGAATACCAGCGTGAATCCGGCGCGGTCGACGGCTGTGGCAATTTTTTGCGGCGGCTGGGCGATGCAGCAGCTTTGGCTGTTCTGGGTTGCGCCGATTGCGGGCGCGATCCTCGCGGGCGCGCTGCATCATTCGCTGTTTGAGAAGACGCCTCCGGAACCGGAGATTGCGGGTACGCCGTAGCGGCCTGCGTGTGAAGGCGAAAGCACGATGAGTGCAAGCACCAAGGCCCGGACAAATGTCCGGGCCTTGGTGCTTGAGGATGTTGGTTTGGGTTATGCGTTTTCGGCGCGCTTGGCTTCATCTTCGGCGCTCTTGGCGGCGGCGAGTTCTGCCATCTGTTCCTTCTTGGCCTCGGCGGCGTTGCGGCCAAGTTCGGCAGCAACCTTCTCCGTAGTGAAGGCTTCGACGATGTCGCCGACCTTGATCTCCTTGTAGCCGGCGAGATCGATACCGCACTCGACGCCCTGGCGGACTTCGGAGACGTCGTCCTTGAAGCGCTTGAGCGAAGCGATCTTGCCCTTCCAGACCTCGACTCCATCGCGGAGGACGCGGACCTGGTTGTCGCGCTTGATGAGGCCGTCGCGGACCACGGAGCCGGCGATCTGGCCGACCTTGGTGATCTTGAAGACGTTGAGCACCTCGGCGCGGCCGGCGTAGACTTCGCGGTAGACGGCATCGAGCAAGCCGAACATGGCCTTGGTGATCTCGTCCTGCAGCTCGTAGATGATCGAGTGAAGGCGGATCTCGACGTTTTCGCGATCAGCGACTTCCTGAGCCTTGCGGTCAGGCTTGACGTTGAAGCCGATAACGACAGCGTTGGAGGCCGAAGCGAGAAGCACATCGGACTCGGTAATAGCGCCGACGCCGGAGTGGAGCACCTTGACCCGAACCTTCTCGGTGGACATGCGTCCGAGCGAATCGGCCAGCACTTCGACCGAGCCCTGCACGTCGCCCTTGAGGATGAGGTTGAGGTCCTTGACGCCAGCCTGCTTGATCTGTTCTGCGAGGCCTTCCAGCGAGACTCTGGAGCTCTTGGCGAGCTGCGCCTCGCGCTCCTTCATCTTGCGGTACTGGGCGATGCCCTTGGCCTTGTCGCGGTCGGCCATGACGAGGAAGGTATCTCCCGCATCCGGCATGGACTCGAGACCGAGGATCTCGACCGGGGTCGAGGGACCAGCTTCCTTGATCTCGCGTCCGCGATCGTCGAACATGGCGCGAACCTTACCGAAGGTGTTGCCGACGATGTAGCTGTCGCCAGTCTTCAGGGTTCCGTTCTGCACGAGGACCGAAGCCACGGCGCCACGGCCACGATCGAGCTTGGCTTCGATGACCGTACCGACGGCGGGACGCTCCGGCTGGGCCTTCTGCTCGTTGGTGTCGGCGACGAGAAGAATCATCTCCTCGAGAGCGTCGAGGTTGAGACGCTTCTTGGCGGAGACTTCGACGAACTCGACGTCGCCACCCATGGAGGTCGCCTGGACGCCGCGAGCGGCGAGTTGGTTCATGACCTTCGAAGGATCGGCCTCGGGCTTATCGATCTTGTTGACGGCGACGATGATGGGAACCTTCGCGGCCTTGGCGTGATCGATCGCTTCGAGGGTCTGCGGCATAACGCCATCGTCCGCCGCGACCACCACGACGACGATGTCGGTGATCTTGGCGCCGCGGGCACGCATGCGGGTGAAGGCCTCGTGACCCGGGGTATCGAGGAAGACGATCTCGCGACCGAAGGCGGGAGAGTCTTCCTTGGTGATGCGGACCTTGTAGGCGCCGATGTGCTGGGTGATGCCGCCGGCTTCGCCGCCCGCGACGTCGGTGGACCGGATCGCGTCGAGCAGCGAGGTCTTACCGTGGTCGACGTGACCCATGATGGTAACGACCGGGGCGCGGGTGATCTCGACCATGCCCTCGGTGCTCTCGATGAGGCCTTCGATGGCCTCATTCTCGAGCTGCTCTTCGACGGAGATGATGGTGGACTCGGCGCCGAACTGGCGCGAGACCTCCTTGACCAGCTCGGCGTCGAGCGACTGGTTGACGGTGACGAAGACGCCCTTCATGAGGAGGGTGGCGATGAGATCCTTACCGCGGACTCCAAGCTTCTCGGCGAGATCCTTGACCGAGATGCCTTCGGTGACGGTGATGGCCTTGGTGATGGGGAGCTGGCCCTGCGGGATCATGGCCGCGCCACGGCTGGGCGCGTATCCCTTCAGGGCGACTTCCTTGTTCTTCTCGTACCGCGGGCCGCCACGGCCACGCTGAGCGCCGCCACGCGGACGGCCTGGGGCCGGAGCTGCCTCGGCCGGCGGAAGCAGGCCAGGACCGCGGCCGGGACCGCCACCGACGCCGGGACGCGCACCAAAGCCGGGGCGCGGCGGGAAGCCGGGACGACCGCCAGGACCACCGGGGCCGCCAGGGCCTCCCGGGAACGGGCGGGTCGGATGCATGGGACGGCGTCCGCCGGGGCCCATGGGAGCTCCTCCGGGACCGGAGGGACGCATGCCAGGCGCGCCGCCGGGGCCGCCAGGGCCACCGGGACGGGGACGCTCAAAGATGGGACGGCGTACCGCACCCGGAACCACGGCCGGAGCTGTGTAGGTGGGACGTGGGCCGGTCTGCGGCATGATGACGCGACGCACCGGAACCACAGGACCGGTGGGAGCAGCGACAGCTGCCGGAGCTTCCGCTACGGGTGCTCCGGGAGCCTCTGCCTGCGGGGCGGGCGTTGCGGGAGCAGCCGGTGCAGCAGCGGCCGGAGCAGCGGCAGCAGGAGCCGCAGCGACAGGGGCGGCGGGCACGGCAGCGGGCTTGACCACAACCGGAGCGGCCGGCGGAACCGAGGCCACGGCCGGCGGAGGAGTCGCCGAGGGGCGAGCCACCACGGGCGCGCCAGCCGGACGCGGGGCGCCAGCAACGTAGCTGGGACGGGCTGCTCCTGGAGGGGCGATCACCGCGGAGGCCTGACGCGGCTGCGGCATGATGATCCGGCGCGGCGGGGCCGAGGGATCTCCCGAAGGGGTCGAGGAATTCGAGGGATTCGAGACGTTCGGCGGAGCCGAGGCGGGAGCGGACGTTACCGGGCGCGGAGCCGAGGACGCAGCGGGCGGGGCCACGACGGGAGCGCCTGCAGGACGCGGCGGCGCAGCAGCCACCACTGGACGCGCGGGCGGAACAACAGCCACGGCGGGGCGCGGGGGCTGAGCGACTGGTGGCGGAGCGGATCTGGGTGTGTTCTGGGCGGCGGTCTCGGCCTGCTTGCGCTCGAGGATCGCCTTCAGCGCGTCGCCGGGCTTGGAAGCCTGGGAGAGATCAAATCTGGGTCGGTCGGAGGAGCCCTGGCGGTTGCCGCCTGCGGTGCGGACGCTCTTGTTGAAGAAGGCGCGCACCTTTTCTGCTTCATCCTCCTCGATCGAGGATGAGTGGGTCTTCTTCTCCGTAACGCCGACGGCGATCAGAGCGTCGAGAATCGGCTTACTCTTCACTTCCAGCTCGCGGGCCAGATCATTGATGCGGACTTTGCTCATCTATTCCTTCTCGGTATCAGGGGCGGCGCTCGTTGGAGCGGCCCGTTTCCTAGGCGCTAGCTGTTCATTTCAGCCTCTTCGTTTAGGAGCTGGGTTCAAGGATATTATCCCTTGAACGTTGCCGTGACTGGCAAGGTTCTTGCCAGAGTTCACCAGTGTTTTACGAGGAATGCGCCGATCGTTCGGGCGAATCCGCATAGTTTGCAGCAGCACGGCGGAACCCGAAGGCCCCGCCGCGCCGAATATTACTCGTCGATACCCTCGGTCGAGGTGTCTTCGGACATCTCGACCAGCGAATCGACCGTATCGTTTTCGAGCTCGATGGCTTCTTCGCGGGCGTCGGAATCATCGTTGGCGTCGGAGCGGGAGATTTCGTCCTCGGCGTCCACGATGTCCTCGGTGGAGACGTTGTCGAGCTCCGTGGCGCCTTCGGAACCGGCCTGGCTGGCGAGAATTTCTTCTGGGGTCATGGTCAGCGAATGCTCCAAGTCGCCGGCGGGATCGGTTTCGGCGGCCGCAGCCACTGCAACCTCGCCCTCCGCGAGTATCGGTTCGGGAACGGTGGCGGGCCGCTCTTCTCCCTCTTCGTAGTGGCCGAAGTAATGGCGGACCGCGACGGCGATCTTCTCTACCGTCTTCTCGCCGATGCCCGGAATCTCTCCGAGCTCTTCGGCCGTCATGTCTGCCAGGGACTCGACCGTGGTGATGCCGGCAGCGATGAGCTTCTCCATCACGCTGTCGCCGAGCTCGACGACCTGCTCGATGGGGGTGGCGGGGCCGCCAGTCATGGCCTGCATCTGCTGCTCGACCTCCTGGCGCTTCTCTTCCTCGCTCTTGATGTCGATCTTCCAGCCGAGGAGCTTGGCGGCGAGGCGGACGTTCTGGCCCTTCTTGCCGATGGCCAGCGAGAGCTGCGTGTCGTCGACGATGACCTCGAGCTGCTTCTCGGCGAGGTCCGCGATGCTGACCCGGGAGACCTTGGCGGGCTGCAGGGCCTTCTCGGCGAAGGTGGTGATCTCCTCCGAGTACTCGATGATGTCGATCTTCTCGCCGCGGAGCTCGCGGATGATGGACTGGACGCGCATGCCCTTCATGCCGACGCAGGCGCCGACGGGGTCGACGTCTTTGTCGCGGGACTGGACGGCGATCTTGGTGCGCTCGCCGGCCTCGCGGGCGATGGCCTTGACCTGCACGGTGCCGTCGTAGATCTCGGGGACTTCGCTCTGGAAGAGCGAGGTGACCAGACCCGGTGCCGCGCGGCTGACGATGACCTGCGGGCCCTTGGCGGCGCGATCGACCCGCAGCAGGACCACGCGGACGCGCTCGCCGATGGCGAACTGCTCCAAGCGCGACTGCTCACGCTTGGGCATGCGGGCTTCGGTCTTGCCGAGGTCGAAGATGACGTCCATGGGCTCGGTGCGCTTGACGGTGGCGTTGAGGATCTCGCCGGCGCGGTGGGCGTACTCGTTGAAGACGGTGTCGCGCTCGGCCTCGCGGACCTTCTGGAAGATGACCTGCTTGGCCATCTGGGCGGCGATGCGCCCAAGCGGGGTGGTGTCCTTGTAGAAGCGCAGCTCACCGCCCACCTCGACCTCGGGGGCGAGCTCGCGCGCGGCCTCCAGGGTCAGCTGGTTCTCGGCGTCTTCGACCTGCTCGTCGCCTTCGACGACGGTCTTGTAGACATAGGCGCGGATCTCGCCGGTCTCCTTGTCGAGCTCGCCGCGCATGTTCTCCTGCGTCTTGTAGAACTTGCGGGTGGCGAGGGCGATGGCGTCCTCAACGGCGCCAACGACCACCTCGGCCTCAATGCCCTTCTCTTTGGAGAGAAGCTCGATCGTCTGGTACAGGGGGCTAGCCATAAATTGCAGTGAATCGTGAGTAGTGAATCGTGAGTAGTGAAACTAGACCCGTGCCGACGGAGATCTCCGGCGAGGCGAGGCCATTCACTATTCACTTCTCACTATTCACTTCCTTTCTTCAAATTTCTGCGACCAGATGGGCCTTTTCTACGTTGGCCAGTTCGAGGTCGACGAGGGGTGAGGCCTGGGTGGTTTTGCGGGCGGCCTTGCCCTTCTGTTGGATGGCGGCGAGGTCCAGGGTGAGCCGGAGGCCGTCAAAGCTTGTCAGTCGGCCGGTGAACTGGCGGTTGCCGTCCACCGGAGTGAATGTCTGGAGCTTCACGAGGAAGCCGAGGAAGCGGCTGTAGTCGGCAGCCTTAAGCAGCTTGCGCTCGAGCCCGGGAGAGGAAACTTCGAGGGTGTACTCAGCGCCGGGGACGAGATCTTCGATGTCGGCGACGGTGCCGAAGTCACGAGCGAAGAGCTCGCAATCCTCGTGTGTGATGCCGCTGAGGGCCTCGGCGGGCACGCCCTGGGGCAGTGAAACCTGTCCTTCGATGCCAGGATCGGAGGCCTGGGCGAGTGCGACTGCGGCGAGAGCAGCGAGTTTACCGCGCTCTTCGGCGTTCTTCTCCAGGAAGACGCGCAGCGCGCGGTGCTTGCCGCCGCCCGTGAGCTCGAGGTCGACGACATCCATGCCGTGCGACGCCGCGACGCGCTCCGCGGTAGCTCGAATTTTGTCCAACACAACAGCCATCGCAAGACACCAGAGTTAGGGACGCGTTGTGGTTCGGGTACAGGCCGCGCGGCAGAGACGCCGTTGGCGGTCCAGGCGAGCGCGGCGTCGAGTGGCGCTGCCTGACTTCAGGGCAAACAAAAAGTGGGCGGTTAGCCCACTCCTCTCTTCCGCCAGTCTCAAGCCGGTGCGTTCACGGCCTGGCCAGCAGGTTCGCCGGCGCTGGCAGAACGGATTCGTCTGCTCCGCTAGTGTACGACATCTGCAATGGCAACTCAAGGGAGCGTTTCAGACGCTGGGGTGTTTGAGGGGTCCTGCGGCGTCGGCTCGGAATGATGGCAGCCCGGGCGGGTTCAATCTCCTCTGCCCAAACGGCTTCGACGATCATCCTGCGAAGAAGCCAGGGCGCCTGAGAACCCGGAGCGCCCACCGTGCAGACTGTGGCCTGGCTGCTCTCAGGGCTCAAACACCCTGCCATGAGCCGATGCGACAATAGAAAGATGATCGAAACGCATATTCCGGAAGCACTGACGTTTGATGACGTCCTTCTCGTGCCCGCGTATTCGGACGTGGTCCCGGCGCAGGTCAGCACGCAGGTGCAGCTGACGAAGAAGATTACGCTGGCGACCCCGCTGATGTCGGCGGCGATGGACACGGTGACCGAGTCGCGACTGGCGATTGCCATCGCACAGCAGGGAGGCCTGGGTGTGGTGCATCGCAACCTCACCATCGAGCAACAGGCGGGCGAAATTGACAAGGTCAAGCGGTCCGAGTCAGGCATGATCGTCGACCCGGTGACCATTGACCCCGAACGGCCCATCTCCGACGCGCTGGACGTGATGCGCCGCTTCAAGATTTCGGGTGTGCCGGTGACCAAGGGCGGCAAGCTGGTGGGCATCCTGACCAACCGCGACCTGCGCTTCGTCTCGCGGACAGACATCCCCATAGCGGATGTGATGACCAAGGAAAACCTCATCACGGTACCGGTGGGTACCACGCTGGAAGATGCAGAGCACATCCTGCATCAGCACCGCGTGGAGAAGCTGCTGGTGGTCAACGACGCCTTCGAACTCAAGGGCTTGATCACGGTCAAGGACATCCAGAAGAAGCTGAAGTATCCGAACGCGAGCAAGGATCCTCAGGGCCGCCTGCGCGTGGCAGGAGCGATCGGCGCGACGGGCGACTTCCTCGAGCGTGCCGCGGAGCTGGTGAAGATGCGGGTCGATGCGCTGGCGATCGATTCGGCGCATGGTCATTCCTCGCGGGTGCTGGAAGCGGTGCGCGAGTGCAAGCGTCTCTATCCGGACGTCGACCTGTTTGCCGGCAACATTGCGACCTACGATGGCGCGAAAGCGCTGATCGAGGCTGGCGCCGATGCGGTGAAGGTGGGCATTGGGCCGGGCAGCATCTGCACCACGCGCATGGTGACGGGTGCAGGCATGCCGCAGATCACAGCGATCGCCGAGGCGAGCCGCGCGGGGCGCGAGCACGGCATCTCGATCATCGCGGATGGCGGCATCAAGTATTCGGGCGACATCACCAAGGCCATTGCAGCGGGCGCGAGTGTCTGCATGATGGGTTCATTGTTCGCGGGCGTGGATGAGAGCCCGGGCGAGACGATTCTGTACCAGGGCCGCAGCTTCAAGTCCTACCGTGGCATGGGATCGCTCAGCGCGATGGCGCAAGGGTCCGGCGAGCGCTATTTCCAGGGCAAGGAAGATATGTCCTCGGCCGCGCGGGCAGAGCGCATCGAGCTCAAGCAGGACACCAGTGGCAACCGGCTGGCGAAGTTCGTGCCGGAAGGCATCGAGGGCCGTGTGCCGCATCGTGGACCTCTCGAAGCAATGGTGTACCAGCTCGTGGGCGGTCTGAAGAGCGGCATGGGCTACCTGGGTTGCGGCAGCATTGAAGAGCTGCAGCAGAACGCGAAGTTCATTCGCATCTCCGGTGCGGGCCTGCGCGAGAGCCATGTGCACGATGTGGTAATTACGCGTGAGGCGCCGAATTATCACGTCGAGTAGCAGCGCGTTGCGTTAGCGCGAAGGGCCAGCGACGATGTCGCTGGCCCTTCGTCGTTAGCGGCTTCGCCGTTGGCGCGTCGCGTTAGCAAGTTCGTTCCCTAACGCAAAGCGCTACCGGCGAAGCCGCTACCCGCGAAACGGCTGACGCGGCAGAGCCGCGCTACGCGAGAAACCCCGGCGATACCGGGTTCTCGTAGACCGAGTAATCGCGCGTGACCACCGTGAGGCCGGAGGCAGTAACGAAGTAGTTCTTCTTGTCCTCAGCCGGGTCGTAGCCGATGACAGTGCCGTCGGGGATATGGACGTCGCGATCGATGATGGCGTGGCGGATGCGGCAATGCCGGCCGATGTTGACGTGGGAAAAGATGATGCTCGAGTCGACATCCGCATAGCTGTTCACGCGCACATCGTGCGAGAGGACGGAGTTGCGGATGACCGAGCCCGAGATGATGCAGCCGGCCGAGGCGATGGAGTTAATGGCCATGCCGGTACGGCCGGGCTCGCCGAAGACAAACTTGGCCGGCGGGTACTGATAGGGCCGGGTGCGCATGGGCCAGGCTTTGTCGTAGAGGTTGAAGACCGGGGCGACGGAGGCGACGTCCATGTTGGCCTCGTAGTAGGCCTCGAGCGTGCCGACATCGCGCCAGTAGAGCGCGCGCTGCTTGTTTTCGTCGACGAAGTTGTAGGCCTGGACCTTGTACTTGCCGAGCAGCTTCGGCAGGATGTCGTGGCCGAAGTCGTGCTTGGAGTCGGGGTCCTCGGCGTCGCGCATTAGCTCGGGGATCAGGACATCGGTGTTGAAGAGGTAGATGCCCATGGAGACGTCGACCATCTCGGGGTTGAAGGGCGAGCGGATGCTGGTCTCCTTGGGCTTCTCGATGAAGCCGATAACCTCTCCATCCTTGCCCACCTCGACGACACCGAAGGCCGCGACCTCGCCGGGCGTCACAGGGAGCGTAGCGAGGGTGACATCCGCGCCGGAAGCGAGGTGCTGCTCTTCCATCAGGGCGTAGTTCATCTTGTAGATGTGATCGCCGGAGAGGATGAGCACGCGCTTGGGCTCTTCCGAGCCGATGGAGTAGATGTTCTGGAAGACGGCGTCGGCCGTGCCCTGGTACCAGGACTTGGAGACGCGCTGCATGGGCGGAAGGATCTCGATGAACTCACCGAGCTCCGACGCCACGACCGGGCCCCAGCCTTCGCGGATGTGGCGATTGAGGCTGAGCGCCTTGTACTGGGTGAGGATGTAGACGTGCCGGAGCTCGGAGTTGATGCAGTTCGACAGGGTGATGTCGATGATCCGGTACTGTCCGGCAAAGGGGACCGCGGGTTTCGCACGGTCGCGGGTTAGGGGGAAAAGTCTCTCGCCAGCTCCACCAGCCAGCAGTACGCCCAATGTATCTCTCATCGTCCTACACCCTCAGGGCCCCTACGCAAGGAAAGCCCGTGACATCCTTCGCGTGTCGCCCGTCACCCCATGCTGGGATGCAACTGGAAGCAAAAAGGACACCTTGTGAAGCCTTACAACCGATGGCGCGAATTGTATCAGTGGGATGCGAGCGTTAGAACACAAGGCCGCAGGATGGGAGAGATGGCCGGCGAGGACAGGGGCAGAACTGCAACGACCGCAGGGATGGAAGCAAAGCAGACACAGCTAACGCGAAGCGGACGAAAGAAGACCGTTCAGGCTCCGGCCTGGAGGTCCGTGCTGCCGCCATCGCCGAGGGCTGGCTGTTCCTCGGTGGTGATGCGGAGGGACTTGAGGAAGGTGAGGTCGTGCTTGGTGAACGGCCCCTCGACGGGATCCTCAGCTTCAGCGTCGGCATCAGCTTCTTCGAGCTCGTTGAGGCCGATGGTGGCTTCGAGCATCAGCAGGACATCGAAGCCCTGCTCGCGGATCTCCCGCACAACGCCGGCGATCTGCTCTGAGTCTGAGACAGACTCATGGATCGCCTCGCCCAATTTCTGAATGAGATCCTTGACCTGCTGATTCATAGCCACCTCCCGGGCGGTGCGACTTTCCTGACGCCCATACCTCGCAATGGGTCTTCCACGCCATGATCGAGCGGGAACGGCAGCTGCGGGTCCAACATGGGTAGACTAACGCGTCCTCTGCGCTCCGCCAACTGAGGAAAAGCGCCCCACAATCTACGATGATGCGGCCGGGCAAAGGATTCTCTGCCCGATTTTGGGACATCTGGGTCCAGCTGAAGCCGAGTGCAGAAAGGGCGACCCGAAGGCCGCCCAGGTCTGCAACGGTGTTATGGCTGCGGATCTAAGCCTTCACGAGCGAATCACGGTGGCGCTTGATGTAGTCGTGCGAGGTGAGGATGTGCGCCTGCTGCTCGCTGAGCATCTGACGGATGGGCAAGGGCAGGTCCTGGTCGAGCGCCTGCTGGTAGGTCTTGACGGCGGTATCTTCTCCGTCCTCGGCGGTTTCGAGCAGCGCATGATCCCCGCCGCCCAGCTTGGACTTGATGTCCGCCCAGGTGCGATGGAGCGCACCGGCGACAGTGCCTGACTCCTTGACGTCCGCCATGCCATCGCGATGGAGCTGATTTTCAAGCTCGGCGCGGAAGTTGGCGCGGTGCAGGCTTTCCGCGAGGAAGTAACGTTTGACGGTCGCGTCTTCGAGGTGCTCGCCGATTTCAGCGAAGCCCTTCTGGCCGTCCTGCAGGGTCTTGATCACGTCCAGCAGCACGCGTTCCGTCTCGCGATTCTTTGCCGATCCATCCAGTGTGTTTGCCATGTTGTTTATCCTTCTCTCGAATGACTTGAATTCGCGTTCGCTGAGGATGCGCTGCGGGGTCCACCGGCTGCCGGCGATTCTCCTTCGCCGGTGACAAGCAGGAGAAATCGCTAAAATCCCGCTCCCCCGCAACACACTCACGCTGGCGATGCGCCTGTTGCGCAAAGCCCACCTGTTGAGCTAGATGCCCCTTTGTTCCTGCGCGGTTGCCGCTGGGGATTTAACAGTTGTGTGTACTTGCGCGTCATGGAAATCCGCCCGTCACCATTGTGGTTCGCGGGTGCCGGGTGCGGCGCTGCACACGGGCGCCGCATGGAAGAATGATCTTGCTCTGGTTCGATTCCGGACTTTGAGAGCTACATCGATCCTGCCGAGCCCGTTGCGAAAAGCGCTGGCCCGGCTTGTGCCATTTGGGCGTTCGAGGCTGGGTTGCTCGGAACTTGTGGCGATCGCCGCTTGTAGCCATCGAAGTCAGGCAGGGCTGTGCGCCCGAACGCTAACCGCGAGAAAGCTCCGTCCCATGATGCCGCAGAGACTGCTCTACTCCCCTACTCGAAACCGCCGGCTGAACGAGATGCTGGGCCTCGTCGTGCTGACCACCGGAGCGCTGATGTTGCTGGCGCTGGCGACCTACAACCCCGTGGATCCATCCTTCAACACCGTGGGAGGCGGCGCGGGAACGCGCCCGGCCCACAACTGGATGGGGCTGCTGGGCAGCTATGGTTCGGACCTGGCGCTGCAGAGCTTCGGCGTGGCCGTGATCTTCATCCCGCTGGTACTGGTGCGTACCGGGATTCGGTGGATGCGGTCGCGTTCGGCCGGCCCAGTGCGATCGAAGCTGGTGGGCCTGATGTTGTGGATGGTGTTTGCGCCAGCGGCCATCGCGCTGCTGCCCTGGCATGTGGAGTGGCGCAATGCCCTGCCGATCGCCGGGCTGCTGGGAAGCACGCTGGCCGATGGCATGATCCATGTGGTGAACCTTCCTGGCGCGATTGTGGTGTGCGCGCTGATGGTGCTGCTCTCGCTGTATCTCTCGACCTCGTTCCTGCTCACGAATGCGAACGAGTGGTTCACGTCGCACTTCGCGTTCATTCGCTGGATGAGCGATCGCTGGCAGATGTTCCGCTCGAACAACCGCGGCGTGGAGCTCGAGGACGAAGAGGATGAGTTCCAGAGCCGCCGCGAGCGTACTGCGGCGCGGGCCCGCGTACGTGCCGAGAAGGCCGCGCTGACGCAGGGCAACAGTGCAGAGACCGCTGCGAGCGGTTCCCTGCTTTCTTCATTCTTCGGGCGATTTGGTTGGTTCGGGCGGCGCAAGCGTGATGCGAACGACTTCTCGGGCGAGCAGGGGCGTGCGGGATTCGCGGAAGAGAGCCCGAACGTGTGGAAGAGCATGCCGCGCACCGTGCTGGATACGGTCGCCAGCGAGGACGATGAGTTCGCGCTGGAGCCCCTGGACCCCGAAGCTCCGATGACTCCGCCTTCGATGGTGGCCGGAGCGAAGCTGCGCGAGATGCCGCGCCCGAATGAGCTTCCGTTCGAGGGTGTGGAGGCGGTCAACCAGGTCAACGACGACAACTGGCTGGACCGGCCAGAGCGGCGCACGCCTCCGCCGATGTTGAACCGCGTGAAGGCGGGCGATGTGCCGGAGGCTCCTCCGGCGCGCATGCCTGCGCCGCGTGCCGTTGCGAAGGCCGCGCCGGTAGCTCCTCTTGCACCTCCGATGCCTTCACCAACCGCTGACATTCGCGACCAGAACATTGCCTTCGGTCAACGCGCTGATGCGAACCTGCAAGCCGTGACGATGCTGGCGAAGAGCGTGCGCGGCTACAAGCTGCCCCCCAGCACGCTGCTCTATCGCAGCGATGAACATGCTCCGGTGCGTGAGAACGAGTTGCGCGAAGAGGCGCGCGTGCTGGTGCAGAAGTGCGCGGAGTTCGGCGTCGATGGCTCGGTCGAGCAAATCAATCCCGGGCCTGTCGTGACGACGTTTGAGTTCCGCCCCGATGCAGGCGTGAAGTACTCGCGGGTGACGGGGCTGGCCGATGATCTCTGCCTGGCCATGGCGGCCGAGTCGATCCTCATCGAGCGCATTGCGGGCAAGTCAACCGTGGGCATCCAGGTGCCGAACCGCGAGCGCGAGACCATCTGGCTGCGCGACGTGGTGGAGAGCGAGAACTTCGCGAAGTCCAAGTCCAGGCTCGCCGTGGCGATGGGCAAGGACATCAATGGGCGCATCGTGACCGCGGATCTCGCTGCGATGCCGCATGTGCTGATCGCCGGCTCGACGGGCTCGGGTAAGTCGGTCGCCATCAACGCGATGATCATGAGCGTGCTGCTGAAGTCCACGCCCGAGCAGGTACGCATGATCCTCGTCGATCCGAAGCGCGTTGAGCTGGGGATGTATGAAGGCATCCCGCACTTGTTCACGCCGATCATCACGGAGGCGAAGCTCGCCGCCAATGCGCTACGCAATGCGGTGCGCGAGATGGAGCGCCGCTTGAAGCTGCTGGCGGCAAATCACGTGCGCAACATCGATCAGTTCAACAAGCTCTTCGAGAATGGCTCGGAGTACCTGTTTGAGGATGTGAACCAGGAGCCGCTGCCGTACATCATGATCATCATCGACGAGCTGGCGGACCTGATGATGCTGGACCGCGCCAACGTTGAAGAAGCGATCACGCGGCTGGCGCAGATGGCGCGCGCCGTCGGCATTCATCTCGTGCTCGCGACACAGCGGCCGAGCGTGGATGTGATCACCGGCCTGATCAAGGCCAACGTGCCGACGCGTATGAGCTTCCGGCTGGCAACCAAGGTCGACTCGCGCACGATCATCGACAGCAATGGCGCCGAGAGCCTGCTAGGGCGCGGCGATATGCTCTACCTGCCGCCGGGGACAAGCCGCCTGCAGCGCGTGCACGCGCCGTTCGTCACCGAGAAGGAGATCGCCGCAGTCACCAAGTTCTGGAAGGAACAGGGCGAAGCGGATTACGTCGAAGGCTTCCTCGAAGGTCCGAAGGATGAAGGCCGCGAAGAGGCTGGAGCCAACGATGGCGACGACAACGATCCGCTGTACGACGATGCGGTGCGACTGGTGTATGAGTTCGGCAAGGCTTCGACGTCGCTGATCCAGCGCAGGCTGCGCGTCGGCTATGGACGCGCCGCACACCTGATCGACATGATGGAACGCGATGGCATGGTGGGTCCGGCGGATGGCTCGAAGCCACGCGAAATTTTGAAGGCGAAGAGCTTCTACAGCGAAGTGGATGGGGCGGTGCGATAGGTTTACGCGAGCATCATTCCGCAAACGAAGATCTACCGAGAGACCTGGCGAACTGGCTGCATCATCTTCCCGCGATTGGTGAAGTGGCTGGCGACGCTGCGGCCCCTGTCTGCAAGTTTCGCGATGTCCTCTGCGCTCGGCTTGGCCTTCTTAGTAGTAGTTTTCTTCATCTTGTCTGTGCAGGTTGAGGTTCTCTATCGCCCACGGGCGATGCTTACGGTCTTTGGCGCCACTGGCCCGATGTGGTCGCCCTGGGGATCATGCGCGACGAACCAGTGAACCACGCGGCTGTGAAACTCCTGCGGAGCGATAGCCGCAGCGGTGCCGTGGTCAGCGCCTTCGACGATCCACAACGCGCAGCGTTTGCCGCAGGCCTGCTGGATCTCGAGCGCGTTGTGCATGCGAATGTTTTCGTCGCGGGTACCGGCGATGAGCAGCACGGGAACGTGCGAGTGCTCGACGGCGCGGACGGGGGAAGCGTCAGGAAGATAGACGTGGTAGCGCAGCCGAGTCCAGAGGAAGGCGACCTCGATGGCAGGGCGGCCCACGGTCTTCCAGAAGCCTGCGCCGAGATGGGTTTGCCAGCCGAGGCGCTCGATGGAGATGGGGCGGAAGCTGGCGTAGGGAGACTCGACCGCGACGGCGCAGAGCTGCGGCGTGACCGCGGTAGCTTCGACGCCGATGGCGGCGCCCATGGATTCGCCAAGAAGATACGTGCAGCCAGGATTGCGCTGGCGCAGCCAGCTGACCCAGCGGCGGACATCGTCACGCTCGAGGATGCCGTAGGTGGCGATGCGGCCGCCGGAAGCGCCGTGCTCGCGGGAGTCGGGCAGCAGCACAGCGTAGCCGCGCTTGAGGAAGATGTCCGCGTAGCCATTGAGCCAGACGCGGTTGCCGGCGATGCCGTGGAGCAGCACCACGGAGCGGCCGTTGGGGTTCGCGGGCGCGATGTACCAGCCGCGCAGCACCGCGCCATCCTGCGCAGTGATCGCGACATCGCGCAGGCGAGCATCGAACTGCCGCTCGTAGCGCACGCGATAGGCCTCGGGCGTGTCGATCGGCATCTTCGGCAGGTGCAGTGAGAACTCCGCGAGCGCGATGCCGAAGACGAGCGTCAGCAGGGCGTATGCAGCAGCAAGAGTTACAGCAATCCGCACCGGGATGGAGAGTCTCTTCTCGAGTGCAGCCATTTTTCATCCCCAGCAGCCGAACGTCCTTGAGGTTCGCAAGGGCGTTACAGTCTGGTGAAGTTTGATGCGGCGAAAGCGGGAAACGTCAATCGTGGCGCGGGAAAACGTGAAGGGCACGGCCGAAGCCGTGCCCTTGTGCAGCGATATCGTCGCAAAGACGCGAGGAAAGACGCGAGGAGAGACGTCTTAGCTGTTGACCGCGCCGGGCATGCCCTTGGCCTTGCTGATGTCCTCGGCCAGCGTCTTCGGCTCACCGGGAAGCTTGAAGTTGAACGAGTCGGGCACGCCATCGGGGAAGACCACGCGATCGATGACGGGCAGCGAGGGGAGCTTGGTGGTGTGGCCGACATCGTTCATCACCGCTTCCGCGGCCTCGAGCACCTCGGCGATGCTCATGGTCAGCATCTCGCGGCCGTTGTCGTAGCCGTTCTCGATCTGCTGCTTGAGGTAGCGGCCTGCGGCCTGCGCGGCCAGGTAATCGGTGATGGCCTTGCCGGTCTTCTTCTTGTGCTCCACCCATGCGGTATTGGGCATGGCGATCCAGAGCGGCTTGCCATTGACGGCGAAGCGGATGTCCGTCGCGTCGGCATGGCGCGTGGCGATGGCCACGACGGTGCCCTTCCACACGCAGTGCAGCTCTTCGCCGGTCCAGCGGTCGATCGCTCGAAAGTCCTCGTACATGCATTCAGCCTATCTGCTCCTTGCGTCACGCTGCAACCACCTTCGCGCGATGGTCGAACTCCGCAGGCTGTCCCATGTAGGCTTAAGAGGACCGGCTCAACACCCAGTGCAAGGAGACTTCATGATTTCGCGTATCACCCGGCCCGTAGTGTTTGCTCTCTGGCTGTCGTTAGGATTGGGGCTCAGCGCGCTTGCACAGGACGGCCAGAAGAACGAGGCCAAGCCCGCGGAGAACGTACCGGACGTACTGGTGTTTGCCAACGGCGACCAGCTTACGGGCCACCTGGTGAGCGCTGCCGGGGGCAATGTGGTGTTCAACAGCGACATGGCTGGGACCTTGACGATTCCGTTCGCGAAGGTGAAGGAGCTGCGGGCGGGGTCGAAGGCCAGTGAGTTTGCGCTGCTGAAGAAGGGCCTGGTGGTTCGCAAGAACACGCCTGCTCCCGAGGGCACCATCTCGATTGCGGATGGCAAGGTGGCGGTGCATCCGTCGCAGGCAGCTTCGAACAGCTCGGCCGAGGCGGTGGCCTCGTCGATTCCTGCTGCGGAGGTGAACTATCTGGTTCCGCGCGCGGAGTTCGACAAGCAGATTCGCGATCACCGGAGCTTCTTTTCCGACTGGAATGGCAGCGTAACCGGTGGAGCGACGCTGGTGCGCGCGACCACCAACGCGACGACACTCACGGTTGGGGTCAGCCTGGTGCGCGCGGAGCCGACCGTCTCCTGGCTGCCGCCGCGCGACCGGACCACGCTCAATGTGAATGAGAGCTACGGCAAGAACACCTCGCCGGGAGCAATTCCGCAGACCAACCCGCCAACGCCCGACGTCACGACGCTCTCGAGTATCTTCCACGCGGACTCGGAGCGGGATCAGTACTTTTCGCCGCGCTTTTACGCTCTCGGCGATCTGGCCTTCGACCACAACTACGCGCAGGGCCTTTCGCTGCAGCAGATCTATGGCGGCGGCATCGGCTGGACGGTGAAGAAGGATGCGAAGCAGGAGCTGGACCTGAAGGCTGACCTCCACTTCGAGACGCAGCAGTACAACAATGGGCCCATCAACGGGGTACAACCCGCAACGCCCACCGCGTCGACCCACCTGATTGGCGGGACGATCTTCGAGGGTTACAACCGCACGTTGCCACACAAGATGGTGTTCACGGAGTCGGTGAACGCGATTCCGTCGTTCAACGTGGGGCGGGATTACTCGGCGAACGTGAACACGGGGCTCACGCTGCCGGTGTTCAAGCGGCTGAGCGTGGCGATCACAGCGAGCGACAGCTTCCTGAACGATCCTGCGATTGGATACAAGAAAAACTCGTTCCAGTTCGTGACTGGGGTGACGTACAACCTGCGCTGACGTCCACAGGGAGTGGGGACGCGGTTCAACCGCAGCAATCCCCCCATCTGTCCCCCGGCAATGTTCTAATGGAAGGATGCGGGCCTTTGCGCCCGGTCCGGTGTTCTCACCCGCAGGAGTTTCGATTCTGATGTTTGCCCGCAAGTCCCTGAGCAACACCGCGCGCCTGGCTGTAGTGTCCCTCGCAGCGCTGCTGATTCCCTCCCTCGCCGCATCGGCGCAGAACAACACGAAAAAGGCGCGCGTGCCCCGGCACGAGACCAACGCCAGCCGTCAGGCGCGAATCCAGCGCACCATCGATGACACCTACTCGCATCGCTGGGAGGTCGCCGGTGGCGGCGGCTGGCTGCGCTACCGGCCGGGCCAGACCCTGCAGCGGAACAATGAAGTGACCTGGGCGGTTTCGACCAACTACTTCCTCAATCCGAAGCTGTTCGTCATCGGCGATGCGCGCGGCGCGTTCGGCAATGCCAAGGTGCAGAACAACATCTTCGGCGTCTCCAACCCGCAGATCAACGAGTACTTCTTCCAGGGCGGTGCAGGCTATCGCGTTTACGCCAAAGAGAAGGTCACGGTGTCCGTGCAGGGCGTTGGCGGCGTGGCGGATGGCATCTTCTCTGGCGGCGCGAAGGGACTGTACGGCTACCAGGTTGGGATCTCGCAGGACGGCGTCAAGCCGGCCTTCTCGATCAGCGGGAATGTGGATTACAACTTCTACCCGAACCTGGCCTTCCGATTCTCGCCGGTGTACCAGGCGACCATGTTCAACAACACGGTCTACACCAGTACTTTCAACCCGGTCACGAACGTCACGACCACCACGACGACCACCAGTGGGGCGTTCCAAAGCCACATGGGGTTCAATGCAGGCATCCTGTATCGCTTCGGCCGCCTGAAGTAACTCGACTCGTTCCTCGAGGCGTGTATAAGAGGCACACAAGAGCCGGGCCCAGGCCCGGCTTTGTGCTGCCCGAGCCCCGACTCAGGCGCCAAGCGCTGCTCTGCGTTTCCTGGTCAGCAGCTTGTTGGCCTGACGCTTCGCATGGTCTTCCTCAAGTTCCTCGATCAAATCCTGTAGATTCCGCCTGGTTCGCTCGCTCGTGACCTCAAAGGCGAGGCCGAGGCTCGCCTCGGATCGAACGGCTCGCACCTTTGCGCGGACGCGAAAGGGCAGCTGATTCACCGTGAAGGCAATCTCGATGACCGCTCCGAGGAACGTGGGATAGGGCGTCTCGAGCTGGATCAGCCCTCCGCCCAAGCTCAGATCGAGGATCCCGGCCTTCAAGGGATGCCCGCTTGGGCTGAAGTACACCTCGGCGATGCCGGTGCACTCGAAACGAGGATGTCGCCGTTGATCGTTTCGGGGTTGCACGGGCACCCTTCCGAAGTCCGATCCGTGGTGACGCTCCCAGACAGACCATTCCCTGGAGTCGTGTGCGGACCATTTCGGGAATTCATCGACGGGAGACTGAAATTTTCTACCCTAAACCCCTAAAATTTCTCGCAACTGTCACCTCCCCGCCGGGAGCGAGCGCCGCAGCGGGGTCGCCCCCTCGATTTTTCGTGGGCGTAATATGGAGATATGTCGAAGGGCTGGGAGTCGAAGAACGTGGAAGAACAGCAGGCTCAAGCAGCATCGTTCAAGGGTGAGAAGCCCGAAGACAACTCAGCAGCCCGTCGCGCCGATGCCGACCTCAAACGCCGCATTCAGGCTTTGGAGATGCAACGCGAGCGCGTGCTGAGCGAGCGCACGTCGAGCCCGCACCGCCGCAGCGCGCTGGAGACCGCACTCAAGTCGATTGAGTACGAGCTCGAGCAGCTGGGCTGGTCGATCAAACTTTAGGAGCAGCGGCTACGCCGGTGGCGCGAGCCTGTCACGCGTGCGCTGACGCTCGGCGATAGCGGCCTTCGGCCGGTAGCGGCTGCGCGGTTAGCATCTCCCTGCAAGCATCCAGATGACGTTGCCCCTAACGCCGCAGGCGCTACCAGCGTCAGCCGCTACCCGCGCAGCGACTAACGCGTACGCGCTCCCCTCAGCTCTTCCTCGTCAGCGTGAACGGATTGGCCTGCGCGACCGGGGTCATGACGATCTGTTGCAGCACCACGTGTTCGGGGCGCGTGGCTACGAAGACGATCACATCGGCAACATCTTCGGGCAGCAGCGGGTCGACGTTCTCGTAGGTCTTGGCGGCGCGAGTGTCGTCGCCGCGGAAGCGGATGAGACTGAAGTCGGTCTTGACCATACCGGGGTCGACCGTGCTGACGCGGATTGGCGTGCCGTTGACGTCGATGCGGAGACCATCGGTGATGAAGCGCTCCGCGGCCTTGGTCGCACAGTAAACTGCGCCGTTCGCGTAGGCGTTGTGGCCGGCGATGGAGCCGAGGTTGATGACGTGGCCACGGCCGCGGGCCACCATGCCGCGCACCACGGTGCGGGTCACGTAGAGCAAACCCTTCACGTTGGTGTCGATCATCTCTTCCCAGTTCTCGATGTCGTCTTCGTAGAGCTTCTTGAGGCCGCGCGCGAGACCCGCGTTGTTCACCAGGACTTCGATCTCGCTCCAGGCTGCGGGAAGGGTGTTGAGCGTGCACTCCACGTCGTCGCGATCGCGCACATCGAGCTCGAAGGAAAACACGTCTGCGGCTCCGGCTTCGCGCAGGCGCGGCTCCAGCTCCTTGAGCTTTTCGAGCCTGCGCGCGCAGACGAGGAGCTTCGCGCCGAGCTTTGCGAACTCCAGCGCGGTGGCTGCGCCGATGCCGCTGCTGGCGCCGGTGACCAGCACAATCTTGTCCTTCAGAGAAATACCCACGGAACGAAATCTCCTGCTGCTTTGGTCTCGATTGAGGGGCCCAGGTTCATCTTGCCTGAAACGCACTCGACACGCGAGTGCTGCCTGGATAGGTGAATTCGGAGAGTAGGATGCACCCTCCCGGCCGGGGGAACAAAAAGAGGCAGGCAGCCGGCTCCACGCCGCGCTGCCTGCCTCTTCACTTGACCCGTTCGAGCTTGGCTGCGTTGATTAGCTGCCCTTACTGCTGGCCGCTAGGAGTTCCACCGGTGACACCGATCGACGCGCCTGAGACAACCAGGTTCACGCGGCGATTCTGCTGACGGCCGGTAGCTGAGGTGTTATCCGCGACGAAGTTCGTCGCGCCAAAGCCCTGCGCCGAAACGTTAGGCTGCGGCACACCATTCTGGACGAGGAAGTTGCGCACGGTATCCGCACGGTTTTCGCTGAGCGTCTGGTTGAACGCCGGTGTTCCGGTGGAGTCCGTGTAGCCTTCGACCTGCACCTTGAGGTTGGGGTAGAGCTCGAGGATGGTGGAGATCTTCGCGAGGCGGACCTGCGCGTCAGGCTTGAGCGTGAACTTGCCCGTGTCGAAGAGCACATCGTTCATGTTCACGATGAGGCCGCGGGCACTCTCGGTCGTCTGCAGGACAGCGTTGAGCTGTGACTTCAGCTTCTCGCGAGCTTCCTCGGCACTCTGCTGGCTGGCCTGCGCCGACTGCTGCGCTGCGGCAGCCTGGGCACGGGCGTTGGCAGCCTCAGCCTCGGCGCGTTCACGGTCGGCATCGGCCTTGGCCTTGGCAGCAGCTGCGGCATCGGCCTGGGCCTGTGCGTTGGCAGCCATCTCGGCCGACTGCGCAGCCTGTTGCTGGGCTTCGACCTTCTCGTTCTGGTTCTGCTGCTCGCGGAGCTGGGCTTCCTTGCGCAACGCAGTGATGCGGGCATCTTCCGCACGCTGCACGGCCTGACGAGCGTCCGTGAAGATCATGTGGACATCGCGGTGCGGATTGGCTTGGCCGGCATCCGCGTTATTGATGTCCTGATGAACCTCATGCATGATGTCGGCGGCATACTTGTCGGCGCCCGCCATCATAGCGATGCGCTCGGCGTTGTGAGCCTCATACAGTGCCAGCGGATAGTGCTCGCGGTCGGTGATGGGGTTGAAGACCGAGTGCGCTCCATCCGTGGGAGCATAGATGCCCCTGGGGAGCAGCTGATAGTGGACATTCACCTGCTCGAGCACGCCCTGCGTCTTGTCGAGGAAGATGTTCTTCATGACAACGACGTCGCTGGGCTGCGAGACGGCGTAGTACGGCTCGGCGGTAACGATCATGCCGAAGGACTGGAAGGAGCTCGAGACATCGAGGTTGGCTTTGTCGCCGGAGAGTTCCAGCTCGCCCAGGTTCTGCGGACGGCCATCAGGCGAGATCGCCCAGAGGACGTAGGTGAGGTATTCGGGACCAAAGCCATTGGCGGGGGTGAGGCCGGAGAACTTCGCCGAGATCTTGGTCTTGCCGGTAACGGATTCGACCTTGGCCTCGCCGTGTGCCCCGGGGGAGAGTTCCGTTCCCACGAAGCCGACGTGGGTCGCTCCGCTGCGATTGAGGTAGTTCACGGCATCGAGCTGACGCTCGACGACCTTTACGTGATAGATGTAGGTTCCGTTAGGACCCGACGCCATAATCTCGCCCGACTGCGCTCCGGGCGCAACGGCTGTCGGATTCGGCACCTGTGCTGCCGCGGCCAAGCATAAGCCTGCACCGGCGACCGCAAACGAGAATGCGGCTGTTGTCTTCTTCCACGTAATCATGATTGTCGTTCTCCCATACTGCATCTTGCTGTTATCGGGTCACCGCGGTGGTCATTCGTCACACACGCCTGACGCCGTCTTCAAGGCGTACAGAAGAGATGGATGGCTGAGTTACAGGAAAAGGTGGCCGGAAAATAAATATGCTTTGTGGGCAACCAGACGCAGGAACGCGGCCTTGTGGCGATGTCGTGAACAGGGCAACTCTTTCTCACGACACGCGCTCAAAGCCGCGTTAACTCAGCGGATTTCGACTTATTGACCGAGGATGGGAACGCCGGCGACTTCCATGCTGTGCGCGATCTTCTCTTTCCATTCCTCAGGGCCGGTGATGTGCACACTGGTGCCCTTGGAGTCGACTGCGACTGTTACCGGCATATCGACGACATCGAACTCATAGATGGCTTCCATCCCAAGGTCTCCGAACGCGAGGAGCTTCGAGCCATGAATTGCCTTCGACACGAGATACGCCGCGCCACCGATGGCGATGAGATACACCGCTTCGTTATCGCGGATGGCGTCGATGGCAGCGACGCCACGCTCGGCCTTGCCGACCATGCCGATGAGGCCGGTCTGCTCGAGCATCTGGCGCGTGAACTTATCCATGCGCGTCGCCGTGGTGGGACCGGCAGGGCCGACAACTTCGCTGTGCACGGGATCGACCGGACCGACGTAGTAGATGACGCGGTTGGTGAGGTCGACGGGGAGCTTCTCGCCTTTGTTCAGCATGTCGGTCATGCGCTTGTGCGCGGCGTCGCGGCCCGTAACGAGCTTGCCGTTGAGCAGCAGCACCTCGCCCGGCTTCCAGGTCTTGATCTCTTCGCGGGTGAGCGTGTCGAGGTTGACGCGCTTGCCTCCGCTGACGTCATAGGTGAGCTTCGGCCAGTGCTCGAGCTTCGGTGGATCGAGATAGACGGGGCCGGAGCCTTCGAGCACGAAGTGCGCATGACGCGTGGCCGCGCAGTTGGGGATCATCGCCACGGGAAGATTCGCGGCGTGCGTCGGGAAGTCGAGGATCTTCACGTCGAGCACGGTGGTGAGACCGCCGAGGCCCTGGGCTCCGATGCCGAGCGCATTGACCTTCTCGTAGATCTCGACACGCATCTTCTCGATGTTGCTATGCGCCCCGCGGGCTTTGAGCTCCTGCATGTCGATGGGGTCCATCAGCGATTGCTTCGCCAGAAGCATCGCCTTCTCGGCAGTCCCGCCGATGCCGATGCCCAGCATGCCGGGAGGACACCATCCCGCGCCCATCGTCGGAATGGTCTTGAGCACCCAGTCGACGACGGAGTCCGACGGGTTGAGCATGACGAACTTGGACTTGGCTTCGCTGCCGCCGCCCTTGGCTGCGACGGTCACATCGACCTTGTTGCCCTTGACGAGCGCGACCTCGACGACACAAGGCGTGTTGTCCCTGGTGTTCTTGCGCGAGAAGGCGGGGTCGGCGAGGATGCTGCCGCGGAGCTTGTTGTCAGGGTCGAGCCATGCTTCGCGCACGCCTTGATCGCACATCTCCTGCAAGGTCATGGTAGCGGGCGCGTCGCCCTTGAGGAGGTGGCACTCAAGACCGAGCTTGATGAAGATGGTGACGATGCCGGTGTCCTGGCAGATGGGGCGATGGCCTTCGGCGCACATGCGCGAGTTGACGAGGATCTGCTTGATCGCATCCTTGGCCGAGGGCGACTGCTCGAGCTCATAGGCCCGCGCGAGGTTCTCGATGTAGTCCACCGGGTGATAGAAGCTGATGTACTGCAGCGCAGCGCGGATGCTCTCGATCAGGTCGTCCTGCTGAATCGTCGTCATGCCCAACATGATAGGCCCGAGCGTGCACGCCCGTGTAGTCGCTGCGAGCCTGCGCGGGGCGATGTTCGGTCAAAGAGACTACTCGTCGAGCACGGCGAAGACATCGGCAACAGGTACCGCTACCGGCGTTCCGTCGAGCGTCAGGATGCCCTCGCGCAGCTCTGTCCGCGCTCCGGATTTCATCAGCACGGTGACGATCCGTTGTTCGGGATCGAAGACCCACACGACAGGGACTCCCATGGAGAAGAAATCGTGGATGCGCCGGTCCAGGCGGCCCCAACGATCTTCCGGAGAGAGAATTTCGATGCAGAGCAGAGGCGGGGTGCGGATGATCTGTTCGCGCGGAATGCCGGCGGGAATGATCAGCAGATCGGGGACGCGATAACGTGTCTCGCCGGTCTGGGTGCGCAATTCCGGTTGCACCTTGACACCCCACTCCTTCTCACGCACTCCAAAAATGATGGTCAGGACCTTTTGCAGATCGGAATGATCCAGCTCACCCACGTTTCGCTCCTCAATCCGACCGTCGACGTAGTCGACATCGGGTTGGTACACCGTATGCAGGTACTCTTCGACGGTTACGAGGGGAACGTCCACGGAAGTCATGGTTGCTGTCGCCATTACGCACGCTCCTGGTGCTTCCAGCGTACACCGGCGTCGCAAGGGGTGTGGGCTGACTCTCTATAATCAGCGCTGAGGCTTCCCTTGGCAGAGACGATCGTCGACATTACCGGGCTGCGCAAGGTGTATCCCGGCAAGAACCCGGTTACGGCGATCGATGCCATCGATCTGCACGTCGAGGACCGCGAGATCTACGGCCTGCTGGGGCCCAATGGCGCGGGCAAGACGACGACGATCTCCATCGCGACGACGAGGGCTGTCGCCACCGCGGGCAGCGTGAGGATCGCGGGAGTCGATGTCGCCGCGCACCCGGCGATGGCCCGGCGCGCGATTGGCGTCGTGCCGCAGTACAACACGCTGGACCGCTCCTGCACCCATCGCGGAGAACATCAGCTTTCACTGCCGATACTTCGGGTTTTCCAGCGTGGACGCGAAGGCGCGCACAGCAGAGCTGCTCGATCAGTTTCGCCTGACCGACCGTGCGAAGGCGTATCCGCAGGAGCTGAGTGGTGGCCTGGCGCAGCGCGTGCAGATCGCGCGGGCAATCGCGCATAAGCCCCGGGTGTTGTTCCTCGATGAACCTTCGGCGGGGCTCGATCCGCAGAGCCGCATAGCGATGTGGGAGGCAGTCCAGGGGCTGCGCGAACACGGCATCACGGTGGTGCTGACGACGCATTACATGGAAGAGGCGGACGCGTTGTGCGACCGGCTCGCCATCATCGATCATGGGCGCATTCTGGTCGAAGACACGCCTGCGGCGCTGAAGGGATCGCTGGGTGGAGAGAAGATCTACGAGCTGAAGCTCGAACAGCCCACGCGCAGCGAAGCGCTGGCGACGCTCCTGCGGTCGCTCGACGGCGTCAGTGTGGTGGAACAGACGGAAGATGGCCTGCGCGTGGTCGCGAAGGCGCGCGATGGTTTGCTGGCCCACATTGTCGGCATGGCTAGTGAGTATGGTTTGCGCGATGTCGCAAGCGCCGAGGCTTCTCTGGAAGCAGTGTTTATCAAGCTGACGGGGAGAGATTTGCGTGAGTAGCTCGAGCATTCAAGTCGTTCCAGCACCCAGCCCGTTCACCAGCTACACGCGCGCCTTTGGCGGCCTGATGCTGCGCGATCTGTATGTGCTGCGGCGCGAGATTGGGCCGTTCCTGATTCGCGTGGGGATGAATCCGCTGCTGTTCCTGTTCGTGTTTACGTACATCATGCCGCACATGTCGGGCGCGGTGAACCCTACGGCACAGATGGCGGCAAGTGCCGGAGCGAACTTCTCCACCGTGCTGCTGCCTGGCCTGATCGCCGTGGCCATCATGTTCTCGGGCATCGCCGCAGTAGCCCTGCCGCTGGCGCAGGAATTCGGCATCACGCGCGAGATCGACGACCGCGTGATGTGCCCGCTACCGGTGTCCGCCGTGGCCTTCGAGAAGGTAATCTTCAGCGCGATGCAGTCGGTGGTTGCGGCAGCGGTGGTCTTTCCGTTGGCTTACTATGTGCCCTCGACAAAGGTCGATGCGCACGTCACAAGCTGGCCATTCCTGATTGCCGTGGTGGTGCTCGCGAGCCTGCTTTCGGGCGCGCTGGGATTGACGATTGGAACGCTCGTTCCACCCAAGCAGATTGGTTTGATCTTCGGCGTGGTGGTGATGCCGATTACATTCCTGGGCTGTGTGTACTATCCGTGGGCCGCACTGCGGTTCAACCACGCGCTGCAATATGGCGTGCTGGTCAATCCGATCGTGTACATCAGCGAAGGCCTGCGCGCCGCGCTGACGCCTGCGTTGGGGCACATGAATGAGGCAGCCATCCTGCTGATGCTTTGTGTATTTCTTGCGCTGCTGCTGAAGGTGGGGATTGGCGGGTTTCGACGGCGGGTCATTAGTTAGGGCAGCGCTTCGCGTTAGCAAGTCAGCGAGTCAGCCGCTACGCGGATAGCGGATTCATGCGAGATCTAAGGAATGAGCCCGGCGGCAGCGATGAGGGCGCGCTGTGACTCTGGCCACGCAGGGTTCTGTGCAAGAACGACGCCTGCATTGCTATATCGAAGCCATGGGTTTTCGTGATTAGCGGGTACATTGGGATGTTCAGACTCGAGGACGACGCAGGCGACACATTGGCGATCAAAGTGTTCCATTACCGTTGCTGAATCAAACGAACCTAGACTTGAAATCCAGGCCTTCATCTCCTTGATAGGGTAGACGTGCTCGTGGGTCAGTTTTTGATTATGCGGTCGCCCCTTTTTCTGAAGCTTAGCCTCCAGATGCTTCTTGACTCCGGACGTGATCGGCCAGCCTCCTAGAGCCTCTACCTCCGCATCGAAGAGCTCCCGCGCGGCAGAACTCCAAAATGGGCATCCGACGTACTTCCCTGTCGCTTCAGTCCATTTCCAGATGAGTTCATTTGACAAAGTTCTGCTACCGGAGAAGTGGCCGACGTGACGCAGCGCCCGATGCTTTTCGCGCATTACTGCGAAATCGTCGTGCTTCAATTCCTTACCCTTTATCGATTGGAACTGCCGCTCGTATTCTCGGCGAAGGAAACAGACGTCCTCTATGACGGCCGAGCGTAGGCGACTAAGCCTCGCCGTATCTTCTTGGTGGTCAAATACCGAGTCGAACTCTAGATCGGTCATGTCTCACTGTACGCCATTTGGTCGGGGTCAGCGTTCTCGCCGATTACTCCGCGGCGTAGGTATGTTGGGGCTTGATGGGGGCAGCGACGGTTGCCTTGCCTAACTTGTCCGCGAGGTCCTTAGCAATAACCGCGCCGTGAAAGCGGCCGTTCTCGATGAAGATCTCGTTGGTGCGCTCGCCGGCGACGACTACGCCCGCGACATAGATGCCGGGTACGTTGGACTCGAGGGTCTCGGCGTTACAGACGGGGCAGCGTGAGTTGTTCGGATCGAGCACGATGCCCATCGACTCGATGAAGGTGAAGTCCGGCTTGTAGCCCGTGAGCGCGAAGACCTGCTGGTTGGGAATCGTCTTCTCGCCTTCAGGAGTGTTCAGGACCACGTCGTCGTAGCCGATGGATTTGATGGTGGTATTGAAGTACGCCGCGACTTCCCTGTTCTTGATGCGGTTCTCGATGTCGGGGCGGATCCAGTACTTGATGTGGCGATGCAGCTCGGTTCCGCGATGGATCAGCGTCACGCGCGCTCCATGGCGATAGAGCTCCAGCGCGGCGATGGCCGCGGAGTTCTTGCCGCCGACGACCAGCACATCGCGTCCGAAGAACGGGTGGGGCTCGTTGTAATAATGGTCAACCTTGGGCAGGTCTTCGCCGGGCACGTTGAGCGGATTCGGCAGGTCATAGTAGCCAGTGGTCACGATGACCTTGCGCGCGCGATGCTGCCTCGGGCGCCCAAACTCATCCTCTGTATGCGCCGTGAAGTCGCCATCCGCGCCGGCGACGCTCTTCACGGTCTCGTAGAGCCGCAGGTCCAGTTTGTAGTGGGCGGCGACCTTGCGGTAGTACTCCAGCGCCTCGGAGCGCGAGGGCTTCTGATTCGGCGACGGAAATGGGATGTTGCCAATCTCCAGCAGCTCCGGCGTGGTGAAGAACGTCATGTTCGCCGGATAGTGGAAGAGCGAGTTGGTGAGACAGCCCTTGTCGACTACGATGACGCTGCAGCCTACGTTCTGCGCGTCGATGGCGCAGGCCAGGCCAGTGGGGCCGGCGCCAATGACTAGAACATCGTGCAATTCTTCACTCATGCCTTCATTGTAGGTCGGAGATTTTGCAGACAGCACGAAGGCCGCCTTGCGGCGGCCTTCGTGTGAAGCTTGCAGGCAAATCGATTCGCTACGATTTTCTACGCGTCGATGTCGACCAGCTTGTGGCTGATGGCAAAGAGCGCGAGCTCCAGGCGCGTGCTGACGCCGGTCTTGTCGAAGACGTTGGAGAGGTGGCGCTTCACGGTCTCTTCCGAGATGGTGAACTGCTTGGCGATGTCCTTGTTGGAGCAGCCTTCGACGATGCAGGTGACGACTTCGAGCTCGCGGGGAGTGAGGCCGTAGGTCTTGCGCTCGGGGACGGCGGCGGCCTGCTGCATGAGGTCGTGCAGGGCGGCGAGGAGATTCGCGACGCGCTGGCCGCCGATCCAGTAGTCGCCGGAAAGTACTGCCTTCAGCGATTCCGTCAGGTCGTCGGCGACGGAGTCCTTGAGGACGATGCCGCGAGCGCCGATCTGCAGGGCTTCGATGATCTGCTGGGTGCTGATGGTGCTGGTGAGCAGGATGATCTTGACGCGCGGCGAGCGCGACATGATGGCGCGCATGGCTTCGAGGCCAGGGAGGCGCGGCATGGCGAGATCCAGCAGAAGGATGTCGGGCTCGAGCTCGAGCGTCTGCGTGATGGCGACGTCGCCGTCTTCCGCCTCGCCCACTACCTCGAAGCCAGGCTCGCTCTGCAGCATGTTCTTCACGCCGAAGCGCACCACCGGATGATCGTCCGCGACGACAATACGGATGGTGCCGGAGTTGCGCATCATGGGAGGTGTGGAGCTTGCGGAGCTGCCTTGCGTTGCGGGCTTGCGGATGTCTGTCGCCATTCTCGAGCGCTCTCCGGACGTGGAAACGGCCGCTAAGTCAGGCCAATCTCACGTTCAGCATACGCCGCAGCCGAGCACAGGCCTGCAGGAAATCCTCCTGCGCAGGGGTGCTTTCTGGGGCACCCCCTTCGGCCTGCGATGCAAGTTCGCGGAGCTCGACGGCCCCGACCATACCGCAACCGCCTTTGATGGCATGGGCTTCGCGGCGATATTGCTCATAGTCGCCGACAGCGATGGCAGCCCCCATGCGCTCCACCCGCTGCTTCACATCCTGCACCGTCATCGCGTAGAGCTCGAGCAGTTGCGAGGCCGGAAGAGTAGCCGAGAGCGTGGCGAAGATGGCCGAATCGAGCGGGGGCGGGGCGCCCTCACCGGCAGCTTCGGCTTCGAGCGATTCAGGGTCGGACGCGGTTTCCCTGGCTCCGGCGGACATCTTCTGCCGCACATCCGCGACCACGGCCGTCAGGTCGCCGAGCTGAAAGGGCTTGAGCAGGAAGGCGTCGAAGGCCGGGATATCCTGCGGGGCCATCGGCGTGGCGCTCATGGCGACCAGCAGGGTGGAGGGAGCGCGCGCCGCCAGCAGGCGGGAACCGAGCTCGTCCGCACGGAGGTCGGGGAGGTGCAGATCGCAGAGCACCACATCGATGTCCTCGGGGGCGCGCTGCAGCAGTGCGACGCCGTCGAGGCCGTTCTCGGCCGAGGTCACGGCGTGGCCCTCGATGGGGAGCAGAGCTTCGAGCAGCTCGCGCACCACCATGTCGTCTTCAATGACGAGGACGCGGAGCGACGCAATCTCAGTGTCCAGTGGCATGGTCATCAGCGTATAAGATGCGGGGCCGCGCCGAAGCCGCCGGAAAGGATCGGGTGGGGTACTTTTGTACGCTTCTGGAACGGCGGGCGCGGGGGCCGGGAAATGCTCTAAAGTGGGCTGATGGCCGACCTTGAAGCACGGCGCCGACGCGCACGGCACCGACGCGCGCAGCTTCGAGGGGTACAGCCTCGATGCTGGGGGAACGCATGAGGCTGGCCCTCATGCTGGCTGCACTCCTTGCGTGGCAGGTGTCCGAAGATGGGACATCTCCTGCACCAGAAGCGGTGCATCTGCGCTACGAGCGCGCGGTTGTGCTGCCCACGGGTGCGCAGGGACAGGCCTGCGCGGTGCTCGACGCCACGGTGTATGCGCATGCCGCCGAGGCTTCCGTGCGCGACCTCCGCCTCTTCGCCGCCACCGGCGACGGCCACGAGCGCGAGGTTCCCTACGCCATGAGCGAGAGCGACACCCAGCCGGGCGAGGTGGCCGAAGCGAGCCTCGGGAACATCACGGCACACGGCAGCGACCTGAGCTTCGACCTGGCGATGCCTCCGCGGGCATATTCCGCCGTGGAGCTGAAGCTGGATGCGCCGGAGTTTGTCGGCGTGGCGCATGTGACGGGACTGCGCGAGGCTGCGGGAAGCCCGGTCCCGCTGGGCAGCTTCCTGGTCTTCGACCTGACGCAGCAGCATCTGGCGCGGTCGACGACGCTGGCGCTCGCAGAGACGAACTACCCCCTGCTGCGTGTCTCGCTGCACCTGATGGGGCCGGGCGGCCATGCGCTGCCGCGAGTAAGCGCGGCGATGATCGCGGGGGCCAGCGTGCCTCCCAGTCGCGAGGCGCAGGTGCTGTATACGACGGTGGCAAAGTCGACCGCCATGAGCCGGCAGGGGCAGGACACGGTGATGCAGTTCCCTGCGGTCGCGGAGCATGTTCCGGTGGAGCGGGTGCGGTTTGTGCTGCAGCCGGGAGCCCGCACCAGCTTTCTCCGCGAGGTGACGCTGACGGCGACGCCGCTGGACACGAAGGGTGAATCAGGCGCCGGGGAGAGCATGAAGGGCGCCATCGCCGTGATGGATCGGCCGGGCGTGGCGGATGCCCCGGCGATCCACTATGAGTCGCTGGCGTTTCCGGCCACGCTGGGCTCGACGCTCGGCTCCGCGGCGAGCGTGGAGGTTCGGGTGCATGACGGCGCGGGACCCCCGCCGCCGATCGTCGGGGCGGTGCTGGAGATGCGACGCCGGAGCCTGTGCTTCGACGCTGCACCCAGTGCGAGCTACACACTGCGTTACGGGGATGCTTCGCTCGCAGCCGCAAGCTCTGAATATGCGCGGAGCTTTGCACCGGCCACGCACATGCTGCAAGCGCAGCTCGGGCCGGAGCAGATGAACCCGGCCTTCGTGCCGCGCATGGCCTCGCGGCCCTATGCGAGCGAGCATCCGGAGGCGATCTCAGTGGGGCTGCTGGTTCTGATCGCGGTGGCGGGACTTGCAGGGCTTGAGAGCGTCAAACGCCAGAGGGATCGGTAAGGGATGTTCGAAGAAACAGGATGGAAGCCGCGCCGGGGTGCGCGTGTTGTGCGGGGGCTGGCCTGGCTGATGGTGAGCGCTGGAGGCGTCGCGATGGGAGCCCAGACGCTTCCGGCTCGTGTGGAGAGCGATCCAATGCTGAAGGCTGCGCGGCAGCAGCTGGCGCAGAAACACTTTGCGGAGGCTAAGAGGCAGTTTGGGGAGTTCCTCGCCAGGCATCCGGAGAGCATGGAGGCGCAGCTGGGCAAGGCCGACGCCGAGCTGGGCCTGCATGAGTACGACGATGCGGAGATCCTGTATCGCGGCATCGTAGCGAAGCACCCGCAGATGTGGCTGGCGCACAAGAACCTGGTCGTCGTGGAAGCTGCGCTCGGCCGGTGGGAGGAGTTCGACCGCGAGCGCGCGATTCTACACGACGCGCGCGGGCGCGGCGCGGAGGGCATCTCGGCGCGCGAGAGCGATGTGATCGACAGCCTGAACGCCGGGGGACAGCACTGGATCGTGCGTGCCTACGATGAGCCCTCCGGGCGGTCGCTGACGCGGTACAACTTCGAACGGTTCTCGCCCGAAGGCCGAGTGGAGGCGTTTCTTTCGCTGGAGTCGGCTTCCGCTGCGGCTGCGATGCTGGAGCATCCTGCGGGGGATGGCACTCAACTAACAGGTGCGAGTGCGGCCATCCGCGACTTCGCATTGAACTGGTACACGGGGCGGGCGCATGGCATCGTGCGCAGCTACGGGGACGCGGAGCCCACGTACGAGGTGGTGCGCGCAGACGCTCTGCGGTGGATTCGCACGCAGGGAGCGACATCGCGCGAGAAGACCAGGCAAACGAAGTAGCGCAACGCGCGTCCTCCGGCGATTGCCGTAGACTGGCCGACGTATGCAGACAGGGATGTGGACGCGACGGCAGTTTGTTCTGGGCTCGGCGACGGCAGCGGCGGCGATGAGCGGGATCGCCCGCGGGCTACCCCCGGCGGGCGAGCCGCGGTGGGTCTTTCTCGGCACGGATAAAGGTGAGGGGATCTACCGCGCGAGCTGGAATGCCGCGACGGGGGAACTCGGCGCGATCCAGCTGGCGGCCAAGTCCGACCGGCCGAACTTCTTCGTCCGTCACCCGCGCCTGCCGGTGCTGTACGCGGTGAATGAGGCTCCCAGCCCGGTGGGCGGGGTCGCGAGCTTCCGGATCGATGCGGCGAAGGGCGCGCTGACGCCGCTGAACAAGGTGGACACGCACGCGACCAGCCCGTGTGCGCTGGGCATCGACCGCGAAGGCCGGCAGCTGTTCGTAGCGGACTACGGCGGCGGGGCGTTCTCGGCGTATCACCTGGAGGCAGGCGGCGCAATTGGAGCACTGGGCGGGAGTCTAGTATGCAAGGACAACGCGGCCTGCGGCACGGTCGGCCCAAACAAGGACCGGCAGGACGCTGCCCACCTGCACTGCGCGGTCGTTGCTCCGGGGAACGACTTCGTGCTGGTCTGCGACCTGGGGGAGGACGCGATCGAGGTCTTCCCGCTGCACCCATCCGGCGCGGCAATTACAGGGACGCCACAGCGTGTGCCGGCGCGGGCCGGATCGGGCCCGCGGCACATCGCGTTCCATCCTTCGGGCAAGTGGTTTTACTGCATTCACGAGCTGGATTGCACGATCGACATCTACGATTGGAAGGCAGGCTCCGCGACGTTGCGGGCGGGCAGCACCGTCTCCACGCTGAAACCCGGAACGGGACTGGCTGGCAACACCGGATCGGAGATTCAGGTCAGCCGCGACGGCCACTTCGTTTACGCTTGCTCGCGCGGGGTGAATGAGATTACCGTCTATGGCGTCGGGAGGGAGGGTTCGCTCATTGACCTGCAGCGGGTGAGCTCCGGCGGCAGGATCCCACGCTACTTCGCACTGGACCCCAGCGAACGCTGGCTGGCCTGCACCAACCAGGGTGCTGCTGACACCGGCTCCGGCGCGACGGTTGCAATCTACCGCCGGAATCCGGCCACAGGCAAGCTGAGCGAGACGCCCCGCGTGGTCGAAGCTCCCACACCGATGTTCGTGCTCTGGGTGTAGACTCGCGCTCTGCGCATCCGCATCCTGGGCCTGGCCGGCCCCGTAGCGCCGAAGATGAGGGTACCCCTATGTTTGCGCGCAAGGTCACAGTAGAGTGCCTCAACCCCAACGGGACGGCGACCCCTGTCCCGATCGCATGGATCGACAACTTCGCCATGCGCAACTTCACCAACGACAAGGTATTCGACGACACGCTGCCGGTAGGCGACGGGCGGATGGAAGTCGGCAACAGGGTCCCGCTCGAGCACCTGGAGTGCGCGATCGAAGACTGGTTCCGCAAGAAGGGCTATGTGAAGGTGGGCGAACGAGTCGTGGTTCGCGAAGAGCACGGCGACATCCACAACAACGATCGCTCGCTAACGTAGCAAAACGCCGCGCACCCACAGCTCGCATTCGAGTGGGTCGGGCGCGCCTGCCCGTTGCCACACTTGGCAGACTTCCCTGCGCCACTCGCTATGATGGAAGTATGGCCCGTGACGGGCGGCTTCTGCAGCCACCGCTCCGCCCCCGAAAATCCGAGGTCCGGACCTAAAGTCTCTCCTTTGAATACTTTGCCAAAATAGAGGGGGGGGGGTACTACCGCTGCCGCAACGCCGTGTTGTCCAGCACGAACCGGTACTTCACATCGCCCTTGATGACCCGCTCATAGGCCTCATTCACCTGCTCGTAGGTCGTCATCTCGATGTCCGACACGATGCCTTTCTCCGCGCAGAAATCGAGCATCTCCTGGGTCTCCTTCATGCCGCCAATGCCTGAGCCCGCCAGCGAGCGCCTGTTGGCGACGATGGAGAACGGCGCCACCGACAGCGGCTGATCGGGAATGCCGACCAGGCAGAGCGTGCCGTCCAGCTTGATGAGATTCAGGTACGCATTCATGTCGTGAGGCGCGGAGACGCAGTCGAGGATGAAGTCGAAGCTGCCAGCGTGCTTCGCCATCTGCGCAGGATCCTTGGTGATGACGACTTCATCCGCGCCGAGCTTCTTCGCGTCTTCGACCTTGGACTCGGACGTGGTGAACTGCACGGTGTGCGCCCCGAAGGCGTGCGAGAACTTGAGCCCAAGGTGGCCGAGACCGCCGAGGCCCACGACGCCGACCTTCATCTCCTTGACGTCCTTCTTCGCGCGCTCGAAGAGCCAGTGCCGCAGCGGCGAGTAGGTGGTGATGCCGGCACAGAGGAGCGGCGCAGTGGCGGCCATGTCGACGTGCGGCTGCAGCGTGTGCACGAAGTGCTCGGGCGTGACGATGACGTCGGAGTAGCCGCCATAGGTGAGTTCGCCGGAGCGGAGTTTGGCGTTATAGGTGTCGCGCGGTCCGCCGTCCGAGCAGTAGTTCTCCAGCGACGCCTTGCAGTTCTCGCAGTGCATGCAGCTCTCGACGATGACGCCGACGGCGGCGCGATCGCCGACCTTGAAGCGCGTCACGTCCGAGCCGACGGCGATGACGTGACCGGTGATCTCATGGCCGGGGACCATGGGGAAGATCTGCGCGCCCCACTCGCCGCGGGCCTGGTGGATGTCGGAGTGACAGATACCGCAGTAGTCGATCTGCACGACGACGTCATCGGGCTTGGGGTCGCGGCGCTCAAAGTGCCACGGGGCGATCGAGGAGGTCTTGGACTGGGCGGCGTAGCCGAAGGATTTCATGGGGAGGTTCTCCTGAATGGCTCAGAGCCTGTGACTGAATGTTGGGGACCTGGTCGTTGGATGCTTTGGACGGCTCCCGAGCGGCACAAAAGGCGTCGATGGGTAGGATAGCAACGACGGTTGCGAAGTAAGATTACGCCACGGAGACTCCATGACGCTCGCCCGCACGCAGACCCGCTTTCATCGCATCCGCACGTTGCTGGAGCAGCGCAGGCCTCGCTCGCGCACGCGGGAGATTATCTGGGAGGTTTGCCTCTTCGGGTTCAAGCAGGCGTGGGCGTGCATGTTCGGCGTGCTGATGCTCTCGCTGGTGCTGGCAACGAAGTTCCTCTGGCCGCCGCATGCTCCGCTGGCGCGGTATGACTTCCTCTTTCTCGCGGCGCTGAGCGCGCAGATTCTGCTGCTGGTATTGCGCATGGAGACGGTGCGTGAGGCGAAGGTGATCCTTGTGTTCCACGTGGTGGGCACGATGATGGAGCTGTTCAAGACGCATGTGGGCTCGTGGAGCTATCCGGGAGTCGATTCGGGCACCTGCTTCTTCCATGTGGGCCAGGTGCCGCTGTTCTCGGGCTTCCTGTACGCCAGTGTCGGAAGCTACCTGGCGCGGGCCACGCGCATTCTCGACATGCGCTACGAGCGCTATCCGCGGCAGGTGTGGACGTTCGCGCTGGCGGCGGGGATCTATGCGAACTTCTTCGCGCACCACTTCATCGCGGACTTGCGCTGGGTGCTGTTTGCGGCGGTAGCTGTGGTCTTCGGGCCGACGTGGGTGTACTACAAGCCACACCTGAAGTGGCGCAAGCTGCCGCTGGTGATGGGCTTCGGCCTGGTGGCGTTGTTTATCTTCGCGGCGGAGAACATTGGGACGTTCGCGAGCGCCTGGGTCTATCCCCACCAGAAGCATGGATGGGAGCCGGTGCGGCTGGGGATGTTCGGGAGCTGGCTGCTGCTGATGATCATCAGCTTCGTGCTGGTGACGCTTGCGCACCGGCCGGAGACGCCGCCCGCGGAGGCATTGCTGGCCGAAGAGCAGGCGCCGGTTCCGGTGCCACAGCCGGAGGCCTGAGTGCGGATGTCGCAGGCCAACTCCCGGCTGTTTTCAGGCTCGATGCTGCGGCATGGGCTGCTCTTCGGGTTGGTTGGCGGTGCGCTGGTCGCGGCACTGGGGTGGAGCGAGTATCGGTTCCTGGTGCTGGAACACTCCGTGGAGATCTATGCTGCGGTGATCGCCGCGATCTTCGCGGGCCTGGGGATCTGGCTGGGGCAGCGGCTGACGGCGCAGCGGAAGCCGGTCATCGTGCGCGAGGTTGAAGTGCGAGAGGTGCAGGTTCCTGCCTCACCGGTCTTCGTGGTGGATGAGGCTCGGCGGGAGGAGCTTGCCATCACGCCGCGCGAGATGGAGATCCTGGCGCTGGTGGCCGAGGGGCTGAGCAACCGCGAGATCGCGGAGCGGCTGTTCGTCAGCGAGAACACGGTGAAGACGCACTGCAGCCGGGCGTTCGACAAGCTGGGGGCGAAGCGGCGCACGCAGGCGGTGCAGCGAGGCAAGGAGCTGGGGCTGCTGCCGTAGATCGTCAGCTCCCTCACCCGGAAGGATGATTTCCGCGCGGGAAGTACCGTTCTGCGGCAAAATCATGCGAAAGGATGACGACATCCGGGCCGTTCGCCGCGATGGTGGGAGACATTCCACCCACAGCGCGGGCGGACTTGATAGGCTTGCCGCGCCGCACAGGAGCTTCACCGATGAAGAAGATTGTTCTGACCTATGGCCTGATCTCGGGCGGCGTGATGGCCTGCCTGATGGCGCTCGCGACGGTGTTTGGCAAGCAAATTGGCCAGGGCCATGCGATGTACGTGGGCTACGCCACCATGGTGGCGTCGTTCCTGCTGATCTACTTCGGCATCCGCAGCTATCGCGATACGGTGGGCGGCGGCGAGATTGGCTTTGGCCGCGGTGTGGCCATCGGCGGGCTCATCATGGTCTTCACCTGCGTCTTCTACGTGGCGACGTGGGAGGTGATCTACCACAACTTCATGCCTCACTACCTCGACGACTATGCGGCCTACATGCTGCAGAAGGCGCAAGCCGCAGGAGAGACGGCAGCGCAGATCCAGGCGAAGATGGCGGAGATCGAGAAGATGAAGCGACTCTACGGCAACCCGGTGATGAATGTGCTGATGACATTCCTGGAGCCACTGCCGGTGGGTGTAGTGATGACGCTGGTTTCGGCGGGGATTTTGCGGAGGAAGAAGGGATCGGAGCGCTCAGGCTCGGAGGCTATGGCGTCCTGAGTGGCCGGGAGCCTAACCTACCATTTGCTTGGCGGCTGAGATTCTTCTCACCATCTTCGGCCTAAGAAGCTGCTTTCGCGCGACGAGGCTGCTTTGACGAAGAATCTCGGCGTACCTCTTGCGCACCGAGTCAGTAATTTTCACCTGATCTACCGAGGCTAGGTCAGTGGCTATGTTGATTGCTTCCACATGGAGGTAGGCACCCGACTTGATCTCTGAATCGGGGCCAGAGGAGGCCCTCTTCCACCAACGATTGACAAGTGCCTGGGCAGAATCTGTGGTCTTGCCATAGAACTCGACAAGACAGGACTCCACTGCAAGGCGATAGGCGTCTTGAATCTGGGCCGGTGTCATTCCGTGACCTCCACCGTGCAAGCTTCCTTGTTATTCAGCATATCCTGAGCCGTCTGGGTATGAAAACTGACCTGATCGTAGTCTTCCCATACCTGGCGTTTCGCGGCTTTCCAATAGCCTTTCACGACGGGACCATACGCAACGTCGTAGTAGGTTCCATCAGGGCGATGGGCATTGCCGGACCTGCAATGCCCAACAAAACCCCAGAAGTCTTCTGCGGCAGCGGAACCTCGAACAAAGACGATCGCCTCGAGCCGCGCCAATGCTCGTCGGTCGAGCGTAATTCTGAGCATCGCCGGGGTGCTGGAGCGGTTCCTAGCAACTCTCTTGGACCACGCCCTGGCCGCCGCCTTGGACGTGGTTGTGTAGAACCCACGTCCAAAGTCGGTGGCGTCTCTTCCCTTCGACAGATCGACGCCCCGTCGAACAATGTCTGATGCCGCAGACGAAGTGGTCCCGTGAAACAAAATGATGGATTGATCGATCCAGGAGACTTCCCGAGGTCTCGGGCTAAGGCGTTTGGGACTCATCACATCCGTTCTCTGCTTGACGAGGTTGACCCTACTCTACATCGCCCGTGCCCGTTCGATGGCTCGAACCACCGCGGCCGCTTTGTTGCGGCATTCTTCGTGTTCTTTCTGGGGGACGGAGTCGGCGACGATGCCGGCGCCGGCCTGGATGTGGCCTTCTTCGCCGTCGAGGAATAGGGTGCGGATGGCGATGCAGCTGTCGAGATTGCCTGCGAAGTCGGCGTAGAAGATGGCTCCGCCGTAGACGCCGCGGCGGGCGGGCTCCAGCTCGTCGATGATCTCCATGGCGCGGATTTTGGGCGCGCCGGAGAGGGTGCCGGCGGGGAAGCAGGCCTTGAAGGCGTCGATGGGCGCGAGGTCTTTGCGGAGGGTGCCTTCGAGCGCTGACACCAGGTGCATGACGTGGCTGTAGCGCTCGACGAACATGAGGTCTTTGACCTTTACCGATCCGTATTCGGAGACGCGGCCAACGTCGTTGCGGCCGAGATCAACGAGCATGACGTGCTCGGCGATCTCCTTGGCGTCGGCGCGGAGCGAGGCTTCAAGCTCGCGATCGAGGATCTCGTCGGCGCCGCGCGGGCGCGTGCCGGCGATGGGGCGGTACTCGATGCGACTGTTGGAGACGCGGACGAGCATCTCGGGCGAACTCCCCACGATGTGGAGAGAGGGTCCAGGGCCAAGGGCCAAGGGTCCAGACTGCTTCTTGCCGCGAATGGCTTTCTGGGCCCTGGAACCTGGGGCCTGTACCCTTGCGCTGGCTCCGATCTTAGGAGCCGTCCCCGGGACATGGAAGCGCAGGAAATACAGATACGGGCTGGGATTGACGATGCGGAGCGAGCGGTAGATGTCGAAGGCCTCGACGCCAGGGGTGCAGTCGAAGCGCTGGGAGAGGACGCACTGGAAGATGTCGCCGGCGGTGATGTAGTCCTTGGTCTTCTCGACGGCCTTGAGGAACTGTGCGGGCTTGGTACGGGCGGTGAGCTTGAGCGCGGACGGCTTACCCGCGCTGCGCGGGCGTTTGCGCTGGGGAAGCGCGGCTGCGAGCAACTTCTCCAGGCGATCGAGGCGGCGGTTGGCGGAGGCGTAGTCCTTGGCGGTGATCTTCCCCGGCTTCGAGGTCCCCTCGGTGCCAGGCAGCTCGAACGGCTTGCGGGCGCCGGCGGTGACCATGAGGTGGATCTGCTTGCGGACGTGGTCGAAGGCCAGGACCTCGTCGAAGAACATGAGGTGGGCGTCGGGAGCGTGGAGCTCGTCGACGGCGTGGGTAGGCAGCTTCTCGATGAGGCGGACGACGTCGTAGGAGAAGAAGCCGACGGCTCCGGCGGTGAACGGCGGCAGACCGGGCAGGCGTGCGGGGGTCTCGCCGCTGAGCGCGCGCTTGAGTTCGGTGAAGATGTCCGCCTGGTAGGTCTTCTTGCGTCGGCCTTCGGTGAGGGTCAGCTCGTGGCCGCGAGCCGTGAGGGTGCGGTAGGGACGGATGCCGATGAAGGTGTAGCGGCCGACGTGCTCGCCGCCCTCGACGGACTCCAGCAGGAAGGCTTCGGGCTCTTCCGATGCGACCTTCAGGTAGGCGGAGACGGGGGTCTCGAGATCGGCCGCGACGGTGCGGCTGACAGGGACGAGCGTGTGCGTACGGGCCAGCTTCTGGAAGTCGCGGAGGCTGGGGGTTGTGAGGCTGCGCGGCATGACAACATGATACGGCGCTGCGCGTTAGCCGGCTGCGCCGGGTAGCCGCTTCGCGGGTAGCGGCTTTGCCGGTAGTGCCGCGCAGCTGCTGACGCACAGCACTAACGGCGTCAGCCGCTAACGGGCGGAGCCCACTCTCTCCCACGAAAGATCCTTCCCGAAAGCACTCATCTCGCGCTGTGGTGTGCCGATAACAGAACACGGTCTGGTTGCTTGCGGTCTTTTGCCGGGCGTAGACTCGCGCGGTTTGGCCGGAGACCGGACCGGCCATAGCAAGCGCTCCTAACGAGCGATTGTGTGATTCCGCAGACCTTCAGCAGCGTCTAATCGAGCTGAGGCGAAGGAGGGTCGACGATGGCCGGAGAGACGTTGATTCCCGAAGGGCCGGCGCTGACCGCGATGCCGACTCTCGGCCGCAACCCGCCGCACAGTACGACGGAGAGCCGTGCCAACGACGCGGCCGGCAACACCCCTGCAACGCAAATCGGCGACCCTGCAGGGACGAAGGAAACCTTGATGAAGCTTGCAACAGATGCCGTACCCGCCTTGTCCACCCTCACGCTGGAGCAGGAAACCAACCCCTGGGAAGCGCAGTCGCTGCGCTTCGACGAAGCCGCGCGCCGCCTGAACCTTGACGCAGGAATCTGGAAGGTTCTGCGCTACCCCAACCGCGAGATCATCGTGCACATTCCGGTGGGCATGGATGATGGATCGATTGAGGTCTTTACCGGTTACCGCGTGCAGCACTCCTCGTCCCGCGGGCCGTGCAAAGGCGGCATCCGCTACGCTCCCGACGTGAGCCTGGATGAGGTGCGCGCGCTAGCCAGCTGGATGACCTGGAAGTGCGCCGTAGTGAACATTCCCTTTGGCGGAGCCAAGGGCGGCGTAATCTGCGACCCGAAGAAGATGAGCCAGGGCGAGCTGGAGCGGATGACGCGCCGCTACACTGCCGAGTTGATCGAGTTCCTCGGGCCAGAGAAGGACGTTCCGGCGCCGGACATGGGCACCAACGAGCAAACCATGGCGTGGATCATGGACACCTACTCCATGCACATGCGCCAAACAGTGACCAGCGTGGTGACGGGCAAGCCCGTGAGTCTGGGGGGTTCGCGCGGGCGCAAGGAAGCGACCGGGCGCGGCGTGAGCGTGGTGACGGACGAGGCGCTGAAGTACCTGAACCTGCGGCCGGAGGATACCAAGGTCGTCGTGCAGGGCTTCGGCAATGTAGGTTCCAACACAGCCTACTTCCTCTGGAAGAAGGGCTACAAGGTGGTCGGCATCTCGGAGTGGGATGGTGGGCTGTACAACGCCAATGGGCTCGACATCAGCGAGCTGATGGAATACCGCGCGAAGACGGGAACGATTCACGGCTTCAAGGAAGGCGAAGCGGCTGATAAGGATGAGCTGTTGCTGAGCGCTGTCGATGTGCTGATCCCGGCAGCGACCGAGAACGTGATCACCAGCAAGAATGCCGAGAAGGTCCGCTGCCGCATTCTGGTCGAGGGCGCGAACGGACCGACGACGCCTATCGCGGACGAGATCCTGGCGGACAAGGGAATCTTCGTGGTGCCGGATATTCTGGCCAACGCGGGCGGAGTGACGACGAGCTACTTCGAGTGGGTGCAGGACCGCATGGGCTACTTCTGGACGGAGAAAGAGGTCAATGAACGGCTGGACCGCATCATGACCGATAGCTTCCAGGATGTGCTGCAGTATGCGATCGCGCACGGCGTGAACAACCGGATTGCGGCGTATATGCTCGCGGTGGATCGCGTGGCATATACGACGAAGCAGCGGGGGTTTTATGCGTAGAGCAGTGAGTAGTGAGTAGTGAGTAGTGAATGGAAGCAAGAAGGCAAAGCAACGGGCGCGACTAAGTCGCGCCCGTTGCTTCTGTCTTTCTCACTATTCACTACTCACTACCCCTACGGCTTTACCACCATCGTCATGGTCTGGCTCTGCGTCTCGGCGTAGGGCGCGGCTGAGGTGGCGGTGACGGTGAAAGTGTAGTTCCCGGGGTAGACGCCGAAGTCCGTACAGCCAGCGGTGCCGCAGCCGTTGAGGAGTGGGAGCGCGACCAGCAGCAGGCCGAAGGAGACGAGCCCCAGCAGCTTCCTGCGGCGGCGAATCGCTACCAGCAGCACGCCAACGCCCGCGAGCATCGGCCATTTTGTGCCGGGTCCCTCGTTGGAGGCTGTGGCAACGCAGTTGTGGGGCGGCTGCGGGATCACGGTCAGCGTGGTCACACCCCCGCCGGCGGGGACGGTGACGGAGCCGAAGGTACAGATGGTCTCCGCACTCTGGCCGGAGCAGGCGAGCTGCACCGGCTCGTTGAAGTTGCCGTTGTCGGTGATGGTGACGGTGATGGGCGCAGCCTGCCCGATGATCAGGTTGAGAGCCGTCGGATTCACGGTAAGCGTGAAGGTGTTGGGCTGGACGACTTCAGGGAGCACAGCGGAGGTGCTCGTGTTGTTCGCTGTGTCGCCTGAGTACACGGCGGTGACGTTGTGGGTGCCTACAGCCAGCGTCGAGATCGAGAGCGTGGCGGTCTGCGCGCCGTTCAACGCTGAGGTTCCGAGCAGCATCGTGCCGTCATAGAAGCTTACGGTGCCTGTGGGCAAGGGGTTCGAAAGACCTGCGGGCACCGCCACCGTGAAGGCGAGTTGCGAGACCGTCGCGGAGAACATGATGTTCAAACCCTGGTAGGCAGGGTTTGCGGAAGAGATAAGGACGGTGCTTGTGGCCGAAATCGGAAGTGTGACCACCTGGGTTGTCGCTACGCTGACCGACGCGGTGAAGTTAGTCGTCAACCCATAGGACGCGGTGATGGTGTGGGTCCCGACGCCAAGTGTAGATGTCGTGAGGGTCGCCACACCGGAGCTGTTGAGGGTTCCGGTGCCGATCGGACTTCCATTGTCGAGGAAGGTGACGGTACCCACCGGTGTGGGGCGGGAGACATCGGTAAAGGGAGCTGTATTGGACACCGTCGTCGAGAACGTCACCTGATTTCCGTAGATCGAGGGAGAGCCGGAGGACGCTAGCGACGTGGCCGTGGGATCGGGGAGGATCGTCTCGGGATAGACAGGAGACTGCGAGGCGAGATAATCGGTGTCGCCGGAGTAGAAGGCCTGGACGGTGTGGTTGCCCGCATTCTGCCCCTCGAATCCCCCATTCGGGCACATCACCTGCGAGCCGCCATTCTGCAACGTGCACACGGTGACGCCGTCAACTGAAACCGACAGGGTTCCGTCGCCCGTGCCGCCAGGAGCTGTGGTGCTCACGAGGGCGTTGACGCCGTTGGTATAGCCGATGATCTGGCCGTAGTAGATGGGCGTCTGCACGCCAGGCTGGCCGTTAGTCGTGATGGTCGTTGTCGAGGGCGCCTGGATCACGATGGTGTCGGAGGTCGTCGGCGAGATGAAGTTGGAGAGGTTGTAGAGCGAGAACTCGAGGAACTTCTCTGCGCCACTGGAGGTGTTGGAACACTCGTTCGGGAAGATAGCGTTGTGCGCGTTTCCCTGCGGCAGGCTGGAGGCGGGCGGCTCGACGTGGTACTCGTTGAAGAGCACGCGACCGCACTGTCCTACGCCGGTGATGCCGCCGTTGCTGAGCGTGCCAGAGATCTGGGCCGTTCCGAGCGCGGCGTTCGCCGCCACGGAGAAGGTGAGGCTCACGGGATCGTTGGCGCCCGGCTGAATGGAGGCTGTCTCCACGCAGGTAAGGGTCGACAGCGTGCAGTTCCATCCGGTGCCGGGATTCAGCCCGGCGAGACCCGTGACCGTGAGCGATGAAGGAACCAGGAGCTGGAGGGTCAAGCCCGGCTTTGAGGCTCCTGAGCCCGCCTGGTCGGTCATCGTGATGGTGACGCTGTCATTGGCATCACCGGGCACGAAGCTGGTCGTGTTCGGATAGGTGGCGTTGTTCTGGAAGCTGAGCAGCACGATAGGCGCGGTGGCCTGCCCCAGAGGCGTGTCCCAGGAGAATTGCATGATGGGAGTGCCGACATAGTCTCCGGGGACGTAGGGGGGATTCAGAGTTCCCCAGGACTGCGTTGACGAGGCGATGCCCGTCTGATCCTGGCGTAGGTTTGGTACGTTCGGAATCTGCCCATAAGTCGACGAGACGCCAATATATTGCAGCCAGTCGGCGAGAACCTTGCCTTCAGGGAAGGTTGGTGAGGTGGTGTCCACCGTAATCGTGCCAGGGCCGTCGGAGTCGCCTTCCGGCTGCAGACTGCTCTCATCGATACGCCAGTTCGCGGCGGTTGCAAAGGTGTTCTGCTTGTTGAGCCAGACATATCCGTAATGGGTTGCGAAAACCCGCCCGCCAGAGTTAGCGTAGCTGGCCAGATTCTGCTGATAGGCCGTGTTGTTGGAGTCGCTGTCGAGGTAGTTTCCCGTGCAGCCGAACATGAGCATGTCGTAGTTGCTCATCGGTGTCTGGTTGGAGAGCAGGTTGGCCTCGGTGTATGCCGAGGTCGAGGAAATCTTCGCGCCACCGCCACTGCCCTGCGTCGAGTTGGTCTGGGCGGCGCCGTCGCTCGTAAACAGATTGATGTGGCCCGAGCCTCCTACATCGGTGAACTCCGACGGGTGAATGCCCATGGTAAGCAGCACGCACTCTACAGCATCGGCACTACCCGTCACGACGGCGATCTGTGGGAGATCGGCGTTCGGGCCCGCCGCGGCCGGCATCGTCAGCGTGAGCGGGCCATTGGCCTGGCCACCGGTGATTGGCGTGCCGGGGTACTGCTGCCGCCATTTGCCAGCCTGCGCCACGATGTTCACGGAGGCGCTGCCAAGCGCGGTCAGCAAAACGGACTGCAGGGTGAAGTTGCCCTTGGAGTCCGAAACAGCCTCAGCGATCGGATTGCCGCTGACGATTGCGTTCTGGTTCGCGCAGTCCGATCCAGGGCCCGAGGTGAACGGCTGCACAGCAACGCCTGGAGCGGCGACGTAGACGAGGATGTTGGGAAGCGGATCGGTTCCGTTGGGTGCGTAGACCGTACCGGTGATGGTGGTCTGGGCAGCTCCATGCGCGATCCCAAAGCAAACAAGGAGGCCGACGGCAAGGAGCTTCCAAAGAGCGGCAGGCACAATGGCAACACGGCGGAGCGACATGGCAGTCCTGATTGGCCCTTGTAATGGTTGCGACGGTCTGTGGGAACGATACGGTTCAGGCCGGTCAAAGTAAAGTGATCTGCGCTACAGCGCAGCGGCACGCGGCGTGTGGCAGAATGGCAGGTAGCGACCATGGCCCTTACCGGGCCGCAACGCCGGTCCCCGGGCATCGGGTACGCCGGACGTCGAGGCGGCCCCGGGCGCGCCGAGGCGTGTACCCAGCCGACGTGAACCTGCCAAACTCCATTACGCTGAGCCGTATTGCCACAGTCCCCGTTCTCATCTGGGTGCTGAGCCCGAAGTTTCCGGTGCATGGTGTCCACGGCGAGCAGGAGATCCTGGCCTCTGCCATCTTTATCCTGGCCTCGATCACCGACGGCCTGGACGGCTACCTGGCGCGCAAACGAGGACAGATCACGACGCTGGGGATGCTGCTGGATCCTCTGGCGGACAAGCTGATGGTGAGTACGGCATTCATCCTGCTGGTGGCGTATACGCCGGAGATCATGAAGCCGTGGATCGTGGTGCTGGTGATCGGGCGCGAGTTCCTGGTGAGCGGCCTGCGGTCGATTGCGACGAACGAGGGCTTCACGATCGCCGCGAGCGATGTGGGCAAGCTGAAGACCGTGGTGCAGATCGTTGCGGTGGTCGCGTGCATCCTGAGCCACCATTGGGATCACTGGCAGATGGGGTGGTATCCCTTCCCAGTAGCCTTCACGGCGATCATGGCCACGTACTGGATGACTGCGGTCTCGGTGATCTCGGGTGCGGACTACTTTATTGGGTTCTGGAACAAGATTGACCACGCCAGCGACAACAGCCGCAAGCGCCGGAGTCTGGTGCTGAGCCGGAAAAAGGCTGCTGTGGTTGCGGAAAAGGCCGAGCAGAAGGCATGACTGCGCTCGACCATGACAACCTGCTGAAAAAGTAAAAGCTCCAGCCTGAGGCCGGAGCTTTTGCTATCCATGCGGCAGCTCGCGACTATGCGTGCGAGCGGCTTTGTTCGCGGTGAACGAAGTGATATGGCGGCCAGGGGCCGGAGAGCTGCATCGCGCAGTCCTTCAATTCCTTGGTCGCGGTGGAGTACTTGTTCTGGTAGCGCTCGACCGTCTTCTTATCGACGAGGTGAGCGATGTCGAGCAGCATCTTGCCCGACTCCATGCGCTTGCAGGTGATCTCCTCCGCGAGCGGGAGGAACATGCGGTGCATCTGCAGGCTCAGGGCGCGGGCACGGGACTGGCGCTCGCGCTGATGTCCAGCGGACTCGCGCAGGTGGGAGAGATATTCCTGTCCGGCGGCGCCGGTGACGCGCTGTCCCTTGGATTCGGGGCAGATATCGTCGACGACGACCTTCAGGTGCATCTCCGCCTTGCCGCGCAGGCGTTCGACGTTGGCCATAAAGTGACGCTGGTTGGAACGGACCGAACGGCGCAGGGCGTCGTCGTCCTCAAAGCAGGTACCGAAGCGGAAAGGCAGGACGGTTGACTTCGAGAAGCAGCTGGAGATCACGCGGGCGTGATCCCGGGCCGCCGACTGGCCTTGTGGGCCGGAAAGCCGGGCGGTGTCCTCAGGCTGGTGCTCCGAGACGATGACGGCGAGGTCCGCCGCAGGAAAGAAGAAGGTCTGGTTTCCAAAAAGCCCGGTCAGCCCCTCCAGAGGCATCGGGCGGCGATGACGAGCTAATTCGGGATAGGCGTTCCGTTCTGTGATGCAGTAGGCATACCATGCCATGACTTGGTTCGCTCCTGGTCGCCGAGAGGTGATCCCTCTTCGGCCTTTCGTCGTCCAGCTACTTGTGTTTGAACGCACTGCCTCCATCTGGCGCGTGCCCTTTTTGAAGTGCACTGTACCGATAGCGAGACGGATAGTATGCCGCGCGAATAACGGTTGGCAAGCAGGAAGTGTGCGAATCGCGTGTGTTATCTCCGGCATCGCGCGGGGGCGCTTCTGACCGCATTCCTAACTGTCAAAACCCGGCGCAACGCAGTAATCCTGATAAACTGAGGCGATGTCCGGGCGGTGGGCCCCGACGAATCTTCCCTGATCCGTCAGGGGTTCTGGACGAAGGATTCACGAGTGGATAACGCAACGAAACAGCAGCTTAAGCAGCCGGACAAGTTTGTCAGCCTGACCGAGAACAGCATCGACTGGGCGAAGCACAACCGCTCCACGGCCATTACCCGCGGGCTCATCATCGCCGGCGTGTTGGTGTTGCTGGTGGCCGGTTGGTCGTTTTACCAGCACCGCTCGACGGCGGCTTCGACCGCTCTGGGCGCGGCGATCCAGACCTACCAGACGCCGGTGACGACTCCTGGGCAGGAGCTGCCTCCGGGGATGAAGACCTTCCCGACGCTGAAGGATCGCGCCGCTGCCGCGAACGCACAGTTCAAGAGCGTTGCCGACCAATACGGCATGACGCCGGCCGGGCGCCTGGCCGGGTACTTCGCGGGCCTCACCTATATGGAGGAGGGCCAGAACGGATCGGCCGAGACGGCGTTGAAGGCGTCGGCCTCGAGCTGGGATTCGGGCGTGGCCGCATTGAGCAAGCTCGCGCTGGCGCAGCTGTATCAGCAGACCGGCCGCGACTCCGAGGCGGTGAAGCTATATGGCGAGCTGACCAAGACCAACGCTGCCACTGTTCCCTCAGGCCTGGCGCAGATCCAGCTCGCCGAGCTGTACCAGGCGGAAGGCAAGCCGGAGCAGGCACGCCAGATCTTCGCGCAGCTGAAGGACAAGGATAAGGATTCCAAGGGGAACCCGGGCGTAGCCGCTGAGTTCGCGACGCAGAAGCTGAACCCGCAGGGCACCGGAGCTCCCGGACTGCAATAAGCGTAGTTGCGGCTGACGCCGCGAAGAGACAAAGCGATCGACAAATGCCGCCCAGCTTGGGCGGCCTTGTTGCGTTCCGACTGCACGAAGACGAGGAGCCGAATCTAGTCGCCGGGCCTGTCTTCGTCGGTGAAGTGGTCTGCGGTGGAGAGCGGGCTGACATGCGAGCGGAGGCGATCGGCGAGGGCTGCGGGCGTTCGGAGGTCTGCGACCGTCGTCCAGTTGTCCTTGCGTTTGTTCGGGTCGCGAGGAGGAGCGACCCAGCGCGGGAGATCCAGGCCGAGGAAGTAGGCCATGGCGCAGGTCGAGGGCTCGTAGAGCCTGCGGATGGCCAGGAGGCGAGCGTGGGCTTCCATGTCGCCGCAGAGCGAAAACCCGGCGGAGCCGAGCGCATTGCATAGCCGCGCGAACTCCTCGTCGGCGAGCCTGTCCATGGGCTTCTGTGAGAAGCCGGCTTCCATGGACTCCTGCCGGAAGACATGCACGATATCCACCAGTACGTGCCGACCGACGGCGAAGGTGAGCTGGGCCTGCCGGGTCGCGGGGCCTTCGACGGTGGTGATGAGCAGAGCGCAGGCGTCGAGGATGGCGGTGAGGGCCGCGAGCCAACTTTGGTTGTCGTGCTGCGAGCGGTAGTAGCAGAGCAGAGGGTAGGAGATGTGGGTTTCGAGGAGCGTGGCGCACCAGCGCTCCCACTCGGCCAGCAGTTCGATCAGCGCAGCGTTGCCGCCGGTGAAGCTGTGGCGCACGAGCAGCTCGGCGGCGGTGGGAGGGGAGCCAGCACGAGCGTCGAGGAGAGCGACGGCGATCTCGCGCTGGCTGAACGCGGTATAGAGCACCGGGACATAGCCAATGACCAGGGCGACAAAGCCCAGGCCCGTGCCAGCCTCGGCCACCACCAGCGCTCGCGCAAGGTGGGTCGAGGGGACCACGTCGCCGAGGCCAAGCGTGAAGATGGTGGATCCGCTGACATACATCGCCGTACGAAGCTGCGTCAGAGAGCCGGCCAGATTGGCTGGGTCATGAAACGGAGTATGCAGGCCGAAGAAGATCAGGCCATATCCTCCGGCCAGGAGCGCGGCCCAAAGGACAAACAACAGCAGCAGGGAGAGTGGGCCATAGAAGCTGTACCACTGGTCGCGAGCCTTGGGTGTGCGGATCGTGCGGGCTACGGCGCGCCAGGGGGTCCAGGTGGCAAGAAAGAACAGGCGCGTGATGCGGAACCGGCCCACCGGACGCCGCGGCAGGATGATCGTCTGGAAGGCGTCCAGCAGGGCGAGAGTAAGGATGAGACCACCCAGAATGAGCGCAAACTTATGCATACTGTTGACCTTCAGTCTCCCGCCGCCCCAATTTGATCCTGCGAATACGTCTGTACCGTGAAAACCTACGCACCGGCTGGCATTGGCTTGCGGTCTGATCTAGTGTGGGTTGAACTCAGGCCATTTACCAGCGTCAGAAGAGGGATTTTTTACCGGGCGTTCGAGTCGAAACGCCGCAATCAGGGTCTATTGGGGTAATGACTCTGACCATTGCCGAGACTGTCGTGATGGGCAGGCTTTCTCCCGACAAGATCACGCCCCATTCAGCCGGAATCGAGGTGCGTCCATGAAGCCACGGATATTGATCGTAGACGATGACCGTCTGGTCGCCGACACCTTGTCCCTGGTATTCCGGGTCAATGGTTTCGAGAGCGAAGCGCGCTATAACGCGGCGGAGGGTCTGGACTTTGCTCGCAGCTTCTCGCCGTCCCTGCTGCTCACCGACGTTACCATGCCCGGGGAGAGCGGTCTGGACCTGGCCGATGCCGTCCATCGCGAGGTTCCTGACTGCAAGCTGTTGATGCTGACGGCTTACGAGAGCAACAACTCGCACGTACAGATGCACTCCGAGCTCACGCGGCGGCCCATCCGGGTGCTCTTCAAACCTGTGCGGCCGGAAGATCTGATCCGCGAGGCGCAGGAACTTCTACAGGCATAGCCATTGCGGCTGGCGCAGGCCTCAGCCTGTGGCTTTCCACGACACCCCGCAGCGTACACTCAACCTGAGCATGAAGCCCGGAGAGGACAAGCCCAGCGGTATTCCCACGCTGGCCGAGCTGCGCCGAGGACGCTCTGCGCCAAAGCGGCGGAGTTCTCCGCGTGAGAGCTCCGGACCGCCGGGACTCTTCGACACGCTTCCGCTTCCTTCGCCGGATCCGCTCGTTTCCACTCCCCAACCTGCCGCATCCACGCCAGAACCGCGAGCGCCTACGAAGGCAATCGCACGTGAGCCCGTGCCAACTCCGCCTGTCGCTGATCCAGCCCGGGTATGGAGCGTGGGCGACCTGGTGCGGCATGTTCGCGGCACAATCGAGCGTGGCTATGGCACGGTGACAGTGGAGGGCGAGATCTCCAACTGGCGTCCGGCGGCAAGCGGGCACTGCTATTTCACCATCAAGGATTCGGTGGCGCAGCTTTCCATCGTGATGTTCCGCAACCGCGCGCAGCGGCTGCGATTCAAGCCGAAGGATGGCGACAGCGTACGGGTGCGCGGCGGGCTGAGCTTGTACGAGAGCCGCGGGCAGATGCAGATGGTCGCCGACAGCATGGAGCCGATGGGGCTGGGCGCGATGCTGGCCGCCGTGCGCGAGCTCAAGGAGCGGCTGCGGCGGGAAGGCGTCTTCGACCGCAAGCGGGCGCTGCCGCCGTTCCCGCGTTGTATTGGCGTAGTGACCAGTGTGCAGGGCGCGGCGCTGCGGGACATCGTGAAGGTTTGCCGGCGACGCCATGCGGCAGTGCGGCTGCTGATCTATCCCGCGGCGGTGCAGGGGCCGAACTGTGCGCGCGAGGTCGCCGCTGGCGTGAACTGGTTCTCGGCGCGGCCGGAGCTGGCGGACGTGGTGCTGGTGGCGCGCGGCGGGGGAAGCTGGGAAGACCTGCACGGCTTCGACGATGAAGGCGTGGCGCGGGCGATTGCGGCGTGCAACGTCCCGGTGATCTCCGGCATTGGCCATGCGACCGACAGCACGATTGCCGATGCGGCTGCGGATGTATGTGCGCCAACGCCTTCCGCGGCGGCCGAACTGGTGACGGCGGCGCACTATCAAATCGGCGAGCGGCTGGCCCGGCTGGACGCGAGGGTGCGTCGCGCGGGGCAGTACGAGATGCTGCGAGCGCGGCAACAGTTTGCGGGCCTCAGCTCGGCGATGGTGCTGCGACGGGTGCAGGACGCTTTGGGGCAACGGGCGCAGCGGATCGACGAATTGAGTTTCAGGGCCGAGGCGGCGATGCGCCGCAGGCTCACCCGCAAGAACTCACAGATTGGGCAGCTTGGCTCGCGGCTGGCAAGGCAGGATGTTCGCCGGCGGCTTGCGGTCGATGAACGGAGCGCTGCAGTCCTGCGCACACGGTTAGAGTCAACCGCCGTTGCCGTGACCCGCGCGAGGACGCTACGGCTCGAGCAGCTCACTAGCCGGCTGGAGGCCCTGAGTCCGGTGAAGGTGCTGGAGCGTGGGTATGCGCTGGTCTACGGGGCGGATGGCCGGCTACTGCGGTCAGGGGACTCCGCGAAGGCTGGGGACAGGATCACGGCGCGGTTGGCTCATGGACGCATCCAGGCGGACGTGGTCGAGACGAGCAAGAGCTAGATCTCATCCCCAAAAGACCTTATCCCTGGACTCGAAAGGTTAGGCTGTAGAGATGCGGAAGTTGTTTGGAACAGACGGGATTCGCGCGGTCGCCGGGGAGGCGCCGCTGGACGAGACGACGGTCTACGCGGTCGGGGTCGCGCTGGCGACCACGCTTGGGGCTCCGGCAAAGCCGGTCACAGTCGTCCTGGGCATGGACACGCGAGAGAGCGGGCCATGGATCGCCGCGACGCTGATTGCAGGGCTTGACGCTGCAGGCGCGAAGGTGGAGTTTGCGGGCGTGATTACGACGCCGGCCATTGCGTTTCTCGCTCGCAAGCATGGGTTCAGCGCGGGCGTGGTCATCTCCGCCTCGCACAATCCATGGGAGGACAACGGGATCAAGATCTTCGGCGGCGATGGATACAAGCTGCCGGATGACGTCGAAATGGGGATTGAGGCAGAGATTGAGAAGGCGCTCGGCGAAGGTCAAGGGCCAAGGGCCAAGGGCCAAGGGAGCGAGCTGCCCGAAGCAAACGAGGCATTCCGGCGTGAGTACATCGAGTTCCTGCTCTCTGCCGTGCCGGATATCTCGCTGGACAATCGCACGGTGGTGATCGACTGCGCGAACGGGGCGGCGTCGGCGATTGCGCCGCAGCTGTTCGCGGAACTCGGCGGTACCATTGAGGTGACGCATGCGTCGCCGGATGGACGCAACATCAACCTCCACTGCGGAGCGCTGCATCCGGAGATTGTTGCTGCGGAGGTGAAGGTGCGCAAGGCCTCGATGGGCTTTACCTTCGATGGCGATGCCGACCGCGCGCTCTTCGCTGACGAACGTGGCAATGTGGTGAACGGTGATGCGGTGATGCTGGCGTGCGCGCGCGACCTGCAGCAACGCGGCCTGCTCGCGGGCGACATCGTGGTCGCGACGACGATGTCCAACATGGGCCTGGAGGCTGCGTTCAAGCGCTCGGGGATCCACATGCTGCGCGCGCCGGTGGGCGATAAGTATGTGCTCGAGGAGATGCGCAAGTCCGGCGCGTCGCTGGGCGGCGAGCAGTCGGGGCACATCCTCTTCCCTGCTCTCGCGACGACGGGCGATGGACTGCTGACGGCGCTGGTGGTGCTTGACGTGATGCATCGGTCCGGCAAGACGCTGGGTGAGCTGATCGCCGATCTGAAGAACTATCCGCAGGTGATCCTGAACGTGAAGGTGCGGGAGAAGAAGCCGCTGGACACGATCCCGTCTGTAGTCGAGAAGATCGAGGCGGCCGAGGAAGAGCTGAAGGATAGCGGGCGCGTGGTGATTCGCTACTCCGGCACCGAGGCGCTGGCGCGGGTGATGATCGAAGCCGAGAGCGAAGAGGCGATGCGGAGGCACGCTGAGGCGATTGCGGATGCGATCCGTGCGGAGCTGGGTGTGTAGGTCCGCTCCAGCATCAGCAAGAACAAATGCCTCCACGGCGTGGAGGCATTTGTCGTTGTTGACTTCCGCATTGGCTACATCTCGACCAGTGCCATCTCCATCTTGCGTTCGCTCATGGTGTCGGAGCGCTCGCGCCTGGCGACGGCGTTCATCATCTCTACCTGCTCTCGCAGGCTGCCGAGTTCCTTGCGCATACGCGCCATCTTCTCTTCGCGCAGCATGGAATCGGTGATGTCCACAGCGATGCCGCCCAGCATGGTGAGGCCCTCTCCGCTCGAACAGGGGAACTTGTGGACCTGCCAGAGTGATGGGCTGCCATCGGACTCGCGGCTGCGCTCCTCCAGCACCTGAAGGCGGCCACCACGCAGCACGGCGAGGTCGTTCTCACGATAGGCGTTGGCGTCGTCCACGGGGAAGAGATCGAAGTCGGTCTTGCCCAACCAGGCAGTCATGGAGATGCCGAAGCGTTCGGCGAAGCGGCGGTTGTAGTAGACCATGCGGCCATCCATGGTCTTGACGAAACTCAGGAAGGGGCTCTCATCCATGAAGGACTGAAAGCGCTCCTGCGCAGCGAGCAGCTCGCGGTTGAGTCGATCCTGCTCACGCAGCAGCTCCTCCTGCCGCCGCTCCAGCGCCTCCAGGCGATCGGCCACGTTGTCGGTCAGGGCACGGTCCATCGGAAACACCTCCGGCGGACGCTGGGTCCACGAATGTATTGAGCATAGGCAGTAGCGCTGCGTTTGGGAGGTCTCTCGCTGGGACACGTACTCGGGTACGTATTGGCGAAGTGGATGCCTGCGCGACATGCTTCGACCCCGCGGAGCACGACAAACCCATTCCTTCCGTCAGTACCCCGGCGGGAGGTTACTAAACACTGCGTTTTCAAGTACTAAAAGATGGGCTAGGGATCTTCGACCGGGCCGTACACTTGCGTCAATTCAAAGACTTATGCCCATCGTCCAGCTACAACAAATTCGGAAACAATACGGAGCCAAGGTTGCCGTAGAGGGGTTGTCCCTCAACATCGAGCGGGGCTCGATGTTCGGCCTGCTGGGGCCAAACGGCTCCGGGAAAACCTCGACCATCCGCATGATGATCGGAATGACCATGCCGGACTCCGGTGGAGTTCTGCTCTTCGGCCAGCCGTTCTCCCGCCAGCAGCTTGCCCGCGTGGGCTTCCTCCCGGAAGAACGCGGCCTGTACAAGAAGATGAAGGTGCTGGACCAGCTGGTGTTCCTCGGCCGGCTGCATGGGCTCGACGCGTCGACGGCGAAGTCGCGCGCGGTGGCATGGTGCGAGCGGCTGCAGATTGCCGACACGCTGACGAAAAAGACGGAAGAGCTCTCCAAAGGAATGCAGCAGAAGATCCAGTTCATCGCTGCGCTGCTGCACGATCCGGACCTGATCCTGATGGACGAGCCGTTCAGCGGCCTCGATCCTGTGAACGCGCAGCTGCTGATGGATGTGCTCATCGACCAGCGCGCGCAGGGCAAAGCCATCCTGTTCTCCACGCACCGCATGGACCAGGTGGAGAAGTTCTGCGACTCGATCGCGCTGCTCTCGCGCGGCAAGCTGCTGCTCTCGGGCTCGATGCGCGAGATCAAGAGCCAGTATCCCCGCAATCGCGTGGAGATCGTGTACACCGGCGATGAGAGCTTCCTGGACCATCCTTCGGTGCAGAGCTACAAGCTCTACGAGGATGGGGCGGAGTTGAAGCTGTACGAGGGCATGGAATCGCGGTGCGTGCTGCGTCACGCGCTGGAGCATGGGACGAACATCGTGCGTTTCGAGGTGGTCGAGCCGACGCTCGAAGAGATCTTTATCGAGCGCGTGAAGGCCAGCTTTGGCGATGCGGAACACGGAGGCACGGTCGATGCATAACGTCATCCTTATCGCTCGCCGCGAGTACCTGGAGCGCGTCCGCACCAAGGGCTTTCTCCTCGCCACGGTCCTCATCCCCATCCTCATGGGCACGCTGATCTTCGGCAGCATGCTGCTGATGGTGACCTCGAAGACGCAGTCGCACGTGGCCATCGTCACATCGAGCGAGAGCTTCGGCAAAGAGATGAAGCAGCAGCTGGAGAGCGGCCAGCAGGCACAGATGAGCGTTGATCTCTATGCGCCCTCCGATGCCGTGCGCGCACAGCTCAACGCACAACTGCATGCGAAGGACTCCACGCTTGCGGGCTATCTGTGGGTATTGCCTGGGGCTACCGCGGAAGCACGTCCCGATGTTGCCTACAGCGCGCGTTCGGCGGGTGACATTGCTACCGCCAACGCGCTGCAGGACGCGCTCCGTGCGGTGCTGATGCGCGAGCGGCTGACAGCGCATGGGCTCACGACCGGGGACATCGACCAACTGACGGCGCCGGTGAAGATCGACACCAGCTCCAGCGGCGATGCGGGCACAGCGTTCCTCGCGGCGTACATGCTCTTCTTCCTGATGTACATGGTGATCATGCTCTACGGCATGAACACGGCGCGATCGATCATCGACGAGAAGACCAGCCGTATCTTCGAGGTGCTGCTGGCGACGATCAAGCCGGAGGAACTGCTGGCGGGCAAGATTCTCGGTGTCGGCGCGGTGGGCCTCACGCAGATCAGTGTGTGGATGCTGGCGGCGTTTGCGATTGCGGGTTCGGGGCTTGCTCCTGGACTCGCGACCCATGGACACCCCATCATCACCCTGGCCCAGATCGGGTTCTTTGTCCTCTACTTCCTCTTCGGCTTCCTCATCTACTCTTCCATCGCTGCGGCGCTGGGAGCGATGACGAACAGCGAACAGGAGCTGCAGCAGCTGAACATGTTCCTGGTCATCCCCCTGGTGTTCTGCATGGTGATGATCTTCCCGATCATGCGCGCACCGGACTCGATGCTGGCCCGCGTGGCTTCGCTGATTCCCTTCTGCAGCCCGCTGCTGATGAACTTCCGCATCTCACTGACGCATGTACCGGCCTGGGAGATCTGGCTCTCGATCGCGCTGATGACTGCGACGATCGCGGGGATTCTCTCGCTGAGCGCCCGCATCTACCGCATCGGAATCCTGATGTACGGCAAGAAGCCGAGCGTGCCGGAGATCGTGCGCTGGATGCGCTACAGCTAGAGTTCACGGTCAGAGCTGACGACGTCTCGCAACCTCTCACCCGATTGGGTGCCCCACCTCTCTTTTCCCTGGGAGAGGTGGGGTTCTTGTTTGCGCTTCGATCATCGAGAGCGAGGTGCACACCACGTAAACTAGAGGCGTGCAGCACTTCACCACCAAGCAGAAGATCATCCTCGCCATCGTGCCGCGGCTGGCGGCGTGGCTCATTCGCCTGATGGGGCTGACGTGGCGCTATCGCGACGTGAATGCGGTCGACGCGAGTGGGAGCACGGTACCGATCGGCATTACGATTCCCGGGCCGGTGGTGTTCGCGTTCTGGCATCGCACGCTGCTCACCTGCGCGCATCGGTTCAAGAACAAGCACATCGCGATCCTGATCTCCGCATCGTTCGACGGCGAACTCATCGCGCGTACCGTCGAGCATCTCGGCTTCTATCCGCTGCGTGGATCCAGTTCGCGCGGTGGAGCTTCGGGATTACGCTCGATGGCGCAGGCCTATAGCGAGGGACATCGCTGCGCGTTTACAGCCGATGGTCCGCGAGGGCCGAACATGGTCTGCAAAGCCGGCCCCGTGCAGCTTGCACAGCTCTCAGGAGCGACGTGGATCGGGGCGTTCCATGCTCAGCCCGACAAACGCTGGGAGATGAAGAGCTGGGACCGCTTCATGATCCCCAAGCCGTTCGCGACGATCACCTTCGGCTGGCCCGCGCACGTCACCGTCGATAACGATGCGCCGGAAGCAACACTCGCTGCCGTGCAGGCCGCGCTGGATCAGGCGGTGAGCATGTCCTCGCCAACGTCATAACCCGAGCTTGCCGTTCTTCACTACTCACTATCGTTCTACTGTCTACTCACTGCCCTTCATGCTTGTCTCCGACTTCCATTTCGATCTTCCTGAAGAACTCATCGCGCAGCAGCCGCCAGCGACGCGCGGCACCAGCCGCATGATGACCGTCGATCGAGCGACCGGCGCGCTAGCGGACCGCAACTTCGCCGATCTTCCTTCCCTGTTGCGGCCCGGGGATCTGCTGGTGATGAACGATTCGCGCGTGCTGCCGGCGAGGTTGTTCGCGACGCGCGCAGGACTCACGACACAGCACAACTCACCGGCTCCAAGTGGGCTGGTCGAGGTGCTGCTCGTGGAGCATTTGCCCAATCCCGAAGGGCACAATGATTGGCGCGCGCTGGTGAAGCCAGCAAAAAAAGTGCAGCCCGGCGAGACGCTGTTGTTCCATGAGCACAGTTCAGACGCAGACAAACTGCAAACGCAGTGGACGCCACGCACGCAGAGGAACGCGGCGCTCAGTGCCCAGGTGATCGAGACGGGTGAGTTTGGTGAGCGCACTCTGCGCTTCAATCTTGGCTCAACGGAGTTCCACGCGGCCCTTGATCGCATCGGACATCTGCCGCTGCCGCCGTACATCCACCGCGATAGGGCTACGCCCAACACTGCGGAGGATCGCGAGCGATACCAGACGGTGTATGCACGCGAGCGTGGTTCGGCTGCCGCGCCAACAGCCGGCCTGCACTTCACGCCGGAGGTGCTCGACGCGCTGCGCGTGCGGGGCGTGGAGCTGGCGACGATTACGCTCCACGTTGGGCTCGGTACGTTTCAACCGGTGCGCGTTGAGCGTACTGAGGACATCCACCTGCACGCCGAACCCTATACGCTCTCGGCCGAGACCGCAGAGGCGCTTAACCGCGCCAAGAGCGAAGGACGCCGCGTCGTTGCCGTGGGAACGACGACGACGCGAACGCTGGAGCACATCGCGCGGATCACGCCGGAAGGCGCAGAGATTGCCGCACACTCCGGAGCAACGAGCCTGTTCCTCTCGCCCGTCCTCAATGATCGCTTCCTGCTCGTCAGCAGTCTACTGACGAACTTCCATCTGCCGCAGTCCACGCTGCTGATGTTGGTGAGCGCGTTCCTCGGCGATGCGCATCGCGACGAGCTCGATTGGGGACGCCAGACCGCGCTCCGCGCTTACGCACATGCCGTCGCCGAGCGCTATCGCTTCTTCAGCTATGGCGACTGCATGCTGATCACGTAGCTACTTCGTCGGCATCGTTACCGGCACGCGCGTGGAGTGGAGGAACGCCAGCTTCCACGTACCATTCCGCTTGACCAGCGCGGCGGACTCGAGCCAGGTCGTGGGTGTCGGTGTCTGTCCCTTGCCCATCGTGATCGAGCCGGAGTTGGTGTAGGTGACCCAGGCCTGGTCTCCGGCGATGTGCACATCCGGCTTGGTCACGGCCCACACGAACTTGATGCCCTTCGAGTGATAGTCCATGATCATGCCCATCAACTCCTCGGCCTCATAGCGCTTGCCTCCATCGAAGGCATAAAATCCCGGCGCGATCAGCTCATGGAACTTCATGAGGTCGTCGGTCGCCGCCGCGTGGTACATCGCACGCATCACGCCCACGACGGCGTTCTGGTCCGCGGACATCGCAACGATGTGCGGAAACGGCGCCGGAATCTGTGCCTTGGCCGGCAGACCTGGCAGGGCCAGCGAAGCAACCACCAGGCCCGACAACATCCAACGAATACGCATAAAAAATTCTCCTGCAACACTTTGTTTGCACAAGGTAACAAGCAAGTTCGCCAAGCCGCTGTGACGGGCCGTACCATCGAATGGACTATGTCCACCGTGACCGACAATAAGACCCAATCTGGCAAGAAGCCACCTGTCTACCTCCTCGACTCGATGGCGTTCATCTACCGCGCGTATCACGCGATGCAGCGCTCGCGGCCGATGACGACGCGCACCGGTGTGCCTACCGCCGCGACGTACGTGTTCGTGAACATGCTGAACAAGCTGCGCAAGGACTTCCAGCCCGAGTACCTGGCCGCGGTGTACGACGTGGGCGCTCCGGTGCATCGCAACGAGCTTGCGGGGCAGTTGAAGGATGTGCAGAAGTTCAATATGAAGACGCAGCAGTTTGAGGCGGTCGAATACGCGGGCTACAAGGCGAACCGCGCGGAGACGCCGCCGGACCTGATCCAGCAGCAGCCGTATATTCGACGTGCGCTTGAAGCGTTTCGCATTCCTATCGTGTACTTCGAAGGCTTCGAGGCCGACGACGTGATTGGCACGTTGAGTTGCAGGCTTGCTGAGCTTGGGCACGAGGTCTTCGTGGTCTCGCCCGACAAGGACATGATGCAGCTCGTGAACGAGCATGTGCGCATCCTGAACCCGACCAAGGACAATCTCGTGCTCGACCCTGCCGGCGTGGAGGCGGTGCTGGGCGTGCCTCCGAACAAGGTCATTGACGTGATGGCACTGCGCGGCGACTCGATCGACAACATCCCTGGAGCGCCGGGAATCGGCGATAAGGGATCGGTCGAACTCATTCAGCAGTTTGGCACGGTGGAAGCCGCGATGGATGCGGCGGTTGCAACACCTGAGGCCATCAAGCGCAAGACCTATCGCGAGTCGCTGGCGAACAACCGGGACAACATCCTGCTCTCGAAGGAGCTCGTCACCATCCACACGACGGTGCCCATCGAGGTGAACCTGGAGGCGATGCGCACGGTGCCACTGGACAACGCGGCGTGCCGCGCGCTGTTCACCGAGCTGGAGTTCACGACACTGCTGAAGGAGCTTGCGCCGGATGTGCAGGCGGTCGCGACGACCTACAACCTTGCGCCGAAGGATGAGGAGATTGCGGCGGTGATCGCTACGGCGCGGGTCGCGGCGAACGATGCGGGAAGCTCGCTGCCATCGCCTGCGGGGCTTGCGATTGCTATCGCGGAGACGTTGCAGGCGATCACCGAAGAGATCGCCGCTGAAGGCGGCGATGAGAGCGCTGCGGAAGAGGCTGAGCCCGCGCCTCCGGAGACGATGTCGCTGTTCGGAGCGCCGGTTCCATCCGCGGCTGAGATTGCAGCCAGTATGGCCGCAGAGGCGAAGACTGTCGACGTGGGCTGCACGCTGGGTCTGGCTGCTACGTCGGAGCATGCGCTGCGTGTGAGCCTTGATGCGCCGGGAGTGCGTGAGGCGCTGGAGGATGCGTCGCTGCCGAAGCTGGTGCATGATCTGAAGGCAGTGCTGCGGGCGCTCGAGCCGCACAATGTCACGCTGCGTGGTCCAGTCACGGACGTGATGCTCGAGAGCTACCTACTTAACCCAACGCATGGCTCGCACACACTCGCGGACATTGCGGCGCGCTCGACCTCTCGTGCGCTGAAGCATCAGCCGAGCAAAGACAATCCCACCGATCCGCAGCGTCTACCCGAGGCCGCGTCCGCGATCAGTAAGCTCGCGGAGACGCTGACCGCGCAGCTTCATGAAGCGACGGTTGAGCACGAGATTTTGAAGGACGAGCCTGGGCTCGGTGGGGCCTTCTCGAAGGAGATGCTGGAAGGTGCGAGGGCCCAGAGTTCAGGGCCCAGGACTCAGAATACTGCCGCTGCAACGATGGACCCGCACTCTGGGCCCTTGGCCCTGGACCCTGGCCCCTTGTCTGAATCCAGCTCGCTGCCTGACGTGTATGAGAAGCTCGATCTGCCGCTGGTGCCGGTGTTGCTGCAGATGGAGCAGGTGGGTGTGCGGGTGAATATCGAGCTGCTGCGGGAGCAGTCGTCGCGGCTGGCGGTGCAGATCGACGACCTGGCGGAACGCATCTACGCGGGCTCGGGGCATCGGTTCAACATCAACTCGCCGAAGCAGCTGGGCGATGTGCTGTTCAATAAGATGGACCTGCCGAAGCCGATGAAGTACGGCAAGGGCAAGGTCGTCTCGACCGCTCAGGATGTGCTGGAAGAGCTGGCGCTGGCGCATCCGATTGCAGCGGAGGTGCTGGAGCATCGGCAGCTGCAGAAGCTCAAGGGAACATACCTCGATGCATTGCCGCAGCTGGCGGATGCAGAGGGACGGATCCACTCGACGTTCAACCAGGTGGGTACGGCTACGGGGCGGCTATCGTCGACGAATCCGAACCTGCAGAACATCCCGGTGCGAACGGCGATTGGGCGCGAGATCCGGGCGGCGTTCATCGCGGCGCCGGGCAACATGCTGATGAGCGCGGATTACTCGCAGATTGAGCTGCGGCTGATGGCGCACTTCTCCGGCGACCCGCTGCTGGTCGATGCCTATCGGACGGGGAAGGACATCCACACGCTAACGGCGGCGGAGGTGTTCGGCGTGGACGCGGCGACGATGGACAAGGAGACGCGGGCGCGGGCGAAGGCGGTGAACTTCGGCATCGTGTATGGCATCAGTCCGTTCGGGCTTGCGGCTCAGCTCAATATCGAGCAGTCGGTGGCGAAGGAGTACATCGCGCGGTACTTCGAGCGCTACCAGGGCGTGGCGGCGTTCATCGAGCGCACGCTGGAAGAAGTGCGCAAGACGCAGATCGTGCGGACGGCGTTCGGGCGCATCCGGCCGATCCCGGATATTCAGTCGCGCAATCCTAATCAGAGGGGCTTTGCGGAGCGTACTGCCATCAACACGCCGCTGCAGGGCACCGCTGCCGACCTGATCAAGATTGCCATGCTGCGGATCGATGTGGCGATGCGGGAGAAGAAGCTCAAGAGCCGCATGACGCTGCAGGTGCATGATGAACTGCTCTTCGACGTGGTGCCGGAAGAGGCCGCGGCTATGGAGGAATTGGTGAAAACCGAGATGGAGTCGGCTGCGGAGTTCTCGGTGCCTATCGTCGCGGAAGTTGGGCTGGGCGACAACTGGCGGGACATCAAGTAGAGCGAGGGCCAAGGGTTCAGGGCCAAGGGTCCAGAGCCAGGGCTCGGGAGGGATGATATGTACCCCCTCCCCCCCCCCGCTTTTTTTGCAAGTGTTCAAAAGAGAGACTTTAGGTCCGGACCTCCGAAACGGTACGGGGTCGACGGGCTAGGGTCTCATGACTCCTGATTCCATTGTAGTGATTGGCGACAGGAAGTATGCCAACCGTGCGGGAGAAGATTGCGATCGAGTCTGGAGACGTGGGTCTGGAGTTGTCAGTCGCGTTATGATGGCCCGGATGATCTTCTGAAGCACAAAGGGCGCGCCTGATGGCGCGCCCTTTGTGCCGATGTGCAATTCAGTTTCCAGATTGCCAGTTACCAGATGCCAGTTTGACTACGACTGGGGTTCGTCGTTGCCCTGGCTGGCTTCGAGCTGCTTCTGGAGCTCTTCGCGGCGACGCTCGCGTGCCTGCTCGCGCTTAGCGGCCTTGGCCTCGAGCTCGTTCTCTGCATCGAGAAGCTCGATGAAGGCGACCTCGGCGGCATCACCCTTGCGGGGGCCGGCCTTGACGATGCGCGAGTAGCCGCCGGGGCGGGTCGCGTAGCGCGGGGCGACGATCTTGAAGAGGCGATCGACGGCTTCCGGCGTCATGAGGTAGGCGAGAGCCTGGCGGCGAGCGTGCACGCTGCCGTTCTTACCGAGGGTGATCATCTTCTCGACGATGGGACGCGAGGCCTTGGCCTTGGTCAGAGTCGTCTCGATGCGATCGTGGAGGATGATGGAGGTGACGAGATTGCGCAGAAGAGCGCGGCGGTGAGAGGTGTTGCGGCCGAGTTTAAAGCCGCCTTTACGATGACGCATCGAGAGTCTCCTTCGGCCCAGCTATTGCTGTCGGCCGGTTGCTGCTGGTTGTTCTGAGGGCCAAGTTTCAAGGGCCAAGGGCCAAGGGAACTGGATCAGAGTTTGAGGACTATGCCGTACAGCATGCGAACAACTTCGTCCGCGAGCGATTCGGCTTGTTCCAATTCGACGAGCCGACCGAAACCGAGCCGCCGCGCGAGAGTTAGTTGCGTCTGGAGTTCGAGCGCTGATCCGCGACTAACGACCAGGAACTGCCGATAATCTTTGCGGGTTCCGCGACCAAATCCTTCCGCGATGTTGCTCGGGACTGATACGGAAGCACGACGTAGCTGGTTGGTGAGACCGTACTTCTCCTCGGGAGGAAACGTGCCGGTCAGCCGATAGATAGCCACGGACAGATCCATCGACGTCTGCCAGACGATCAAGTCACGGAACGTTTCTATTCGTGATGCCATTCTCTGTCCTGCTCTGCTGAAGAATGCTGCGGGGCGAGAGTTCCGCCCCGCGATGTTTTCTGGACCCTGAGCCCTAAACCCTGGGCCCTGTTCTTAGAAGTTTTCCGACTCGTTGGCGAGTTCGAGGTCGAGGTCGTCGTCTTCCTCGTCTTCGAAGCTGCCATAGCTGGCGGCCAGGGTTGCGGCCGGGAGCACGGAGGTCGGTCCGGGTACGGGGTTGCCGTTCTCGTCGATCTTCATGCCCAGGCTGAGGCCCATCTGCGCGAGGATTTCCTTGATCTCGTTCAGGCTCTTGCGGCCGAAGTTCTTGGTCTTGAGCATCTCGGCTTCGGTCTTCTGGATGAGCTCGCCGATGGTGGAGATGTTCGCGTTCTTGAGGCAGTTGTAGCTGCGGACGGAGAGCTCGAGCTCCTCAACGGAACGGTTGAGGTTCTCGTTGCGGATCTGCGGGCCGTCCAGACCGTCGTGACCACCGGCTTCGATCTCTTCCTCGAAGTTGATGAAGATGGTCATGTGGTCTTTCAGGAGCTTCGCGGAAAGCCCAAGGGCGTCCGCGGGCAGAACAGACCCGTTGGTCCAGATCTCCAGCGTGAGCTTGTCATAGTCGGTGATCTGACCGAGACGAGCGGCCTCGACGAGGTAGTTCACCTTGCGGACGGGCGAGTGAACGCTGTCCACGGGGATGAAGCCGATGCCGAGGTCGGCGTCGAAGTTCTTGTCGGCCGAGACGTAGCCACGGCCACGCTTGAGACGCATCTCCATATCGACGCGACCGCCCTCGCTCACCGTGCAGATGTACACGTTGGGGTCGAGGATTTCGACGTCGGAGTCAGCTTCGATCATGCCCGACATGACGGGACCCGCCTGGTCGGCGCGGAGGTACAGCGCCTTGGGGCCGTCGCCGTTGAGCTTGAACGGGATCTGCTTGAGGTTCAGGATGATGTCGGTGGCGTCTTCGACCACACCGGTGATGGACTGGAACTCGTGCAGCACACCTTCGATGCGAACGGCGGTGACCGCCGCGCCTTCGATGGACGAAAGCAGGGTGCGACGGAGCGCGTTGCCGATGGTGGTACCGAAGCCGCGCTCAAAGGGCTGCGCGGAAAATTTACCGAAGTTCGGGGTCAGTGTTTCCTGATCGACGGCGAGACGCTTGGGCTTTTGAAAACCTCTCCAAAGCATGGGTAGGTATTTCCTTTCTCCTGCCTCCGCGAAGCATTCTGCGGCGGTTCAGGGATGGTGCGGTAGGGCAGCTTCTAGCTGTTAGCTTCTAGCTCCTAGCTAAAGGCTGGGCTGCGTGCATAACCGCTAGCTTCTGCTTTCAGAGATCACAACCGTTGGAAGCGGCAGGACCGGCTAAAAGCTAGAAGCTAACGGCTAGCAGCTATCTCTTACTTCGAGTACAGTTCGACGATCTGCTGCTCGTTGACCGGAAGCTGAATCTCTTCGCGCTTGGGCAGTGAGACGATTTTGCCGCTGTAGTTCTCGGGCTGGGCATCGATCCAGGTGACGCGGTTCTGGCCGCCGATGAAGTTCTTCGACTCCTCGAGGATGATCATGGCCTTCGACTTCTCGCGGATGGCGATGACATCGCCAATCTTGCACTGGAAGCTCGGGATGTTGACCTTGCGGCCGTTGACCTGGATGTGGCCGTGACGGACAACCTGGCGCGACTGGCGGCGGCTCATCGCGAAACCGAGGCGATAGCAGACGTTGTCGAGACGGGTCTCGAGCTGCTGGAGGAGCAGTTCGCCGGTGACGCCGGTCTTGCGGGCAGCCTTCTCGTAGTAGGCACGGAACTGGCCTTCGAGCGTGAAGTAGATGCGCTTGGCCTTCTGCTTCTCACGCAGCTGCAGGCCGTAGCCGACAACCTTCTTGATCTTCTTGGACTGGCCGTGCTGTCCCGGGGGGAAGTTGCGCTTTTCGACGGCGCACTTGTCGGTGAAGCACTTTGCGCCCTTGAGGAACAGCTTCTGACCGTCGCGGCGGCAAAGGCGGCAGACGGGTCCTGTATAACGTGCCATTTTCTATCTCTCCAATAACTTCTGGTGTCGATCGCTTTACAGGCCGGCAGGCCCTTCTTCACGATCCGAACGGCAGCGTAACTGCCGAGCTTTTAGCCGTTAGCTTCTAGCTTTTAGCCAGAAGCAAGAATGCTTCGCTCCCAGCCGCCAGCTAAGAGCTAACGGCTAGGAGCTAGAAGCTGTACTTACACCCGGCGACGCTTCGGCGGACGGCAGCCGTTGTGGGGCATGGGCGTGACGTCGCGGATGGAGCGAACGTCGATACCGGCGGCAGCGAGGGCGCGGATGGCGCTCTCACGGCCGGAACCGGGGCCGGCGACGCGAACATCCACCGCACGCAGGCCGTGCTCGCGAGCGGCGTTGGCGGCGTTGACTGCTGCCTGCTGCGCCGCGAACGGGGTTCCCTTACGCGAACCGCGGAAGCCGAGCGAACCCGAGCTCTTCCACGACAGCGTGTTGCCCTGCTGGTCGGTGATGGTGACGATGGTGTTGTTGAACGAAGCCTGGATGAAGACAAGACCAAACGGAACGTTTTTGCGTTCGCGCTTCTTGAACTTCTTACCCTTGCCGGCCTTGGCTCCGCTGGTTTTCTGCTGCTGTTTGCTGGTTGCCATGGCTTACTTCGTCACTTTCTTCTTACCGGCGACGGTGCCCTTGCGGGGGCCCTTGCGGGTACGAGCGTTGGTGTGGGTGCGCTGGCCGCGGACCGGGAGGCTGCGGCGATGGCGGAGGCCACGGTACGACTGAATTTCGATGAGGCGCTTGATGTTCAGGCTGATTTCCTTGCGGAGATCGCCTTCGATCTGGCCTTCCTGCTCGATGACCTGACGGATCTTGTTGAGCTGGTCCTCGTCGAGGGTGGCCATCTTGGCGAGCGGGTCGATGCCGGCCTTCTCAAGGATCTTGAGGGCGCGGGGGTTCCCAATGCCGTAGATGTACGTGAGGGCGATGCGAGCCTGCTTGTTGGGGGGCAGGTCGACGCCAGCGATACGGGCCATGCGGGTGCCTTTCGGTTGGGCTCATTCTGACTGGCAGAGGAGCGGGGTGATTTGGTTCCGGCTGGTCTGGCCATCTTTCCTGCTGATGGCTCTTACCTCCTCCGGGTTCAACGCACGCCTTGACATCGGCGAACTAGCCTGGAGGGGCCGGTGGAGCGGTCAGTGCCAAGGGTTCAGGGCCAAGGGTCAAGTGAGATCACTTGGCCCTCGACACTTGGCACTCAGCTTTAGCCTTGACGCTGCTTGTGCTTGGCGTTCTCGCAGATGACGCGAACGACACCCTTGCGATGGATTACCTTGCACTTGTCGCAGATCGGCTTGACGGATGCACGGACCTTCATGAGAATCCTCGGTTCTACGTTGTGCGTTGTACGTTGTTCGTCCCTGCTTACGCGTAGAACGCAGAACGTGAAACGTACAACGGGTTACTTGTAGCGATACACGATGCGTCCGCGATTCAGGTCGTAGGGGCTGAGCTCGATGGCTACGCGATCGCCGGGGAGGATGCGGATGAAGTTCTTGCGCATGCGGCCTGAGACGTGCGCGAGAACCTGGTGCTTATTCTCGAGCTCGACCTTGAACAGCGCGTTTGGCAGCGTCTCGACGACGACCGCCATTACCTCAATTGCATCTTCCTTCGACAAACAGTCTCCTTCGAGGGGAACCCCGCAAGGAGTCCGCACTCATTTGGCTACGGGGCTTCATACCCCGCAGACCTTTTACGTCCTGTATCGTGGGCTTCTGGTTCTCAGCCTGCCAGGGGGCAGACGAAGACGGCGGAAGGGACACGCACCATTACCGAGGGTACAAGATTTCCCCGGATTTGGGAAGTGCGGCATGCTATGCTCCGTTGCCATGCAGCCCATCCGTAGAGTTTTTAGAGTTTTGCTGCCACTTCTGGCTGTTCTGTATCTCCCCACAGCCCTGGCCGCGCCTCCCAAGCCTCATACCGTCATGCTCGGGCCAGTCCGCAAGGTTCCGTATACGCCGCCCGAGGCTACCGCGGAGGACCGCAGCCAAGAGGCGACAACGCTCAAGGTTCGGCCGCTCTCGGTGGATGGCGCGATGAAGGAGTGGACGGTCGGGGAGTTTCATGACATCACCGACCGTACGTTTGTGATTCGGCGGGCGTTGCGGATCAACGATGCGCTGCCGGGCGAGGCTGTCCGATGGAGCTGGCAGCCAGGGCCGTGGCTTTCGGTCGACCGGGTGACAGGGCATATTACAGCGCTGCATCTGCCGGACTTCGATCCCGAGATCTCCGAGGCGGTGTGGTTTCGGGACTATGCGGCCTATTGCGGGCTGCATGTGCTGGTGAAGTCGACGACGCTGACGGGGATCGTCTTCCAGCTGGGGTCGCGGCGAGCGGCGGTGAGCCAGAAGCTGGCGAATTGGCCGCTGAATCCGATTCCCCGCCCCGTTTGCGCGGCCAGCACGTGGCATCGAGGTCCGATCCGGGCGACGCTGCGGCCGACGGGGCTTGCGGCAGTCACATTCGATCTTCTGGGGACGACGTCGTTGGTAGAAGATGCTGACGAGGTACCGGAGGGACAGAGGGATTAGGGTCAAGGGTCAAGGGTCAAGGGTCAAGGGTCAAGGGTCAAGTAAAGGCATACCGACGACAGGGCGCCACCCTCGTTGCACTTTTCACTTGGCACTGTTTTCGCTTGGCACTTTTCACAGTCTTCCTGTGTCGTATGAAGTCCTGTGGACGGGCGTGAAAAAAGGGTTACCATCCATGCGCATTTGGGGTTACGGTGGGCCGCACGGGGTGTTGCCGAAGTAGTATCGTGAACTCAAGCGCGGGAGCTTCGGCGAGGCCGGAGAAGACTGCGCGCTCGACGCGTCCGGCCTTGCTGGGCAACGATGAACGAGAGCAACACCGAGAGATTCCGGAAAGGAAAAAGATTGTATGTGGAAACCGAATCAGCCTGGCAGCTCGACGCCGACAACTCCGGAGCCGGCGCGCCCGGCGACTCCCGCCACCGGCGGCTATGAGGCGCGTCCCACGGGGACGGCCACGGGGACGGCTACGGCCAGCGATCAGGCGACCATCGGCAAGAGCCTGGTGGTCAAGGGTGAGCTCTCGGGCTCCGAGTCGCTGTACATCGATGGCAAGGTGGAAGGCACCATCAACCTGCCTGGCAACCGCGTGACGGTTGGCCGCAATGGCCAGGTGGCCGCCAACATCCTCGCCCGCGAGATTGTCGTGCTGGGCAAGGTGCGTGGCAACTGCCAGGCTTCCGACCGTGTGGACATCCGCAGCGAAGGCTCGCTTACGGGCGATGTGATCGCGGCGCGCATTTCGATTGAGGATGGCGCGTTCTTCAAGGGCGGCATCGACATCACCAAGCCAGGTGCGCCGGCGAAGGCTGGCGAGACTTCTGCTCCGACTGAAGGGTAAATTCGAAGAAGTTTTGTGA